>CAZUXS010000056.1:0-13178 GCA_964624605.1 uncultured Lachnospiraceae bacterium | reverse complement strand
TATTTTTCAAGTTACGGTTATGTTACAAATAATTTATCAAAAAAATATTAAAGCCGATTGACATTTGCAAAAAAATATGTTACTATAAAAACAACAAGAGGGACTCCCTTGCGGTCGTCCCTGCGAAAGCCTTTGGCTCTAAATTTTAAGTTTTGTTAAAAATAGCTGCCGTTAACTTTGTCAGAGTGGGCAGTTATTTTTTTTGACCGTTTATGATAACCATGATAATGATTAAACACAAAAGAAAATCATACAATCCCATGATTTATCAATCCTCCTTGCAATTATGCCTCTTTTATGTATATTTACAAAGAGCCAAAAGCCAAAGAGGCTAGTCAAGAACAACCGCCGGAAGCTCTGCTTGTCGGCTTCGGATTTCTCCTAGGCAGTTTCAGTTTAGCATAAATTGACATATTTTTCAAGTTACGGTTATGTTACAAATAATTTATCAAAAAAATATTAAAGCCGATTGACATTCATTAAAAAATGTGTTACTATAAAAACAACAAGAGGGACTCCCTTGCGGTCGTCCCTGCGAAAGCCTTTGGCTCTAAATTTTAAGTTTTGTTAAAAATAGCTGCCGTTAACTTTGTCAGAGTGGGCAGTTATTTTTTTTGACCGTTTATGATAACCATGATAATGATTAAACACAAAAGAAAATCATACAATCCCATGATTTATCAATCCTCCTTGCAATTATGCCTCTTTTATGTATATTTACAAAGAGCCAAAAGCCAAAGAGGCTAGTCAAGAACAACCGCCGGAAGCTCTGCTTGTCGGCTTCGGATATTTCCTAGGCAAATTCAGTTTAGCATAAATTTACATATTTTGCAAGTTACGGTTATGTTACAAATGATTTATCAAAAAAATATCAAATTGATTGACGTTTGCAAAAAAATATGTTACTATAAAAGCAACGAGAGGGACTCCCTTGCGGTTGTCCCTGCGAAAGCTTTTGGCTCTAAGTTTTAATTTTAATTAAAAAATATCTGCCTCTAACTTTGTCAGAGTTGTGCGGGGCAGTTATTTTTTTATACCAAGTGAATAACTTGGCGTGATTTACAGGCAAAAAAAGAACCGCAACTGCGGCTCTTTTTTTGTTTGTTTTTTATGAAAACCAAAATTAGAATTCTATTGATGAGAAATCAACTGATTTGATTGCATCACTTTCCTGTGTTACACCACTTGTGATCATGATGGAATCCTCTGTTTCATAATATGTAATATTAACTTCCGGTTTGTTATATGTCTTCATATTCAATATACCTCCCCTAATTATTTAGCTGTAACTGTAAAGCTTTCAACTCTGGCATCCTTGTTAGCACCTGCAACCTTGATTGCAACGATGTAGTCTGCACCAACCTGTGTGTTTGTGATTGTTTCATCACCGATAACAACATTCTTGTAAACTGTTGTACCTGCATCAACACCTGTCTTACCGATTGTTACTGTAACGCCGTTAGCTGTTGTAACATCTTCCTTGCTAACACCTGCGATTACGTAAGTGTCTGAGTCTGTTACATAAACAGCACCGTTTGTAACTGTCTTGAATGGGTCTTCGTCTTCACCATCATTTGATGTGAATGTCATACCATAGTAGTTTACAGCAGCACCTGTGCTTGCAATCTGGTAAGTTTTACCTGATTCAATAGTTGTATAAGTAAATGGCTCATAATCATAAGTAGTAGCATCTTCAATAGGACCTGATGTCCAAGTCTTTAAATCCTTACCATCAGCATCATACAATTCAATAGTTCTAGGATCATCGTTAGTACCTGTTACAGCATAGATAGTCAAAGTACCATCAGATGGAGCTACAAATGTGAATACACCTGAATTTTTGCTTAAAGTAGATCTACCACCAAGCTGTAATCTTTGTGTGAATTCAGTACCATCTGTGAATATTTTGCTATTTGCATTGACTTTAGATTTAATAGTACCACTGCTAACTACTGGGCTAAAAGTAAAGTTTTTGCCAAGATCAAGTGATGATTGTGTCATTGTTCCTGTTGTTAAATCATTTGCTGTCCAAGAATCAATAACTGTTCCGGCAAATGCAAATGCACTGCTAAGTGCAACGGTAGCACCAACAACAGCTGTAGCTACCAAAGTCTTTAAAAATGTTTTTCTCATTTTTGTCTTCCCCCTTATTAAAGAATAGAATTATGATTGTTTGCCGTCACGTATTCGGGAAGCTTCGTAAGAAAAACAAACAAACCTTACTTGGTATGCTCAGCCGATATGCACGCAAAGACGGCATATTATAGAATGTGACGCACATCAATCGGCACATACGGACCCATTGCGACGAGTCGTCGCAAAGTATAGGTTATGACGGTTGATAAACTTCACATAAATATATTGTAATTTTATGATATTTTCGTTAATTTGTCAATGGTTTTTTAAAAATTTATTAAAAAAATATAAATTTTCTTTGTATTTTCAAAATCGGCACAACCTATACTTTGCAACGGTTATAAACTTCCAACCGTTTGATTTTTCAAGAAAGATATTTTACATTGTTTATCGGATTTTTTTGTTTGTTTTAAATCCGAGGGTGGGGAGTGCTTTTCTTAAAAAATATAATACGGGGATAATACAAAATTTTATCTTAGGGAGGAAATTTAAAATGAGAAAAACATTTTTAAAAACTTTGGTAGCAACAGCTGTTGTTGGTGCTACCGTGGCACTCGGTAGTGTATTCGCATTTGCAGGAACTACAAGCTATACTATGTCAGATTTAGGCTCTTTCTCTTCTAACACCGCTTTCACAATAGGTGATGGATTGACTGCAAGTTTTAATCAGTCAAAAACGGAAGATAAAACATTCGGTGATGAAACATTCACAGGTTGTGTAAAGTTGAATAAAAAAGAACTTACAGAAGCACCTGATTATGATAAGGATGTAAAAGACAACTCTATCATATATGATGGTAAGAAGGGTGATACTGTCAGCCTTATAGTTAAGGGCAATGGTATTCCTTATACAATAAGAGTTACAGAAGATTTCTCAACTTTCACCGATCTCGGAAGCACAGCTTCAAGTAAGGCTGACCTTGAAGAAATGACATATACATTAAAGGCAGATGGTAAGGCTTACTTCTTTGCTTACAATCAGCAGAATGCATTTGTTTACAAGATTTCCGTTACAACAAAGGATGAAGAAGAACAGGCAGATGGTTTCAAGAAGCTTGCTAACGGCAACGCTGTTTATGTAGCAGGCAATGATACATACCTTATCGCAGCTGTTAGCAGCCTTGATGCAGACTCTGTTACAATAAAGGTTGGTACAACTCAGGTTGGCACAAAGAAAACAAACACAGTTTACCAAAACGTTGAAATCAACGGAGAAACAATCAATGCTCAGGAAAAGCTCGGCGTACCTTACTTATATGCTGTTAAGCTTGTAGGTGCAAACGGCAATGCAGCAGCAGAATCATTCACAGTTGAATAATAGGAGGATATGAAAATGAAAAATTACACAAAACCGGAAGTAAGCATTACCTATTATGAAACAGAGCAGATTATGCTCACAAGTGGCACAACTCAGACAAAAATCACAGCTTTGACTGTTGGTACTGATGTTGAATTTTAATTTTGATAATAGGTTGTAATAACTAAAACAAACAAAAAGAGAGTCGCTGCGGCGGCTCTTTTTTTACCCGATGGGGATTTGTAAAAAAAGCGTAACTTGAAAAATATGACACATTATGATATCATAACTATGTTGTCAAATCTCACTCCGACAACAGAAAGGAGGAGATTGTTTTGCGACAATATATTATTTCGTTTTTGGTTTCTGTGTTGGCTAATATAGTTGGTTTTATTGTAAACCGCTACATAGGCAAGTGGTTTGACAGAAACAATACGGAAAACAAGCCCGAATAACAGTCTTTTATAAAGACGGCAAAATCCCTCGGAGTACCGGTCCGAGGGATTTTATTTGTTGTCAATGTTTTGCAACATATCATTTCGTTTACTATAGTATACACCTTTTTCTCAAGTTGTGCAAGCGAAATTTTAATAATTTTTTTGATGATTTTTTTGTAACAAAAGCGTAACTTGAAAAATATGACACATTATGATAAAATGATGATGTGTAGGGAAACCGAAACCAACAAGCAGAGCTTCCGGCGGTTGTACCCTGACTCGCCTCTTGGCTTTTGGCTCTTTGTGAATTACATAAAGAGGCACACCAAGGAGGATTGATGCCATGGGATTATATGAGTTCATGTTAACTTTAATTATAATTATAATTATGGTTATCGTGCTTAATATAAAAAAATAACTGCCCTATATACTCTAGCAAAGTTGGAGGCAGCTATTTTAATTAACTATTAACTTAGAGCCAAAGGCTTTCGCAGGGACAACCGCAAGGGAGTCCCTCTTGTTGTTTTTATAATAACATATTTTAAGCTGAATGTCAATTGTGTTTGATGTTTTTTTGATAAATTTACCGAAGTAATTTGTAACAAAAGCGTAACTTGAAAAATATGACATGTTATGATAAAATAAACACGTGTAGGGAAACCGAAACCAACAAGCAGAGCTTCCGGCGGTTGTGCTTGACTAGTCTCTTTGGCTTTTGGCTCTTTATAAATATACATAAAGAGGCATAATTGCAAGGAGGAATGATAAATCATGGGTTTATATGAATTTATGCTATGCTTAATCATTATCATGGTTATCATAAACGGTCAAAAAAAATAACTGCCCCACTCTAGCAAAGTTTAGGCAGCTACTTTTTTAATAACATAATTAATTAAGAGCCAAAGGCTTTCGCAGGGACAACCGCAAGGGAGTCCCTCTTGTTGTTTTTATAATAACATATTTTAAGCTGAATGTCAATTGTGTTTGATGTTTTTTTGATAAATTTACCGAAGTAATTTGTAACAAAAGCGTAACTTGAAAAATATGACATGTTATGATAAAATAAACACGTGTAGGGAAACCGAAACCAACAAGCAGAGCTTCCGGCGGTTGTGCTTGACTAGTCTCTTTGGCTTTTGGCTCTTTGTGTAAGTACATATAAGAGGCATAATTGCAAGGAGGATTGATAAATCATGAATGTATATGAATTGATTTTAATATTGTTCATCATCATGGTTACTATAATTAGTCTAAAAAAATAACTGCCCCGACTCTCGCAAAGTTTAAGGCAGTTATCTTAATCAAATAAATTAAGAGCCAAAGGCTTTCGCAGGGACAACCGCAAGGGAGTCCCTCTTGTTGTTTTTATAATAACATATTTTAAGCTGAATGTCAATTGTGTTTGATGTTTTTTTGATAAATTTACCGAAGTAATTTGTAACAAAAGCGTAACTTGAAAAATATGACATGTTATGATAAAATAAACACGTGTAGGGAAACCGAAACCAACAAGCAGAGCTTCCGGCGGTTGTGCTTGACTAGTCTCTTTGGCTTTTGGCTCTTTATAAATATACATAAAGAGGCATAATTGCAAGGAGGAATGATAAATCATGGATTTATATGAATTTATGCTATGCTTAATCATTATCATGGTTATCATAAATGGTCAAAAAAATAACTGCCCACTCTGGAAAAGTCCGGACAGTTACTTTTTTTAATTAAAATATTAAATTAAGAGCCAAAGGCTTTCGCAGGGACAACCGCAAGGGAGTCCCTCTTGTTGCCTTTATGATAACATATTTTTGACTTAATGTCAATTAGGTTTGTTGTTTTTTTGATAAATTTTCGAGTGATACTAAAATGTAAATTTACACATTGGAAACGGGAGCAATTTTTATATGCTCCCGTTAGTTTGTATATTATTTCAAACCGCTTACAAAATTCTTGATTTCTTCGATATTCATATTGCTTTCAAATATCTTTCTTACAATTGCTGAGCCTACGATGCAACCGTCTGCGATTTTATTGAATCTTTCAACATCCTCGTGTGTTGCTATACCGAAACCTATGCACGCAGGTGTGTCTGTTGCAGCTTTTACCTTTGCAACAAAGTTATCAACTCTGTTGTCAAATTCCTTTCTTTCACCTGTTACGCCGAGAGAGGATACGCAGTATATAAAGCCCTTGCTGCCCTCAACAAGCATAGGTATTCTGTCCTCTGATGTGATTGCAATGAGAGGAATCATGCAAAGGTCTGTTTTATCTACGATTGGCTTAAGGTCGTCGTATTCCTCGTATGGGAGGTCGGGAACGATAAGTCCGTCAAGTCCCGAGTCTACACAGTCATCTATGAATTTCCGGCAGCCGTAGTTCATTATTGTGCTGAAATAAACCATAACAACAAGAGGAATTTCGCTGTTTTTACGCACGTTTCTTACGATGTCAAACACATTTTTGATTTTGAAGCCTGCATTGAGTGACCTGAGTGCCGCACCCTGTATAACAGGGCCGTCTGCAAGTGGGTCTGAGAAAGGCACACCGAGTTCTATAACATCTGCGCCCGCTTCTTCAAGTGCGTAAACAAGCTTTTCGGAAGCTTCAACACTTGGATCGCCCGAACAAATATAAGGTATGAGTGCTTTCTTGTTTTCAGCCTTTAATTTATTAAATCTTTCAACTATTCTGTTCATTTTAAATCTCCTCTCCCAATCAAATTTCCTTACCTAAAAACTTTGCTACAGTGTGTACGTCCTTGTCACCTCTGCCGGAAAGGTTGATAATTATAATATCGTCCTTGCTTGTGTTAGGTGCATCCTTTACAGCCTGTGCAATGGCGTGTGAACTTTCGATTGCAGGCATAATACCCTCTGTGCGGCAAAGGAGCTGGAAAGCATCGATTGCTTCCTTATCGGTTACAGCAGGATATTTTACTCTGCCTGTTTCGTGGAGGTATGCGTGTTCCGGACCGAAACCGGGGTAGTCAAGACCTGCACTTATGGAGTATACCGGATAAATCTGACCGTCATCATCTGTAACTATTCTTGATTTCATACCGTGGAGAACACCTGTGTGTCCGCCGTAAGCCGCTGAGGCGTGCTTGCCTGTTTCAAGTCCCAAGCCTGCCGCTTCAACACCTATAAGCTCAACATCCTTATCTTCAAGGAAAGCATAGAACATACCTATAGCATTGCTGCCGCCGCCTACGCAAGCATAAACCTTGTTTGGAAGTCTGCCCTCAAGTTCAAGTATCTGTTTTCTTGCCTCGTCACCTATTATTCTCTGGAAGTTTCTTACCATAGTAGGGTAGGGGTGAGGACCCATAGCTGAACCGATTACATAGAAAGTATCTTCTGCTCTTGCACACCATGTTCTGATAGCCTCGTTTGTGGCATCCTTAAGTGTGCCCGTGCCTGTTGAAACGGGAACTACTCTTGCACCCAAAAGCTCCATTCGGAATACATTGAGTTTCTGTCTTTCGATATCCTCAACGCCCATGTAAACATCACATTCCATACCGAAAAGTGCGGCAACGGTTGCTGTTGCAACACCGTGCTGACCTGCACCAGTTTCGGCTATGAGCTTTGTTTTGCCCATGTGCTTTGCCAAAAGTGCCTGACCTATGGCATTGTTTATTTTGTGTGCACCTGTGTGGTTCAAATCTTCTCTCTTAAGATATATCTTTCCGCCGCCAAGCTCCTTTGTGAGTCTGTCTGCATAATATAATATAGATGGTCTGCCTACATACTGCTTCATATAATAAGCATAGTCGTTCTTAAATTCCTCGGTATCACAGTAGGTTTCAAACTCTTTTTCAAGAGTTTTGAGTGTGTTCATAAGTGTTTCGGGTACATACTGACCGCCGTAAATGCCAAAATTCTTACTGTATTTCATTTTGTTCTTCCTTTCTTATTGTTTGTATTAATTCTTTTATTTTGTTGTAGCTTTTAAAACCGTTTTCCTCAACCGATGAACTTAAGTCAATCACCTGTGGGTGCACGGTGTTGTATGCTTTTACTATGTTTTCACTGCCTATGCCGCCTGCAAGAACGGTATTGTACTTTTTAGCAAAGGCGGTTGCAACCTCCCAGTTGAAAGTCTTACCCGTGCCGCCACGCTCTTTGGCGTTGTAGGCATCAAGCACAAAGGCTGTTGCATTTGTGTATTTCTCGGCTTTTGCAAGGCTGTCACCGTCTTTAACGGCTATTGCCTTCCAAACAGTTTGCTTTATTCTGCCGCAATCCTCGTTTGTTTCGTCGGAGTGCAACTGGCAGATATCAAGACCGACTTCATCGGCTATGTGTTGTATATCCTCTATACTTTGGTCGGCAAACACACCAACGGTTTTAATATCGGAACGGAGGTGTGTTTTTATCTCCCTTGCTGTTTGTATGTCAATCTGTCTTTTACTCTTTGCAAACACAAAGCCGACATATTTTATCTCGTTAAACTCGTTCACATACTCCGCATCTTCGGTTCGTCTAAGTCCGCAAATCTTGATTTTTATATCATTCATAAGCCGCTCTGAACTCCCTTGCCTTGTCTGTTATGCTATCGCACTTCATAAAGCTTTCGCCGACAAGTATACCGTTTATATTAGCCGTTTTGAGTATCTTTATATCCTCAACCGTGTGAATGGAGCTTTCACTTATCACAAGTGCATCACTCGGCACGAGCTCACGCAAACGCACGGTTGTGTATATATCCTCCGAAAAATCGTGGAGATTTCTGTTGTTTATACCTATTATCTTAGCACCTGCACTGACAGCAAGCTCTATTTCCTCTCTGTTATGTGTTTCCACAAGAGGCTCAAAGCCTACACCTCTTGCTATGTTTATAAACTCCGCAAGCACACGCTTTGTGTTAAGCACTGCGGCAATCAAGAGTATTGTTGAAGCACCGAGTTCCCTTGCCTCAAATATCTGCAAAGGGCTCACAACAAAATCCTTTCTTAATATAGGAAGCTTAATTTCACTGTGAATAGCAGGTATGAAATTCGGACTGCCTTGGAAATAATGCTCCTCCGTTAAAACGGAAATGGCATCCACACATTGTGCATACTCCCCTGCAATCTCAACAGGTTTGAAATCCGCTCTTATAAGTCCTCTTGAAGGTGAGGCTTTTTTCACCTCGCCTATGATTGAAAGCCCGTCTTTTGCCATTGCATCATAGAATGACGCAACGGGGTTCTCTTCCATTGCCTTGTACAGCCTTTTTGCATCAAATTTATAGTCACTCTGTTCAAGTGTTATTTTCTTTCTTGCAACAATATCATCAAGTATCATATCTTTCCCTCAATAAAGTTCTGTATAAGCTTCATACCCTCGGGCGTGTTAATACTCTCGGGGTGAAACTGAACACCAACCACGTCATAATCCTTATGCTTTATAGCCATTATCTCGCCGTCCACATCGGCAAGCACTTCAAGGCAATCCGGCATTGAATCGGGTACAACAGCCAAACTATGATAACGTGCTATCTTCATAGGGCTTTCTATCCCCTCAAATATACCCTTGCCGTTATGCTCCATCATTGAATACTTGCCGTGGAAAAGTGCCTTTGCATTGCTTACCTTAGCACTAAACGCCTCGGCTATACTCTGATGTCCCAAGCACACACCCAAAAGCGGTATCTTGCCACTTACCGTCTTTATAATCTCTATGCAGTTGCCTGCCTCCTTGGGGGACTTCGGACCCGGTGATATAACCACTCTGTCGGGGTTTAAATCAAGTATTCCCTGTCCGTCTATGGCATCATTCCTGAAAACTCGAATATCAGGGTCAAACTCACCTATGTACTGATAAAGGTTAAATGTAAAGCTGTCGTAGTTATCAACAAGAACTATCATTAAACCTCACCTCCTATTGTCTTAACAAGCGCACGTACCTTGTTGTGGCTCTCCGCATACTCCATAGCAGGTATAGAGTCCGCAACTATGCCCGCACCCGCCTGCATATATATATTGCCGTCCTTAATTATCATTGTTCTGATGGTAATACACATATCCATATTACCGTTGAAACTGAAGTATCCCATTGTGCCGCCGTAAGCACCACGCTTTTCTTCCTCCAGCTCCTCTATTATCTCCATAGCACGTATCTTAGGCGCACCACTGAGTGTACCGGCAGGTAATAAGGTTGAAAGTATTGAGAATGCATCCTCATCGTCCTTTTTCTCGCCCTCTACCTGACTGACTATATGCATAACGTGTGAGTAATAATGCACCTGCATAAACTCCGTTACCTTAACAGTGCCTATCTTAGATACCCTGCCTATGTCATTTCTGGCAAGGTCAACAAGCATTATATGCTCCGCCTGTTCCTTAGGATCTTTTGTGAGGCCTGCAGCAAGTGCCAAGTCCTCCTCAATATTCTTGCCACGCTTCCTTGTGCCGGCAATAGGGCAAGTCTTAACCGTATTCCCGTTAAGCTCCACAAGCATCTCAGGTGAAGAGCCTGCTACCTGGTAATCCCCAAAGTTATAGTATACAAGATACGGTGACGGGTTTATGGCACGCAGTTTTCTGTAAAGGTCAATAGGCTTCTGCTGTGTCTTAGCTGTCAACCTCTGTGAGAGTACCACTTGGAATATATCGCCGTCATAAATGTACTTCTTAGCCTTTTCAACTATACCCTCGTACTTCTCCTGTGTCATATTAGACGTAAACTGTATATGCGGTGACTCTTGCAACTTGTAATGCTCCGGTGGTATACTAGCCTTTATCTCACTTTCCATTCGGTCAAGCACCGCCTCCGCCTGTGCCTTGTCCTTCTCCTCAGCCATAGCAACCAGTATTATCTTGTCATGTATATGGTCATAAATAACAAACTCGTCAAATACCATTAAATGCACAGTTGGTGTGCCTATTACTTCCTTGTTTGTATCAGGTATCTTCTCGTACTGCTTAATTATATCGTAGCCAATAAGTCCAACAGCACCACCGACAAACTCCACCTTAAGCTCCGTATCTACCTTTATATTTTGCACATACTCACGCACACCATCCAGCAGCTTACCGTTATATACAGTCTTAGTACCGTCTTTCTCCTCAATAGTAAGCTCCGTTGTACCACTTAACACAGCCATCGGGTTCTTACCCATGAACGAATAATTACTCTTCCCCTCGCCACGGCTCTCTAAAAGGAACCCACGCTCGTTACCCACATACTTGTAAAATATAGTAATGGGTGTCTCCGTATCACCGGAAAATTCACGTATAAACGTCTTTAATGTTCGCATAATTTTTTTACCTCCTTAAGACCGTGGGGCTTTGCCCCACCACCCCACTCGCCTTTTGAAAAAGGCGAGGCGAAAACTTTTACGTCCGAAAAGCTAACGCTTTTCGGGGATTAAACCGCTTTACTACGGCGAATCCTCGGCGAAGCCGATAGAAAAGTTTTTGCTCCGCTTTTTTCAAAAAGCGGACAGGGTGTGGGACAGCGTCCCACTATTTCGTATAAGAGCATTTTTTTGGAAGTTTGAAACCTTTTTTTGCGATAGAAAAAAAGGTTTCAAAAACTAAAATTATCACCAATGCCCATCATATAGGATATAAACTCAACTCGTGTAATCACCAAAAAAACTCCCGTACAAACAAAAACAACCCTGTCCGAATCGGACAAGGTTGTGATTTTTTATCATACAAAAAATAAGCCTTTTTAGCCACCAATTCACAGATACTTTCATATCCTGTCTCTATAACGGGAGAACCCGCAACCAAGCTAATAAGCCGTTTCATCCGACTTTTCGCCTGCCGACCTCATAAGTCCATTCACCAAAATCTCCGTTATCGGCTTGCAGCACCGCCGACTCTCTGTGAACATAAATAAAGGCTACTATTCTTAATCTACGGCTTTTTTATTCAAATATAAGAACAGCATATCACTATTTCACTCGGTTGTCAAGGGGTAATACCAATCTTTTTTATTTTTATATCATAATTGACTTATAATGTGTGTTATGCTATCCTATTATTAATAAGAAAAAACTCGGAAAGCAGGTGGTGTGTATGCCAAAAATAGGCTTAGCTCAAATCTCTATGTCGGATAGTATCGACTATAACCTACAAAAAACACTGGACTATATAACAAAAGCGGCAAAATCGGGCTGTGACATGGTGTTCTTCCCCGAGGTTCAGCTTTCGCCTTTTTTTCCGCAATATGCGAATAAATCGGCGGAGCGGTATTTGATGTCCGCCGAAAGTGCGGAACTGACGACTATACAAAATTGTGTCCGTGAGAATAATATAAACACATCAATCAATATATATTATAATGAAGAAAACCTCCCATACGATGCCTCCTTTATGCTTAAGCGAAACGGTGAAATAGACGGTATATCAAAAATGGTGCATATAATGCAGGCAGAGAATTTTTATGAATGTGACTATTACACGCCCTCGGACGGCGGCTTTGAGGTGTATGATACCGATATGGGCAGGGTGGGTATAGTGATTTGCTTTGACAGACACCTGCCCGAAAGCATACGCACCTGTGCCGTAAAGGGTGCGGAGCTTATTATCATACCAACTGCCAACGTGCTGGGTGAGCCTGTTGAAATGTATGAGTGGGAGCTGCGTGTGCAGGCTATGCAAAATAATGTGTATATAGCCATGTGCAACAGAGTGGGGAAAGAGGATAAACTGTATTTTTACGGCGAGTCTATAGTCATTGACCCGTATGGTAACGTGGTGAAAAAAGCCGATGACAAAGAACAGCTGTTGATTGCGGACTTGGATTTTGAACTGAACGATAAAGCAAGGTGCATAAGACCCTACATAAATTTGAGAAGATGCGAGAAGTATGAGTAAAAACCTATACCGCTAATAATCAAATCTTTAGGAGAATGGCACAAAAAGGGAATAATCTTTTTATTGAATTTTCACATTGTGAAATTCACTATATGTTGATTAAAAATTATAATTTCTACTATATACACAAAATGTTGACAAAAAAACGGTGATATACGAAAAAAGTTGTTTAAAGTGCTAAAAAAATTTAAAAAAAGTCTTTTCAAATACGAATTTGTATGGTATAATGTAGCTATCAAAACATAATATAGTTTCGAGGACACCTGAGAGGTGGCATATTTGCTTGTTTAAATTGTCAGTGGTTTTTGCAGTTTTTTGTTATGTTCTTTTTTTATGCTTTAAAAATTTACAAAAAAATAACAAAAAACGCTTTACAAATTGGCAAAAATATTGTATGCTATTATTAGGTTAAATTTGTACGTGTCGGAATAGTGCAAAATAAACTATATTTAACATAACCTAAATTTAAGAAGGGGGATTTCCATGAAAAGGAACATTTTTA
>CAZUXS010000055.1:0-13219 GCA_964624605.1 uncultured Lachnospiraceae bacterium | reverse complement strand
TTTGCCCATGCTGTCAAAGCTTTCCTTTTTGGTTATGTTTATTTTAAACTCGCCGCTTGGCATACTGAGTTCACGCAAAATTTGCGTCACCTGTTTTTCTATAACACGGGCTCTTTCTTTTCTGAGCCTTGTTATATCACTGCAAAGTGAATTAATTTTGCCCTCAAGTTCATCCCTCTTTTTGGAAAGTTCCAAAACAATTTCTTCACTGTTTAATATATAGTCCAGCTTCTTTTTGACTTTTTCGCCGTAGCTGTTTATATCCTCTATTGTGCCGCCGTATTTTTTCTTAAGTTGATATATCACGTCAAGCCTTGTTTCAATAGCATCAAGCTCCGAGGTATCGGTTTCAATGCTGTTATGGTAGGCTCTCACCCTGTCAATCGCAGCTTCCAATGAAGCGGAAACATCTTCCAAATCATCGAGAATACTTTCTTGACCCTCATCCAAGCTCACAACCGTTTGCATATTGTTTATTGCCATTGCAAGTCCGTCCGAAGCACTTCCCTCATCGTTTCTGTAAAGATAATCAAGGGCTTCGTCCGTCAGCTGTTTAAGTCGCACACCGTTTGATATCATATTTCGCCTTGCCGTCAATTCTTCGTCTTCACCGTTTTTGAGTGCCGCCATTGTTATCTCATCGACTTGATAAGTGTAAAGTTCCACAAGCCCCTTTGTTTCCTCATCGTTGCCGTTTACGCTTTTAAGCTCTTTGAGTGTTTTTTTGTACTCACTCAAAAGCGGTGAAAGCTCCTCCAATTTTTCCGTTAAGGAACTGTCACAAAGCTTATCCAAAAGCACTATATGTCTTTTTTGATTTAACAGCGATTGATGGTCGTGCTGCCCGTGTATATCCACCAAATATGCAGATACATCCCTCATCATACCCACAGTTGCAGGTCTGCCGTTTATCTTGCAGGATGATTTACCGTTTATGTTAAAGCTTCTTTTGAGTATTACGCAGCCGTCCTCTTCAACATTCACATCATACTGTTCAAGAGCTTTTGCAACAGCCTCGTTTTCAACCGTAACAAC
Source organism: uncultured Lachnospiraceae bacterium (assembly GCA_964624605.1). Taxonomy (GTDB): domain Bacteria; phylum Bacillota; class Clostridia; order Lachnospirales; family CAG-274; genus CAZUXS01. Next base: position 12,184 of record CAZUXS010000055.1, on the reverse strand, counting down.
GGCGCAAACCTCTGTTGCATCACAGCCGTTTTTTATCATTTCCTTGTCTGCCTTGCCACCGAGCACAAAATTGAGAGAACCTATAATTATTGATTTACCCGCACCGGTTTCACCCGTGAGTATGTTGAGTCCGTTGCCGAAATCCACTTCAAGCTCATCAATAAGTGCAAAGTTTTTCACACACAATTTTTCAAGCATAACACACCTCTGTTTTATCGTGATAAAGCACAAGCCGTGCTTTATCTGTAATTTAATGTTTCCTTAAGTTTTTCAACAATGCTGACCGTTTTTCTGTCGGACTTTATTGCACAAAATATGGTATCATCACCTGCAATAGTACCCATTATTTCGGCATTGTTCATTGAATCAAGTGCTGCGGCAACAGCCATAGCCATACCCGTCAAGGTTTTTATTACAATTATGTTGTGTGAATAGTCAATAGACACAATACCATCCCTAAACACACGTTTTAGCCTGTCATTTACCTTTATTTCCTCGGGAGTGAGCACGGCATATTTCTGTCTGCCGTCCGCTGTGGCAATCTTGGTGAGCTTAAGCTCCCTTATATCTCTTGAAATCGTTGCCTGAGTAACCGTAAAACCCGCTTCGGTAAGATACTCCACAAGCATTTCCTGTGTGTCTATATCATATTTTTTTATCAATTCCAGTATTTCGGATTGTCGTTTTGTTTTCATATCCCATCACCGTTTCAAAACCTGACTTCTACCATCTTTCTCCTTAATATGTCATAAAAACTCAAATTTGTGGTCTTTATGATATGAGTATAGTATTTAGCCTTTTTAATTATAATCTCGTCACCGTTGCGCACAGGTATGTTTCTCTGTCCGTCAAAAGCAAGTTGAATATTGTTGTAGTCACTTTTTATATTTATCTTCACAACATCATTGCCCGATACCACAAAAGGTCTTGTATACAAAGCGTGAGGGCAAATATGAGTTATTGCCATCAGCTCCGTATCGGGTTTTAATATAGGCCCGCCCGCCGAAAGATTATAAGCCGTTGAACCCGTAGGAGTTGCCACAATTAAACCGTCTGCTCTGAATGTGTTTATGTAATCATCATTCACCTGCAAACCGAGTTTTATCATTCTTGAAAAAACGGAGTTTGTGATACACACCTCATTGAGGGCAAGATTCAGCTCATCACAGGCATAACCCCTGTTTACGTAAGCTTTGAGCATCATACGTTTTTCAATTTTATACTCACCACGTATGAGCCTATCCATAGCAACAAAGGCTGCATTTTTTTCAACATCGGCAAGATAACCGAGTGTACCTATATTTATACCCATTATAGGTGTACCGAAAAGCGCAGCCTTTCTTGCCACACCGAGTATCGTACCGTCACCGCCCAAAACAACAACGGCATCGGAATTTTTATAAAGCTCATCCGCATCGTCTACGGAATTTTTATATCCCACAGCTTTTGCCATAGCATCCGTGATAATAGGCTCATGCCCGTGAAGTTCTATCCAGCTTATCAAGTTTTGAGTGAAATTAAGTTCGGGGTCTTTGTCCATATTTGTGACAAAGCCAATCCTCATTTTTTCTTTTTTTTCCATATTTACAAATATAAAATATCAAAGATTTTTATGTGCAAGCTCCACAACATCCTCAACACTTTTTTTGTCGGGCAAATTTGTGTTTTCCTTCGTTTTGCTCACATACAAAAGATATTCGATATTTCCGTTTCCCCCTTTTATAGGTGAATAATCAAGCTTTGTTGCCTTTAAACCGCGATCCGCAGCCGAATTTACAACATTCAATATCACATTTCTGTGAACCCTTTTATCACGCACAATTCCGTTTGATGAAACATTCTCCCTGCCCGCCTCAAACTGAGGTTTCACAAGCAAAACAGCCTCACCGTTGTCGCACAAAAGTTCACTTATGTTTTTCATTATATTTTCAAGTGATATAAAAGAAACATCCACCGAAATAAAATTTATTTCATCTTCTATGTCACTCTTTTTCACATTCCTTATATCTGTGTTTTCCATCACAACCACTCTGCCATCGTTGCAAAGCTTTTCAACAAGTTGTGACGTACCCACGTCCACGGCATATACCTTGCTTGCACCGTTTTGAAGCATACAATCCGTAAAACCGCCCGTGGAAGCACCTATATCCATACAGCACTTGTTTTCAAGTGAAATATTAAAGCTTTCAACGGCTTTTTCAAGCTTATATCCACCTCTGCTCACATATTTAAGCACTGCATCGGGATTTACAATTTCAATTTTACAGCCCTCATCCACAACGTATGAGGGCTTCTTTACAGGTTTGCTGTCAACAAGCACACAGCCGTTTGCTATAAGCTCCTGTGCCTTACTTCTGCTCAAACCTCTGTTATCCTTTATATAAATATCTATTCGCATATCTTATTCGTTATTTTTTACAATACTCAATATATCCTCGCCCAAGCTTTCACCGTCAAGCCTGTATCTTTGCAAAAGCAAGGCTCTGTTGCCATGTTCCACATAAGTATCCGGAAAACTGAAATTATGCACAATATTTTCACCCTTATCGATTTCGGCAAGTCTTTGATTAAGAAGTGCCCCGAAGCCACCGGAATATATATTATCCTCAAATGTAAATATATATTTGAAGTTATCTTTCAAATCCTTAATCATATTTTTATCTATGGGTGAAGCAAATCTCGCATTTATGAGCTTTGGATTATAACCCGCCGCAACAAGCTTTTCGTATGCAACTATAACTTCATCCATCATAGCACCGTAGCCTACAAGTGCAATCTCATTGCCCTCATATATGGTTTCGCTCTTGCCGTATTCAATTGGTGAGCGTGCCGCCATGAGCACACTTGATGCCGCACCACGAGGATATCTTATTGCAACAGGTCCGTTATGCTCCACGGCAAAATCCAACATTGCTTTCAATTCCTCACCGTTTTTCGGTGCCATAACCGTTAAATTCGGAATGTGTGCAAGGAAAGATATATCATATATTCCCTGATGTGTTTCACCGTCATCACCGACAAGTCCCGCCCTGTCTATGGCAAATATAACGTGCAAATTTTGTATACAGACATCGTGCAAAATTTGGTCATAAGCTCTTTGCAGAAAAGTTGAATACACGGCAAAAACGGGTATATGACCCTGCTTTGCAAGTCCTGCGGAAAATGTGACTGCATATTCCTCCGCGATGCCAACATCGAAAAATCTTTTGGGAAACAAATTACCGAATCTGGCAAGCCCCGTTCCAAGCGGCATAGCGGCTGTCACCGCACAAATTTTTCTGTTCTGCTGAGCCAGTGAAATAAGCTTTTCTCCGAAAACTTCGGAATACGTCACCGAACCGACTTTTTTATCACTCAACCCTGTTTTAACATCAAACTTGCCTACACCGTGATACTTGCTCGGCTGTAGCTCAGCTTGCGGATATCCCTTGCCTTTTTTTGTAATTACGTGCAAGAAAACGGGTTTATCCAATTTTTTTGCTTTATTAAACACTCTTATAAGGTGCTTTATATCGTGACCATCTACAGGCCCTACGTATGTAAAGCCAAATTGCTCAAACATAACACTTGGCACCATGGCACGTTTTATTCCGTCTTTTGCTTTGCCCAAAACCTCCACAAGTCCATCACCCACAAGAGGTATGTTCTTAAGAGTTTTCTGGACATCTGATTTTGCATTTATATATTTTTGAGCTGTTCTGAGTTCATTCAAATAAGTATTCATAGCGCCCACATTTTTGGATATGGACATTTGATTATCGTTAAGCACCACAATGAAATTGCCCTTTATGTGCTGCACATTATTAAGTGCCTCATAAGCAAGCCCACCTGTCATCGCACCGTCACCTATAACGGCAACAACCGAATACTTATCGTTGTTCAAATCCCTTGCCGTGGCAATACCTATTGCCGCCGCTATGGAAGTTGAACTGTGCCCTGTGTTGAAAGCATCATACTTACTTTCCTTTGGTTTAGGGAAACCGCTCAAACCGTCAATCTTTCTTAATGTGTCAAAACTGTCACGTCTGCCTGTAAGAATTTTATGGGTATATGCCTGATGCCCCACATCCCAAACAAATTTATCTTTAGGGCATTTAAAACAATAGTGCATTGCTATTGTAAGTTCCACCACACCTAAATTTGATGCAAGGTGTCCTCCCGTTTGCGCAACAGAATTTATCATAAAATTTCTTATTTCATCTGCAAGTATATCAAGCTTATTAATATCAAGCTTCTTCAAATCCTCCGGGGAGTTTATCTTTTCTATATACAATTTTAATCCCTCGTTTACAAATAAACTTAATCTTATTTAAAAATACAAATTGGCAATTACCGCAACAAATATACCAAGCAACGCACCGGCAGCCACCTGCACAGGTGTATGACCCAGCAATTCCTTAAATCTTTCGTCAATTTTAAAACCTAAACTATCCACAATGCGATTAAGTGCCGCAGCCTGCTTACCTGCCGCTCTTCTCACACCTGCCGCATCATACATAACCACAATCGCAATCACACAGCTGACAGCAAATATCGTAGAATCAAATCCTTCCGTAAAACCGACCGTTGCCGCCGCAGAAACCACAAAGGAACTGTGTGAACTGGGCATTCCTCCCGATGAAAATATAAGCTTTGGGTCAAGACTTTTATTTTCTATTATATCCGTCACAACCTTTATAATTTGAGCAATTGCCCATGAAAGCACAGCAATAATTATTATTCTGTTTTGAGAAAATTGTCTTAAATATTCCATATATCATCCTCATTATTTTTTTCTGCCGATAAGTGCGGTTGCATACTCGGCAAGAAATGCCGATTTTTCACCGCAAAGCTTTATTATATCCACAGCCTCTTCGGATATTCTTTCGTAATCTTTTTCCGCCTTCTCAAGACCGAACATTGAAACATAAGTCACCTTATTGTTTTTTTCGTCACTGCCCACAGGCTTACCGAGTTCTTCCGTTGTGCTTGTCACATCAAGTATGTCGTCCTTTATCTGGAACGCAAGACCGATTTTCGCACCTGCCGTTTCAAGATTATTTATTGTTTTTTCATCCGCACCGCCGATTACAGCACCTGCTATGAGTGCAGCCTTTATAAGACCGCCCGTCTTATTATCGTGAATATACAAAAGCGTTTTTTCATCCACGGGATTTTCTTCCGGATTGTTTTCACTGCATACATCCACAACCTGACCGACAAGCATACCCTTGCTGCCGCTTAATTCCGCAATTGCTTTAGCTGCCTTCACATACTTAATATCACCCGATTCAACAGCCTTATTCAGCATAATTTCAAAGGCATAAGTCAAAAGTCCGTCACCTGCAAGTATGGCAATGCCCTCATTGAACTTTTTGTGACAGGTTAAATTGCCACGTCTGTAATCATCATTATCCATACCCGGCAAATCATCGTGTATAAGTGAATATGTATGTATCATTTCAAGCGCACAAGCAAAAGGAAGCGCATCTTCTATGTTTCCTCCTGCCATTTCACAAGCCGAAAGCAACAATACGGGTCTTAACCTCTTGCCACCTGCCATAACGCTGTATCGCATTGCCTCATATATAATTTGCGGATATTTTTCACCGAGATATTTTTCAAGTTCATTATTTATAAGCTCAATTTTTTTGTTAAGCTCCGCTTTAAAATCCATATTTACACCTCTTCATCAAAAAACGGCTTACTTTCAAATGTACCCGTAGCACTTTTTTGCAATATCGCAACCTCTTGTTCAGCCTTTTCTAATTTTTGAGAACAGAACAGAGAAAGTTCCACGCCCTCTTTATACAGCTTTACGGATTCCTCCAAGCCTATATCGCCCTCCTCCATAAGCTGTGCAATTTCTTCAAGCCTGTTTAAAGCTTCCTCATAAGTTTTCTTTTTTGTTCTTCCTGCCATATAATCACCCGTTTTCAACAATAGTTGCATCAACACTGCCGTCCGAAAGCCTTATGCTAACCTTATCACCGACTTTCACCTCATCTATGCTTTTAATCACACCGTCATCCTTATACACAACGCTGTAACCCTTTTTAAGCACATTCAAAGGAGAAAGCAGTTCTATTTTCTCCGTACCCGAAATAAATCTCATTTTCTGTTTTTCGAGCATATTTTCCATAGCCGTATCAAGTTTCTTTTGCAGATTTTGTCTGTAAATTTCCTCATTGGCAAGTCTGTCCGGAAAATTGCGGAAAACATAGCTTTCGGCCGCTCTCACGTATCTTGCACCGTTATCGGCAAGCAAGTAAGCAATTCTCGTATCAATTCGGCTTTTTGCCGTTTTCACCCTTTCGGATAAAGACCCCGTGTCGGGTACGGCTATTTCAGCCGCCGCAGACGGAGTTGATGCTCTCATATCGGCTATAAAATCGGCAATTGTGAAATCGGTTTCGTGACCTACCGCAGAAATAACGGGCAATTTTGAATCAAATATTGCCCTTGCTACAATTTCCTCATTGAAAGCCCACAAATCTTCTATTGAGCCGCCACCTCTGCCCACAATGAGCACATCGGCTTGCCCCCACTCATTTGCCTCTTTTATTGCCCTTACTATATCGGGTGCCGCATTTTCTCCCTGCACAAGTGTCGGAAAAACCGCAATTTTAACATTGGGATTTCTTCTTGCGGCAATTTTGATTATATCACGCACCGCCGCACCCGTCGGAGAGGTTACAACCGCTATTGTTTCCGGCTTTTCGGGTATTGCCTTTTTATATTTTTGGTCAAATACGCCTGCCCTTTCAAGCCTTGATTTAAGTTTTTCAAAAGCGAGATAAAGCGCACCTCTGCCCGCAGGCTCCATTTTTCTTGCATAAAGCTGATACTGCCCCGTTTTTTCATATATGGAAATATAACCTCTCACAACAACATTCATACCGTTCTCGGGCATAAACTTAAGAAATGCCGCACTGCTTTTATACATTATGCAGTTTATCGCCGCACTGCTGTCCTTCAACGTAAAATACAAATGCCCGCTGCTGTGATTTTTAAAATTGGATATTTCACCCTCAACGGATACATCACCCAAAAATATGTCATTTTCCAAAAGCCTTTTAAGATAGCTGTTTATTCTGCCTACGGTATACACCACACCTGTCATATCCAAAGCCGCAATCCACCTCAGTTTTCGGTACTTTCCTCGTCATTATTCACAACCGGTGCTTCATCTCTGTTTTTAAGAACCTTTCCCAAAACACCGTTTATAAATTTTCTGCCCTTATCATCACAATAAACCTTTGCAAGCTCCAAAGCCTCATTTATTGAAACAGTATCGGGTATATCATCGCAAAATAATAATTCGTAGGTTGCAAGTCTTAAAATATATAAATCCGTTTTAGGCATTCTGTCAACGCTCCAACCCACTGCCGCATCTGAAATAGCCTTGTCAATTACTTCCTTATTATCTATTATACCCTTGCACTGCTGAAATATGAATGCATTATCACTGCTGTCAAATTCCTCATACTCTTCCTTATAAATGGTTATGAGTTCATTCAAGGTTTCCTCCGGATAATACTCCTGTTGAAAAATTAAATTGAATATGTGTTTTCTGGCTGTTCGTCTGCTCATATCGTTTCTCCTTATTTTTTCACATTTGTTATATCAATACTCACTTTTCATTATACCATATTTTCAGCTTTTTGCAACGAAAAATACAATTTTTTATCATATATTATTTTTAAAATATTAAACAACTCAAAAAAATCTCCCGCAACCACCATAAAAATGACTACAGAGAGATTTTATATTTAAAAAAATATTTTTTTAAGAGTTAAAAAACAACGCAGAAAAACAAGCATCATTACGACAGTAAAACCATATATCAAGGTCTTTCATCAATATCAACAACCATCCATCGCCCGTTTTTCTTTTCAATATACCACTTTGTCGGCACTTTGTGATTGCCCCTCACTTCATTCCCGTCTTTATCAAATGCACGATATGTATAATTAGCATATATAATACCTTTCTTAAAATTGTGAATAACAAAATTTCGGCGAACCTTAACCTCGGCACGCTCGGCATTTGCATTGTAATACATTTCGTATAAGGCACTATCCTTTAAACTTTCGGTCGCCTCACCACTCACACAATCCCGAAAATCTTGCAGAACACTGCCAGTATCGCAAAGCATCACAATATAAACAAAAATCACCGCAATAATAACACATAAAAGCCACAATTTATATTTCTTTATACCAACCACCTACCAAATTTAAACTATTAAAATCATTTGCCATTTAATAATACAAACCTTAGTAAAAATACCGCCTAATCTTACGACTAAGCGGCACACATCAGCTAAAATAAAACGGAACACTTGGCAGGCGTACGCTTCTCCTGCATCTCTCGGGATAACCCTGTCAGTACCGGCGGCGTGTGGACCGTACGAATTTTTCCACCTCAAGTGTTCCTCTTTTATTGTAACTATATTATAGCATATTTATTCCTTTTTGTAAAGTATTTCTTTATTTTTAATAAGTCTTCTCCATTCTTTTTCATCTATTTTCATAAACGTGATAATAGAATTTTTATATCCTTTTTCATCTATTGACGTCGCTAATCTAAGCACAGTTTTAAACATCTCATTGTCATCAATTATTTGTTTTAATATCAAAGCTGAATTAGGCTTGTTTGCTTTTATGATATAATCCGGATTTTCCACAATATCCGCAAAATATTTTGAAAATCTTTCATAATCGTTAGGATGTCTTTCCCTTATATGTTGTACTTGCCTTTCTGTGATTATAACATCTTCCGTCACTATATCATCTGTTATGCAATTATATATCTTTTTATCAATTTTACCTACATAATGCACTTCAAACAACCTCTTTCGTATTTTCTTTCTTTATTATATCACTTCCAACCGATTTTTCAACTTTACTGCCTATTTTTTTAAAATTTTTTCAGCAAAAAAAAACATTTTTAATTCATCGTTTTTCATATTCATAACCATTCTATACATTTAAAACTGTTAGTAAACCATGGGGCAATCACTTGCCCCACAGTTTTCAAAATCTTAAACACGATTCAAAATTTCATTATTGAAAAACTCATTTATATTTTCGGGTTTTACGTTAAAATACTCCCCATCCACAAGCACGGCAACATCATTTTCACAATGTCCGGTGCAGAACGTACCCGCAATTTCCACCTTATCACCAAGTTTATGCTTTTCAACAGCCTGTTGCAAACCATTCACAACATTATAAGAGCCTTTTAAGTGACAGGCACTGCCTATACAAACAGAAATCTTTACCATAGTATATTCCTCCTATTTTATTTCTTAACATAATCAACGTGCAAAAGCTCGTGCACTCTACCCTTAAGAAGTCCGTTATAAAGTGACATCATAAGCGGATTTTCTTCACTTCTCTTATTTGAGCACATTCTGTCGGCTTCATAGAGGTCTTTGCTTCTCTTAACCTTTCCGCTGTGCTCTGTGAAAGGCTGACCTGCACCGTTTATACAACCGCCGGGGCACGCCATAATTTCAACCAAATCGTAGTGTGCACCGTTCTTTATTGCCTTTATAAGATTGTCGGCGTTTTTAAGTCCGCTTACAACGGCAATTTTAAGTGTCTTGCTACCGTATTCAATTTCAAGTTCCTTTACGCCCTCAAGACCACGCACACCGCTGAATGCAAGCTTACGAAGTGCTGAAAGTGATTTATCGGTTGAAACACGTCTTATAACAGCCTCGGTAACACCGCCCGTGACACCGAAAATAACACCTGCACCGGAGATAAAGCCAAACGGCATATCTATTGATTCGGGTTCTATTTTGTCAAACATTATTCCGGCTTCTTTTATCATTTGAATAAGCTCCTGTGTGGTTATAACATAATCCACATTCGGCTTGCCGTCAACCTTGAATTCATCCCTTGCCGCCTCAAATTTCTTTGCGGTACAAGGCATAATCGCAACACTTACAACCTTTTTACGGCTTGTTTTGTACTGTTCACGTATAACTGATGCAAACATCTGCATAGGTGAACGGCAGGTTGAAACATTCGGCAAAAGTTCGGGATAGTTTTTCTCGCAGTAATTTACCCAAGCCGGACAACAGGATGTGAAAAGCGGAATTTCGCCGCCCTCGGTAAGCCTTTCTATAAACTCGTTTGCTTCCTCCAAAACCGTCAAATCGGCTGATGTTGACGTATCGAAAACCTGATTGAATCCGAGTCTGTGAAGTGAGGCTATTATTTTGCCCATAACATCACCGTCATTGAGTCCGAATTCCTTTGCAACGGCAACTCTTACGGCAGGTGCAATCTGTGCAACAACCTTAACATCACTTCTTGCAAGATAGTCATTAAGTCTTACCGTATCATCTTTTATAACAATCGCACCCGTAGGGCATACAGCCGCACACTGACCGCAGCCGACACAGCTGCTTTTTGCAAGCGGTTCATCAAAGGCGGTTGCAACAACAGCCTTTGAACCTCTGTGTGCAAAGTTGATTGCACCGACATTCTGTATTTCGTTGCACACTCTTACGCAGTCGCCGCAGAGTATACACTTATTCCTGTCCCTTGTTACACTAAGTGATGAATCGTCAATATCGGGTTCTGCCGCCGTATTCGGAAATCTTACCTTTGAAATACCGAAACGACTTGCCAGCTCTTGCAACTTACACTTATTGTTCTTAGCACAGGTTGTACAATCACGACAGTGATTTGAAAGCAAAAGTTCAAGTATCATTTTTCTATGCTTTCTTAATTTAGGCGTGTTGGTGTAAATCACCATACCCTTTCTGGGCGGTGTGGAACAGGATGCCTGCATACCGCCCCTTTCATCCTCCACCATACACATACGACAGGCGCCGTAAATTGAAAGTTCGGAATGATAACAGAAAGTAGGCAGTTCAATACCCGCTTTTCTAATAAGCTCCAGTATATTTTTTTCGCCCTCTATAGCAACAGGGATACCATCTATCGTCATAAAATTATCGTTCGCCATATCTTTAGCCCTCCTTAACCGCATTAAAGTTACAATTTTCCTTACAAGCACCGCACTTTATACACTTCTTGCTGTCAATTACGAAAGGCTTTTTAATCTCTCCGCTGATTGCATTAACGGGACAATTCCTTGCACACTTTGAACAGCCCTTACAAAGTTCGGGGTCTATGCTGTAGGTTATAAGTTTCTTGCAGTTACCCGCAGGACATTTTTTATCCTTTACGTGAGCATCATACTCATCTCTGAAATTTTTGATTGTGCTCACAACAGGCATAGGTGCGGTTTTTCCAAGTCCGCAAAGTGCGGTTGAAGATATTGTATCGGCAAGGTCAAGCAAAAGCTGTATATCCTCTTCCTCACCGTTACCTGCAACAATTCTTTCAAGTATTTCAAGCATTCTCTTTGTACCCTCACGGCAAGGCACACACTTTCCGCAACTCTCGTTCTGAGTAAAGTTCATGAAAAAGCGTGCAACTTCAACCATACAGGTATTCTCGTCCATAACAACAAGACCGCCCGAACCTATCATGGCACCAACCTTTTTGAGTGAATCAAAATCCAGAGGCAAATCCAAGTTAGGAGTTATAAGGCAACCGCCCGAAGGACCGCCGATTTGCACGGCTTTAAATTCTTTGCCGTTTTTCATACCGCCGCCGATATCAAATATAATTTCTCTAAGTGTCGTACCCATAGGCACTTCTATAAGTCCCGTATTTTCAATGTTACCTGTGAGTGCAAATGCCTTTGTACCTGGGCTTGTGGGTGAACCTATGCCCAAATACCAATCCGCACCGTTTGTTATTATCTTGGGCACGTTTGCATAAGTTTCAACATTGTTGAGTACGGTAGGCTTATCAAAAAGACCATGTTCAACGGTACGTGGAGGTTTTACCCTAGGCATACCTCTTTTGCCCTCTATTGAAGCTGTAAGTGCAGAACCCTCACCACAGACGAAAGCTCCCGCACCCTTGTTTATATGGAAATCGAAGTCAAATCCGCTGCCTAAAATATTTTCACCTATAAGTCCCATTTCCTTTGCCTGCTCTATAGCCTTTTCAAGTCTTGAAACAGCCATAGGATATTCCGCACGCACATATATATATCCGTTGTGCGCACCCGTTGCTATACCTGCAATTAGCATACCTTCAAGCACTCTGTGAGGGTCGCCCTCCATAATACTTCTGTCCATAAATGCACCTGGGTCGCCCTCGTCGCC
>CAZUXS010000054.1:0-13388 GCA_964624605.1 uncultured Lachnospiraceae bacterium | reverse complement strand
TTTATAAATGACGAGGTTCAGATTATAGTTGCCACCTCCGCTTTTGGCATGGGTGTTGATAAATCAAATGTAGGTTTGGTTGTGCATTATGATATTTCGGATTCGCTTGAAAATTATGTGCAGGAGGCAGGAAGAGCCGGCAGAGATCCGGCTTTACAGGCAGAATGTTATGTTCTTTTTAACGATAAGGATTTAGATAAACATTTTATGCTTTTAAACCAAACAAAGTTGAGTATAAGTGAAATACAGCAAATTTGGAAGGCTGTAAAGGATATGACAAAATTCAGAAATCGTATTTGTGCTTCGGCTTTGGAAATTGCAAGACAGGCAGGTTGGGATGAAAGTGGTTCAGAAATGGAAACACGTGTAAAAACGGCTGTTCTGGCACTTGAAAATGCAGGATATATACAGCGTGACAAAAATGTGCCCAGACTGTATGCAAACAGTTTGCTTGTTGATAATATGACATCGGCAGCAACGAAGATTGATAATTCAATGCGTTTTCAAACCGATGATGAACGCATAACGGCAAAACGAATTATAAGCTCTCTGATTTCAAGCAAATATATTGCTAAGGCTAATAATGGCGATGCTGAGTCTAGGGTGGATTATATTGCGGATAGATTGGGACTGCAAAAATCGGATGTTGTGCATTCAATACAACAAATGCGTGACGATGGACTTCTTGCCGATAACAAGGATTTAACCGCATATATTAAAAAATCCGATACAGAAAATAAATCTTTGCAAATTTTGAAAAAGTATCAAGTTCTTGAAACGTACCTTATGAATTATTTTGAAGATGGGGAAGTGTGTTTGAATTATAAGGAAATAAATGATAAGGCACTGTCGGATGGTATCAAATCTTCCTCCGTAAATGCTATTAAAACTCTTTTGTATTACCATACAATTCGTAATTATATTAAAAAGGAGCAAGATGCCTACACAAATAAGGTATATGTCGTTTTAAAGTGTGACCTTGATAAAATGAAGATACAGAGAAGTAAATCATACGAGATTGCGGATTTTATTGTGAGATATCTGTATCGAATCAGTAGCCATGATATCAATAAAAAAGAAGAAACGCTGGTGAATTTTTCTATTCGTGAACTTGTGGATATATACACAACAAGCACTGTATTTACGACAACGGCTAATGATATGGAGGAGGCTCTTTTGTTTCTTTCGAAGATTGGTGCTGTTAAACTTGAAGGTGGCTTCCTTGTTTTGTATAACGGAATGCAGATAAAAAGGCTGATTTTGGATAATAAAATAAGATACAAGGTTGACGACTATAAGTTGCTTAATGAATTTTATAAGCAAAAAATTCAGCAGATACACATTGTGGGTGAGTTTGCAAATATGATGGTTAAAAATTATAAGGCGGCACTTCAATTTGTAAATGATTACTTTCACATGGATTATAAAAAATTTTTGGCAACTTATTTCAAAGGTGAAAGAGCTGCACATATTGAAAGGAATATTACACCCGAAAAATACAGACAACTTTTTGATACGCTGTCAAAGGCACAGCTTGAAATTATGAATGATAATCAATCACAATATATTGTTTGCACAGCAGGACCGGGAAGCGGAAAAACAATGGTGTTGGTTCATAAGTTAGCTTCACTTCTTTTGCTTGAAGATGTGAAACATGAACAATTACTTATGCTTACTTTTTCAAGAGCGGCGGCTGTGGAATTTAAAAGTCGACTTTATGAGCTGATAGGAAATGCGGCGGCATTTGTTGAAATTAAGACATTTCACTCCTATTGCTTTGATTTGCTTGGAAAAATAGGTTCACTTAATGAGTCTGAAAATATTGTCAGGGATGCAGGTGATTTGATAAAGAGTGAAGATGTAGACCTCGGTAAGATAACAAAAACAGTCCTTGTTATAGATGAGGCACAGGACATAGATGAGCATGAATTTGCATTGGTGCAGACCCTTATGGAGCGTAATGATGAAATGCGTGTTATTGCCGTGGGTGACGATGACCAGAACATATATCAATTCCGTGGTTCTGATTCTAAATATTTGAAATCTTTCATTACGGAGCATAATGCAAAGCACTATGACCTTATTGATAACTACAGAAGTTGCAGAGCGATAGTGGATTTTTCCAACGTATTTGTAAAAAGCATAAAAAACAGAATAAAAACTGCGGATATAAATGCTGTCAAGGCTGAGGAGGGATATGTTAAATTAGTAAAGCATACAGGAATAAATATAGAAAAGGCGGTTGTTGACGATTTGATTGTTTCAGCCGAAAAGGGAACAACTTGTGTGCTTACAAATACCAATCAGGAGGCACTTATTGTACTTGGTATATTGAAGCAGAGAGGTATGGAGGCGAAGCTCATACAATCCATAGGTAGTATGGATATATATAATATCGCTGAAATTCGTTTTTTCATCAAGAAATTGAAGCTTGATGAATTTACATCCGTTATTGATGCAAATTGTTGGAGATATGCTGTGGGCGAGTTGAAAAAGCATTATGGTAACAGTGAATGTCTGCCACTTATACTCAATATTCTGGATACTTTTTATTATAATAACAAAAAGATGTATTGTTCTGATTTTAAAAGTTTCTTACACGAATCTAAGCTTGAGGATTTTTACAAGGAGGAAAAAGGAGTAATTACTGTTTCCACAATGCACAAATCCAAAGGCAGAGAATTTGACAATGTTTTTATATTGCAGAATACTGTGGTGATTGTCGATGATAAGGAAAGAAGAAAACTGTATGTGGCTGTTACAAGGGCAAAAAATAATCTTTACATACATTATACCGGTGTTTTATTTGATGAGTATAAAAACAAGGCAACCCAATATCTTGTTGACAATAAAAAATACGATAAGCCGAAAAAAATCACACTGCAACTTTCATATCATGATGTGTATCTTGATTATTTCAAAGATAAGAAGAAACTTATTTTAAGTCGCAGAAGTGGTGACAGTCTTACGATAAACAGAAACAGACTCTATTGTGAGATTGGTGAAAAAAGCTATCCCGTTGTACAATTCTCATCAAAATGCAGAGAGAAAATTCAAGATTTAATTAATAGAGGCTATGCCTTCTCATCAGCAAAAATAAGGTTTATACTTGCGTGGAAGGGTGAAAATGACGAGGCGGAATCAGCAATCATTTTGCCGGATGTTGAGTTTGGGTTAAAGTAAATAAAACAGAAATTGCAAATAAAAATAATTTTGAAATTAGGAGGAATGTACAATGCCAAAGTATGAAGATGATGATATTAGGAATATGAATAAAATTACATGTAAAATAGCAGCTGAATATCTTGGAATATCTCCTATGGCTGTGAGTATTGGAATGAGAAATAACCTTTTACCTATTGGATTTGCAATTCATAATGAGGAAAATGACAGAGCTTATTCCGAAAGTTGGTCTTATCATATTATCAGTGAGCGCTTAATTGCATATAAGCATGGAAAAACTTCCGAAGTGCAGGTGCAAAATATAGAAAAAAGTCTTAATATAATTATTAAGCAATTTGAAGAACTGAAAAGGATGAAAGACAGGATAAAATTAAACATGAAATAACTAAGCAAGAGGCACTGGAACTTTTGAAATATGAGGAGGCTAAAAAACATGGTAATTATGCGATAAAGCCTCAAATAAGGAAATATGATAAAGTTTATAATGGAAAACTTCGTATTATATTCGGAGAAAGAAATTTTATAAAGGATAGTGATTCAGCAAAGTTGGAAGATAGACTTGGAGATATTTTGATTAAACTATATGATAAGTCTGAAGAAAACAGAATTATTGGTGAAATAAGAGAAGCTGTAGAACATAGACGAGCTGAGGAAGTAAAGAAAAAAGAGAAAAAAGTGAACCGGCCTCCAAAAGTCAGAGTTAAAAAATCTAATTTTTCGGAGGTCGGTTTTTTATGGAGAAAATTTGAGTATTAATTGGTGAATTTGGACATTATAGCGGAGGTTTTGAAAAATATATGATTTTATATTGTAATTTATAATATTGAAAAAATATAAATTTTATTATTTATTGTTGAAATGTTACAAAAAATGTGATAAAATGTGTGCATATAGTATGTGTATAAATATTAAGGCTTGATATATGAATGTTGGAAATATGTAAGATAATATGCTTTTGAGGAGGGATAGTGTTGAGAGTTAAAAAAATATCGGCTTTTGTTTTGGCTGTGGTAATACTTTTGGTACTTTCCGGTTGTGAGAAAACGGAAACCGAATGGAAGCCCGTTTCGGACGACAATACCGTCACAATCGCGGTTGTGGGTATGGAAGCTTTTTATTACGACAGCGGAACTTATGATGCTATGGAAATGGCTTCAAAAGATTTTTACGACAAAACGGGAATAAACCTGAATATTGTCTATTACGATGATGAAAACGAATATAATAAGTCGATTTCTTATGCCAGAGAAATTGCGGCAAATGATGATATTTCTGCAGTTATTTTAAAGGATGAAATGGACTATATGGATACTGTTGCGGATATTTACGAAGCGGCAAAAAAACCATTTGTGATTACGGACGGATGTTACACTCATACTATTGAAAAGGGATATAAATATATGCTTTCGGATTTCATTGTTGCGGAAAATACGGGCGCAATTATGGCACAGTATGTTGAAGATAAAGGCTTCAAGTGTGTTGCGTTTTGTCATTCCGATACGGAATATGAGGAGGATACGCTTAAGGGATTTCAATCAAAGATAAAAAATAATTCATCTGTTTCACTTGTGGATGCCGTTGTGGGACCATATACACAAGAGGATTTTGATATTGTGTATTCCCGCTGGGTTGCACTTGGTGTGGATGCTGTTTGCATAAGCAGTTATTACGATTTCAGCAGTGACATTGTGAGAATGTTACGCCAAAAGGGTTCTGATATTCAAGTTATTTCCGATTACGGCATGGATAACGATGAGGATATTTCCGCAAATTCGGAATTTCTTGACGGAACGGTTTTGGTTTCACTGTATGTGATCGGCGATGGTGAAAGTGATGTTCCACAGCGTTTTGAAAGTGAATACGGAACGGAAATGCATGAAAGGGCGATTCAATCCTACGATGTTGTTATGATGCTTGGTGAAAGTTTAGTTTACGGGGCTTTAAGCTCGGAGGAAATTATGGATATTCTTAAATCGGACGAGGGTTACGAGGGAATAAACTGCAAGGTCAAATATGACGAAAATGGTATGTTGATTTCCGATTATGACGATATACTTGTTTTTTCAAACGGTGCATTCCGCAAGATGAGGAGGTAGAAAAATGGCTGAACTTTTCAGAAAAAACGCTCTTGACACAATGTCAACTCCCGAACAGCTTGATAAGCAGGTTAAAATTATGCACCCGTCAATGTGGATAATTTATATTGCGTTTGTTGTGGCGTTTGTAACTTTTATTGTTTGGAGCTTTACATATAAAATCTCAAATTGTGTGAGTGTTAATGGAGTTGTTTTTATAAACGGCAATATTGTGAGCAATTCCGTAGACCATGATTGTATGGTTACGGATGTGCTTGTGAAAGAGGGAGATTACGTTGAAGCCGGTGATTTGATTGCGGTTGTTTCCAATGACAGTGAACTTGAGAAAATAAAGAATTACAGATTGTCGCTGGCAATGCTTGATGAGGGCGGAACCGAATACAAAATAATAAGCGCACAGCTTGAGGAAGCAATTGAAAACTACACCGCAACAACTATGCTTAAATCGGGCTGTTCGGGCTATGTTCAGTCGGTAAAAGCTGTTGGAAGTGCATTCACCGTAGGGGATAAAGTGGCTTCTGTTATACCAACCGATGGCTACAACGAGGTTATAGCCTATGTGCCCATGCAGACGGCAAATAATCTTTCACTCGGCATGGAAGCTCAGGTTTCTCCATCTTACGCCGCAAGGGAGGAATACGGCTATATGGTTGGATACGTAACTTCAATTTCGGATAACCCTGTTTCGGAGGAAAACATAATCGCAAAAATGGGTACGATTTCCTATGTGGATGACATACTTCCAAATAGTTCGTATGTTGAGGTAAGGATAAGATTGGAGATTAACGACAACGGAGAAAACTCCGAAAACATATATAAATGGTCAAACAAAAAGGGTGAAAATCTTCCCGTTAAGCTTGGAACTCAATGCTCTATTGTTGTGGTAACAAGCGAATACTACCCCATTGACTTGCTTATTTCATGAGGAGGGGAGAGATGGGTAAAAATGAAAAAGAAAAGAAAACAAATAAGAATATTGTAAAAAAAGTTCCTGTGATACTTCAAATGGAAGCACTTGAATGTGGTGCGGCTTCTCTTGCAATGATACTTGCATACTATAAAAAATATGTTCCGCTTGAACAGCTCCGTTCCGATTGCAATGTTTCGAGGGACGGCAGCACGGCAAAATACATAAATCTTGCCGCAAGACATCACGGACTTGAAGCAAAGGGATACAGAAAGAGTGTGGAAAATCTTAGGAGTGAAACGGAATTTCCTATGATAATTCATTGGAATTTCAACCATTTTGTTGTATTGTGCGGTTTTAAGGGAAACAAGGCGGTTATAAATGACCCTGCCGTAGGAAGCGTTCTTATTGAAATGGATGAGTTTGACCGTTCGTTTACCGGAGTTGTGCTTAAATTCAAACCCTCTAAAAGCTTTGAACCATCGGGCAAACCGAAAAGCGTTATGGCATTTGTCAAAAAAAGTCTGCGTGGTTCAGCGGGCATAATGTCGTTTATATTAATGCTTGGACTTGTTATTTGTGCAATAGGTCTTATTAAGCCTGTTTTTTACAAGATTTTTACGGATAGTGTACTTATAAACGGAGAAAACAATAAAATGACCTCTCTGCTTGCGGCAATGTTTTTAACACTTGTAATCGGCTTTTCGGCAGAACTTTTGAGAAGCTTGTATCTTGCCAAACTTCAAGCGAAAATGAGTATCGGCTCAACCTCAAAATTTATGTGGCATGTTTTGCGGCTGCCTGCGGAATTTTTCTCACAGCGTTTTGCAGGCGATATTTCATCACGACAGGAAAGCATAAATCAAATAGCAAGTGACCTTTGCATACAGCTTGCACCCACGATTTTAGATGTGATAATGATAGGTGTTTACCTTGCGGTTATGATTTATTACAGTTTGCCGATGGCACTAATCGGAATTGCAATGGCAGTTATAAATATATTGCTTATGAAAATCGTTTCAAAACAGAATACAAATGCTTCAAAGGCAATTCAGCGTGATGCGGGCAAGCTTTCGGGAGTTATGATATCAACGGTATCGATGATTGAGACAATCAAGGCAAGCGGCTCCGAGATGGGATTTTTTGAGAAGCTTTCCGGATATCAGACAAAATACAATAATTCAATGCTTGAACTTAAGCGTAGAAATACCATGATTGGTATTGCACCCTTGTTTCTGTCGGGAATATGTTCGGGTGCGGTGCTGATGATTGGTGTATACGATATTTTAAACGGCAAATTCACAATTGGTGCACTCATGGCTTTTCAAAGCTTTATGACTTTGTTTTTGACTCCTGTCGGTTCACTTGTAAACTCAATTCAAGTGTTTCAGAATATGAGTGGAAGCATGGAGCGAGTTGAGGATGTGATGAACTGTCAGCCCGATGTTGAGTTTTCACCCGAAATTACGCAGAATAAATACGAAAAACTAAGCGGAGATGTCGAACTTAAAAACATAAGTTTTGGCTATAGCCCTCTTGCACCGGCACTTATTGAAAATTTCAGCATTAAGGCGAAAAAGGGAAGTATGGTTGCACTTGTTGGTGGAAGCGGAAGCGGAAAATCAACTCTTGCAAAAGTTATTTCGGGGCTTTATAAGCAAAGGGACGGAGAAATTCTTTTTGACGGTATGCCCATGTCGGAAATTGACCGCTATGTTTTCACAGGCTCTCTTGCAGTGGTAGACCAAAGCATTTCACTTTTCAGCGGTACAATCAGGGATAACATTACCATGTGGGATGAAACTATTCCGGAAGAGATTGTTGTGCAGGCTTGCAAAGATGCTTGTATTCATAACGATATAATGGCATTATCGGACGGCTATGATTCGGTTATCGAAGAGGGTGGCGGAAACTTTTCGGGAGGACAGAGGCAGAGGCTTGAAATTGCAAGGGCGTTTGCGGCTCAGCCGTCAATAATTATTCTTGACGAGGCGACCTCGGCACTTGACCCAATGACGGAAAAACTTGTTATGGATGCGGTTAAGCGCAGAAAAATGACGTGCTTTGTTATTGCACACAGACTTTCCGCAATACGTGATGCAGATGAAATAATTATGCTTGAATACGGTAAAGAAGTTGAGCGTGGAACACACAAACAACTTATAGAAAAGGACGGAAAATATGCCGCCCTTGTTAAGAATGAGTAAGGGAGGTGAATATGGAAATGTTAAATTTTTCGGATAATGTCAAGCGCAGAAAGGGGCTTGACTCCAAAATCCTAAGTGACTCTTCCAAAAGCGTATATTCATCTCTTGGGAAAATTTCAAAAAAAAGCACTTACTCGGGCGCAAACGGAAAAACTGCAATTGAGATTGCAAAAATATGTGATTATTTCGGTATCGAAACTCCTATTTTCCCCAAAGGACTTAAAGAACCCGAAGAGTTTATGCAATTTACGATGCTTGAAACAGGTATAATGCGACGCAAAATCGTTATGACGGGTAAATGGTGGAAGGAGGGTGCTACGCCTTTGCTTGTAAACAAAAAGGACGGCAGTGTTTGTGCTCTTATCCCTGCGACCTCGGGCGGGTATATTTTTTATGATGACAGCGGGAACAGGGTAAAACTTACACAGAAGATTGCAAAGGAAATTTCATATACTGCCTACTGCTTTTACAAGCCTTTTGAAAACAGGGCAATAACTCTAAACGAATTTTACGGATTTTTGGCTTGCTCATTCGGCAGGGCAGATATAATATGGCTTCTTGCAATCAGCCTTGCGGCGGGACTTTTCGGGATGGTTATGCCTGCAATAAATCGCTTTGTGTTCAACAAAGTTGTTCCATCAGGAACAAGCGAACAGTTATTCGGTGTGTGTGTTTTGATTTTGGGAACGGTGGCTGTCACTTCGCTGCTTTCCCTTGCACGTTCAGTTTGGATAATTCGTATCGGAGATAAGCTTGAACTTTTGGCGCAAAATGCTGTGTGGGCGAGGGTGCTTACATTGCCCGTAACATTTTTCAAAAAGTATGATTCGGGTGATTTAACACAAAGAGCGGCATCAATAAACACCATTTGCACAATTTTGGGCGGTCAGGTTGTGCCAACACTTTTAAGTTCGGTGTTTTCGTGCTTGTATCTTTTTCAGATAAGCTCGATTTCACCCAAGCTGTTTTCACCGTCGCTGATAACAATTGTGCTTATGGTTGCGGTTTATGCTTTGTCAACCGATATGCAGATTAAATATACCAAAGATAACAATGAGGTTAATGCAAAGCTGTCAAGTACGGTTTTTCAGCTTTTAAACGGAATTACCAAAATCAAGGTTTCGGGGAGCGAAGTGAGAGCCTATTCAAAATGGTCGGAACTTTACAGCAAGCTTCATGTTATGCCTAATATTTTCACCACTGTTTCGGGAGCTGTTTCAAATTTGATTGTGTTCGGTGGAACGATTGTGCTTTATATTGTCACATATAAAAACGGGCTTTCAGCTTCCGATTATATCGGCTTCAATTCCGCATATTCTCTTTTCACGGGTGCGGTTATTGCCATGACGGGGATAACACAGCAGATTGCTTCCCTGCAACCGTCAATTGAATTACTTCGTCCTATACTTGAAGAGGAACCCGAAGCTGCAGGCTATAAAAAACGTATCGAAAAGTTAAGCGGTGATATTGATATTGACAGCGTGAAGTTTCGCTACAATGAGAATATGCCCTACGTGCTTAATGATTTGGACTTGCATATTAAGGCAGGGGATTATGTGGGAATTGTAGGTGCTTCGGGTTGCGGAAAATCCACACTGTTTAGACTGCTTCTCGGTTTTGAGAAACCTCAATACGGAACGATTTATTATGATAATCACGATGTTGAAGGACTTGACCTAAGAAGTGTACGCCGCAGAATCGGAACGGTTTTGCAAAACGGAAAGCTTTTTTCGGGTGATATTTATTCCAACATAGTTATTTGCGCACCATGGCTTACAGTTGACGAAGCATGGGAGGCGGCTGAGCGTTCGGGCTTTGCTGAGGATATTCGCAATATGCCTATGGGAATGTTCACAATGATTTCGGAGGGCGGCGGTGGTCTTTCGGGCGGACAGCAGCAAAGACTTCTCATATCAAGGGCGCTTGCTTCAAATCCCGATATTTTGCTTTTTGACGAGGCAACATCGGCTCTTGACAATATCACACAGGCGATGATTGTAAAAACTCTTGAAAAAATGGATTGCACAAGAGTTGTAATTGCACACCGTTTGTCTACAATTAAGCACTGCACAAGAATAGTGTTTCTTGACAAGGGAAAAATTGTTGAAGAGGGAACTTACGATGAACTTATGGCTCTTGGCGGAAAATTTGCGGAGCTGGCGGCAAGACAGATTGTTTAAGTGATATTTAAACATAAGTCTATATGTAAAAACGAGAGTATCCTATATCTAAGAGGCTCTCGTTTTTTTGTAACTGATTATTCTATGCCGATTTGTTCCGACATAAGTGTACGCAGTTTATTCTGCCAACCGCCTTTGAAAAAACGGCAAACAATTTTATCCGGTGCAAGAATATCATGGGGTGATGTTTCAAGTGCGGAAGCACGACAGCCGCACAAGCATTTGTTTACAAATTCGCACGACTTACATTCGGGATTGTGTTCAAGCAGTTCGGAAGCCTTTGTTTCGATAAGCTTCATATAGCGAGAATCGGTAAGACAAGCGGCAAGCCCCGATTCCTGTATAATAGGAAAATCTCGCTGAATGTTATCCATACCCGAAAGTGCCATGCAGGGAAGTGCACGCCCCTCGGCGGAAATATACATAACTTGCCTTGCATGAGAGCACACGCAAACCTTGTTGGGATCGGAACAGTTTTTCTCAAAGGGGATAATATATTTGTCACTCTCTCTCGGGTCTGCCGAAAAAAAACCGCCAAGCTGTAGCTGCAAGGGCATTTTATCCTCGTAATAGTGCGGAATATAGTCAATATAAAGTTGAAACAGCTCGTCATAAGTGAGTTGAGTATCGTAGCCGGTCTCCTTCCACGACCCAATGTTCGAAACTGAATTTGTTTTAAGGGCTGAACAACCCCATTCGTGCAGACGGTTTACGCTTTCACGCAAGGTGTGTGCGTTTTGCTTATGCAGACACAATTCGGCACTTGTTTGGAAGCCTCTGTCACGACAACGTATAAAAGCGTCCTCAACAATTTTTTCTGCTCCGTCAATACCACGGAGCCAATCATGCCAACCTGCGCCGTCATAGCTCATACTGATTTCGGGACGGATATTTCGTTTTTCAAGCTCATCAAGAAAGCTGTCGGTAACAAGCTTGCCGTTTGAATAAATTGCAGTGATGAGGATATCATTTTCAATCAAAGCATCCACAATGTCAAAAAAGTCCTTGCGAACAAGGGCTTCACCGCCTGTCAAGGAAACCTGCATAATACCGCATTCCGCAAGCTGACGAATAATTTCCATAATAATCTCGTGAGAAAGTTCGCCGTATTTGGCATTCGGAGCTGACATATAACAATGTTTACAGCGATAATTGCATCGCCCCGTAACAGACCAGAGGGCATCTTTAATATAACGTGAGGGATATTTTTTATATTCCTGCTCGGGTGAAATTTTATCTCCGAATTCACATTGGGTGATAAAGCCAAACTTTTCAAGTTCCGTCAATCTGTCTTTGATTTTTGGCAACACAAACGGCAAATCTGTATCTGTAAGACCGTTACATATTTCCAGCGCCGTCATATAATCTCTGTGGAAAAAGTCGGTTTTCTTTGTTTTTTTGTCAACAATCGCATAGGGTAGCTTCTCCCAACCACGCAGCAGATAATTTTCATTTAACTTATAATACATATAGATAAACTCCTTTATTACAGAAGTACCGATTAACTTTCGCTAATCGGTACTTCATTTAAAAGATTTTGTATTGTTCGTAACGGTGTTTAAAGTTTTTATGACTTTTGTAAGAACCACCTTTGTTGACTGCTCGGTAACTTACGGTTGAAGCATACCACACTTTGGGTGTTTTTCCGATAATCGCGCGTTTCTTACAGCCTGTGACCCCACCACTGACAACCATGACGGGTACCTCCTGCAACAGCTTCAAGCTCATCGTCACTCACTTCTTCGTCTTTGGGAGACAAATCATCTTCTGTGACAGTGATACCGTATTCGCCTGCGATTTTGATTGTTGCCGCAATAATCTCCTTTTCGTCTTTGATTTCTTTCAAAGTATCAACTTTTTTCTTAAGCTCTTCGTCTGTTGAAACTTTTTCAATAAATGCCTTCAAATTATCTGTCATAGAAAAACCTCCTCGTGGTATATAACTATAGTGATTAAAGTCTGTTGTTATTACAGGTGTAATTGTGGATTTTTACACAAAATTCCTTACGGAAAGCAAAATAATATCAATTCACTTTTGAGTGTCGTATTGATATTATATCATAATTGGTTAATTTTGTCAATTGTTGGTTAAATTTTATTTTAAAATATAAACTATTTGGATATTTTGTAAATATGGTTTGAATGAGCTTTCGTTATTGTTTTTGATAATGAAGTATAATTTGTTTGTATTTTTGTTTGTTTTTATGTGGTCTTTGGCACCGAAAAACAGATGTTTATTGGGTATAAAATAAATTGTATTACGATAAAAATTATCATAATCTGTAACTTATATATAAAATTTATTACGAAATTTTGTGAAGTATTTTGGGTAATTTTCATCTAAAAAGATTGTTTTGAAAATGAAAATATGTTATAATTAACCATAATTTAAAATTGATTTATAAATTATTATAAGCAAATTTCATGACTTATGAAAGAAGAAATGTAGGTTAAACCGTGTCTTCGGAAATGTGTACAGGTCAAAAATAGAATATAAGGGAGGTACTGACATGAGAAATCAGGTTAAAAGGTTTGTGGCGGCGTTATTGGCTTTCACGATGATTGCTTCATCTTCCGTTTTTGCATCGGAAGAAACAGAGGTTAATCTTGACGGCTTAAGAGTGAGTGATGAATTTGCGGCCAAGCATCCGAACGGTATGTTTGAAGTGCTTTCACCGCTCATACAAACGGAAGAGGGCAAGGAATTTGATTTTATCGTTGTAAGACGAGGCGGCACGGAGGGTGACGTGTCCGTAAATTTAAAGGTTATTGAAGCAATTGCAAAATATGATGAGGACTTTGTGCTTATGGAAAA
>CAZUXS010000053.1:0-13388 GCA_964624605.1 uncultured Lachnospiraceae bacterium | reverse complement strand
TAGGTGTAAATTCAGGCTCACTTGAAAAGGATATACTTGAAAAATACGGCAAGGTGACACCTCAAGGCTTGGTTGAAAGTGCAATGCGCCACGTTCGTATACTTGAAAAATATGATTTTTACGATACCGTAATTTCAATAAAGGCTTCCGATGTGCCTTTCACAATAGAGGCTTATTCCATACTTTCAAAAGAGGTTGACTATCCTTTGCACCTCGGTATCACCGAGGCGGGCACACAGTGGACGGGTTCAATAAAATCCGCTGTCGGCATAGGCTCAATACTTTCAAGAGGCATAGGTGACACAATAAGAGTATCACTCACGGGCGATTGCACGGAGGAAATTAAAACGGGTAAAGAAATACTTAAGTCACTCGGTCTCAGAAAATTCGGTATAAGCTTTGTTTCCTGCCCAACTTGCGGAAGAACGGAAATTGACCTCATAGGTCTTGCAAACAAGGTTGAGGAACATTGCAGAGGAATTGACAAGGATATAAAGGTTGCCGTTATGGGTTGTGCGGTAAACGGCCCCGGTGAAGCAAGAGGTGCGGATATAGGCATTGCAGGCGGCAAGGGCTACGGACTTATATTCAGAAAAGGAGAAATACTCAGAAAGCTGCCCGAAAATCAGCTTTGGGATGCACTTGTTGAGGAGATAAACAAGCTTTAACGGGTTTTGAAAGGGAGATTTTGTGGAGTACAAAAAGTTTGGTGACGTTTTCGGCAAGGTAAAGCTTTCCGCAAATGTCAGAAGTATTCTTAAAAATACATATATAAAAGAATTTGCACTGTCAAAGGCAACAAGAGAGATGCGTGTTGTCATTGAGTCCGATGAAATTTTGAATGAACAGTGTGTGGATGATTTTAAAGAGGATTTGGAAACGGCTTTTCCTATGCTGAGCTACGTGAAAGTTATACTCTATTATCCGATGGATGATAAGACGGTGGAGGAAAAGCTTGAAAGCTATTGGAACAATATAGATACCTATGTTTCAAAAACAAGCAGTTGTTGCTATTCTCTTTTTAAAAACAGTGATTGGCACATTGAGGATAACAGGCTTGTGTTCAAGCTTGAAAACAAGTCTGCACATATATTCAGATACAAATGCATAGATAAGGGCATAAGCAAAATGCTCCGTGAACATCTGGGACTTGATTTCGGGGTTGTGTTTGAAGATGGCGACGAATCCGAAGAGTATATCGAAAAGAACAGAGAAAAACTCAATGCCATCACAGAAAATTCAATGCTTACAATGCACGGTATGTCGGATGAGGAAGAAGAGGACGTTTCCGTAAATGCTTCTCTTTTCGGTGAAGCAACGCCGCCTCCGAAGCCTAAGAAAAAGGTTGAAAAGCCTGTGGTTCAAAAACCTGCCGTGTCTGCCATACCACCTGCACAGGGCGGTTACGGCAACAAGGATTTCAAGAAGCGTGCAAAGATGGGCTCTGTGAAGCTACAGGATATAGCGGAAGAGCCTATAAGCATAAGAGATGCGCTTAAGGACGGCGAAAGGGCAGTTATAAAAGGTCAGGTTATACCCGTGCCCGATATACCCGAAATCACCGAAACAAGAAAGGGAACTTATATTGTCAAGTTCTATCTTTCCGATAAGACGGATTCCGTTACTATAAAAATGTTCTGCGACCCCGAAGTTTTTGCGGAGGATTTCAAGGGTATTATAAAGGCGGGCAAGTATCTTACGATTAAGGGTAAGGTTGCAGCCGATGACTTTGAACATGGCGAGCTTGTTATGATTGCCGATGCCATAAGCAAGGCTGATGCACCTCCCGTAAGACTTGATACGGCTGAGGAAAAAAGAGTTGAACTGCATTTGCATACAAAAATGAGTATGATGGATGCGGTTACCTCCGCAAAGGAATATATAGACAGGGCGGTTCTGTGGGGACACAAGGCAATTGCCATAACCGACCACGGTGTTGTGCAGGCTTTCCCCGAGGCTATGAATGAATCCAAAGGTAAGGATATAAAGATACTTTACGGTTGTGAGGGTTATCTTGTGAATGACCTTGCCGATGTTGTAAGGCGACCGAAAGGTCAGTCTATGACGGACGAGTTTGTTGTTTTTGATATAGAAACAACGGGTCTTAAAAAGAACATAGATAAAATAATCGAAATTGGTGCTGTTAAGGTGAAAAACGGTGAAATTACAGATAGGTATTCCGTTTTCGTAAATCCTCAAATGCACATCACGGAAGAGATAACAAAGCTCACAAGCATTGATGACAGTATGGTTGCGGATGCAAAAACGGAAGATGAAATTCTGCCCGAATTTTTGGATTTTGTGGGTGACAGCATTGTGGTGGCACATAATGCCGATTTTGATACGGGTTTTGTGAGCAAGTGGTGCACAGACCATAATGTACCTTTTGAAAATACCGTGCTTGATACGGTAGGTCTTGCAAGAGGTATGTTCCCCGAAATGAAAAATTACAAGCTTGACACACTTTGCGAACAGCTTGATGTTGTGAATAAGCACCACCACAGAGCGGTTGACGATGCCGAGGCAACAGCCGAATGTTTTGTGAAAATGATTGAAATTTTGGCAAATGACAACGTAACAAGCATTGACCAAATAAACGTATATGCGGCAGGTAATATAGATAAAAGACGTATACCGAAGTATTACCACGTAATTATATTCGCTCAAAATTTAAAGGGACTTAAAAATCTTTACGCACTTGTTTCCGATGCACATATAAAATATTATATGAAGCGTCCGAAAATACCGAAGAGTGAGCTTATGCGTCTTAGAGAGGGGCTTATTATAGGTTCTGCCTGTGAGGCGGGCGAGCTTTACAATGCGGTTTACGAAAATCAAAGTGAGGACGTTATAGAAAGTCTTGTAAATTTCTATGACTATCTTGAAATTCAGCCGCTTGGAAACAATCAATATATGATTGGCAATACGGCTAAAAACGGCAAATCGGTTCAGAGTTGGGACGATTTGATTGAGCTTAACAAAAAAATAGTAGCACTCGGTGAAAAATATCATAAGCCCGTTGTGGCAACCTGTGATTGCCACTTCATTGACCCCGAGGATGAAATATACAGACGTTTCATACAGTTCGGCAACGGCTTTAACGATGTGGATAATCAACCGCCGCTGTATTTCAGAACCACAAATGAAATGCTTGATGAATTTTCATATTTGGGTGAAGAAAAGGCAAAAGAAATTGTTATCACCAACACAAATAAAATTGCCGATATGATAGAGGATATTTTGCCCATACCAAAGGACACATATCCGCCAAAAATGGAAAATGCCGATGAGGATTTGAGAAATATATGTTATTCAAAGGCTAATGAGATATACGGCGACCCACTGCCGCCCGTGGTGCAACAAAGACTTGATTACGAGCTTAACAACATCATAGGTCACGGATATGCGGTGCTTTATATTATAGCTCAAAAGCTTGTTTGGGATTCAAACGACCACGGTTATATAGTAGGTTCGAGAGGTTCCGTTGGTTCTTCTTTTGCGGCAACAATGGCAGGTATAACGGAGGTTAATCCTCTTGACCCGCATTATGTGTGCCCGAACTGCAAGTATTCAGATTTTGATTCGGACGTGGTTATTCAAGCCAAATTGGATGGTATTTCGGGATTCGACTTACCCGATGCAACCTGTCCTAAGTGCGGTGCAATGCTTGGCAAAAACGGTCAGTCCATACCTTTCCAGACTTTCCTCGGGTTTGACGGCGATAAAGAGCCCGATATTGACCTTAACTTTTCGGGTGAGGACCAGCAGAGGGCACACAAGTATTGCGAAACTCTTTTCGGTAAGGGCTATGTTTTCAAGGCGGGTACGGTTTCAACATTGCAGGATAAAACGATTTACGGCTATGTTATGAAATACTGTGAGCAAAAGGGCATTACGATGTCAAATGCGGAGAAGAAGAATATTGTTGCAGGTTGTTTGGGTGTTAAGCGTTCAACGGGTCAGCACCCCGGCGGACTTATGGTTGTGCCCAGTGATAATGATATTCTCAATTTCACACCTATTCAAAGACCTGCGAATGACTTCAATTCCGATATCACAACAACGCACTTCGACTATCACTCAATAAGCGGTCGTCTGCTTAAACTTGATATGCTCGGTCATGATGTGCCCACCATATTGAGAATGTACTTGGATTTGACGGGATATGACCCGTTGCAAGTGCCTCTTGGCGATAAGGATACAATTTCACTTTTCGTTAAACCCGATGCTTTGGGCGTGACTTGTGAAGATATAGATTGCGAAACGGGTTCACTCGGTTTGCCCGAATTCGGCACAAAGTTTGCCCGAAACATGTTAATTGAAACGCAGCCCACCACTTTTTCCGACTTGGTTAGACTTTCCGGTCTTTCACACGGTACGGACGTGTGGGCGGGAAATGCGCAGGTTCTCATCAAAGAGGGTATAGCAACTCTGAAAGAGGTTATACCTACAAGAGATGAGATTATGGTTTACCTCATAAACCATGGTGTGCCCGATTTCGATTCCTTTACGATTATGGAAAAGGTAAGAAAGGGCAAGGGACTCACTCCCGAACATGAGGCACTTATGAGGGAACACGATGTGCCCGATTGGTATATTGACAGCTGTAAAAAGATAAAATATATGTTCCCGAAAGGACACGCCGTTGCTTATGTTACAAACACATTCCGCATAGGTTATTTCAAAATACACTTTCCTTATGCTTTTTATGCGGCAACTTTTTCCGTTAAGATAGAGGACTTTGACTATATGGCACAGTGCTTCGGTCTTGACAGGGTGCTTGAAAAAATGAAAGAAATACACGCAAAGGGCAACGATGCAACCGCAAAGGATAAGGGAACTATGACGGTATGCGAGCTTACGAGGGAAATGTATGTGCGTGGGTTCAAATTTGTGCCCATAGATATATATAAATCGGATATCAAAAAATTTAAGATAGCAAAGGATGAGGAGGGCAATGAAATAGGTCTTTTGCCTCCGCTTTGTGCAATTCAGGGCTTTGGTGAAACAGCAGCACAGGGACTTGTGGAAGCAAGGCAACACGGCGAGTTCCACACCCTTGAAGAAATGGGACAGAGAGCGGGCATAGGTAAAAAAACTATAGATTCATTAAAAGAGTGCGGAATACTGGAGGGGATTCCGGACACAAACCAGCTTTCTTTGTTTATGTAATAAAAATACCGCAGGGGTTAAACTCTGCGGTAAATTTTTTGTCTTATTTTAAATTACTTAAACACTTCGGCGAAAAGCTTCTTGAATTCCGCTTCCGCAATAGCACCCTTTGTGCCTATTTCATTCAAACGAGCGTAAACTTCGTCCTCGTTTTCATAATTGCTTGTGAATACGTCATAGTATAACCCACCTAACTCGGACATAGACTGCAAATATTCCAAAGTTTTGCTGTGAAGTGCGGAATATTTTGCCGGAGGGGTGAGGGATTTGAGCTTATTTATTGTACTTGAGGCAATGCTGTTCAGGTTTGAAACAACATTAACCGCATATCTGTAATCTTCGTCGGAAGCAGATTCAAGTTCGCCGTTATTGAGCTTGTTTCCAAGGTCTATGAAATTGGATGCGGCTATGTTGAAATCATTGAAAGCGGAAACGTAGCTTTCAAGATAAGCATTTTCCTCTTCGGTGGCAGGCTGTGCCGTGCCGCTGACAACCGTTTCCACAAGCTCCGGAGCTATTATTGTGGCAATTTTGTTGTCGTTATCCCAAAGAAGTTCTGTGCCCGATGCATCGGTTATTGCACGCATAGGAAGCATGGTAGAGCCGTTTATAAGCTGTGCGGGCACATCTATTTCCATAGGTGAACCATCTATATATATTTTATTTTCGCCGATTTGCACGCTTATTCTTTTTCCGTCTTTTTCAAGAGTAGCTGTTTTTGTGTCGTTATCCCAATCAATTGAATAACCCATTTTGTCAAAAACACCTCTTAAAGGAATGAGTGTTCTGCCGTCAACAACCGTGGGTTGCTGATTCGGAAAATCGATAATATTGCCGTTAAGGCTGACTGAAACCTCGCTTGCAAAAGCCGCCGTGCACATTACGGCACTCATTATAAACGTTGCAATCACTGTCTTGAATTTCATAATTATCCCCCTTTAAATAATAAAATGATGAAATATATACATAGAAATTGTATCACAGCCGCCCCAAAAAGTAAATATAGCGAGCGAAGTTTACAAAATGTTCACAAAACGGCTTACAAAAGTTTGTTAAAAAAATTTCAAAAAAAGTTAAAATTTTGGTTGTATTATATATAAGTGTGTGGTATAATGATTATAAATTAAAACATTATTATAAATGGGAGGAATGTTATTATGGCATTTGTTACAACTACAGAAATGTTCAAGAAAGCTTATGAGGGTAAGTACGCAATCGGTGCTTTCAACATTAACAATATGGAAATCATACAGGGTGTTACTCGTGGTGCGGCAGCTATGAATTCAGCAGTAATTCTCCAGTGCTCAAAGAGTGCTCTCAACTATGCAGGTCCTAAGTACCTCAGAGGTATGGTTGAAGCGGCTGTTGCTGAAACAGGCATCGATATCGCACTTCACCTTGACCATGGTCCTGACCTTGAAACGGTTAAGGTTTGTGTTGAGAACGGTTTCACATCCGTTATGTTCGACGGTTCTCATTTTGAATATGAAGAGAATGTTGCAAAGACAAAGGAAGTTGTTGAGTACGCTCACGCAAACGGCGTTGTTGTTGAGGCTGAACTCGGTAAGCTTGCAGGCGTTGAGGATGAGGTTAATGTATCAGCTGCAAACGCAACTTACACAGACCCCGATCAGGCTGTAGACTTCGTTACAAGAACAGGTGTTGACTCACTTGCTGTTGCAATCGGTACAAGCCACGGTGCTTACAAGTTCAAGGGCGAGGCAAAGCTTGACTTTGACAGACTCGGTGTTATCACAGAAAAGCTTGAAGCAGCAGGTTTCAAGCAGTATCCTATCGTTCTTCACGGTGCTTCTTCCGTAGATCCCGAAGCTATCGAGCTTTGCAACAAGTACGGCGGAAAGCTTAACGGCGCAAAGGGTATTCCTTATGATATGCTCAGAAAGGCATCTTCAATGGCTGTTTGTAAGATAAATATGGATACAGATATCAGACTTGCCATGACAGGCGCTATCAGAGAAGCACTTGTTACAGCACCCGAGAAGTTTGACCCAAGAGGTTACTGCGGTGTTGCAAGAGACAGAATTCAGGCTCTTGTTGAAAATAAGATTGCCAATGTTCTCGGCTCAAAGGATTCAATGAAATAAGATTTCAAATTCATAAAAAAATATATATTTAACTATTGATTATGGATTGTTTTTGTGTTAAGATAATTACTAACAGTTTTTAACACAGTGACCGAAAAAGATAGTTTTTTTACGGGGGATTGTGTTTGCAGTCCCCCGTATGTTTTATTAAGTCTTTCGGTTGCGACAGATTCAATCAGCAAAGGAGAACATAAAATGGCATTTTATTATTCAGAACCATCACATACTTTCAGTGAGTACCTGCTTGTACCCGGTTATTCATCATCAGAGTGTGTTCCTGCGAACGTCAGCTTAAAGACACCTCTTGTAAAATACAGAAAAGGTCAGGAAGAACCTGCAATTTCAATGAATATACCTATGGTTTCAGCCATAATGCAGTCTGTTTCAAATGACACACTTGCTATTGCACTTGCAAAGGAGGGCGGTGTTTCATTCATTTACGGTTCACAGACTATTGAACAGCAGGCTGAAATGGTAAGCAGAGTTAAGCATTACAAGGCAGGTTTTGTAAAGAGTGATTCAAACATAAGACCCGACCAGACACTTGCGGATATTCTCACACTTAAGGAAAAGACAGGTCATGCAACTGTTGCCGTAACGGATGACGGCACACCAAGCGGTAAGCTCATCGGTATTGTAACAAGCCGTGACTACAGAGTGAGCCGTATGGACAAGAGTACAAAGGTTTCTGAGTTTATGACACCTATCGAAAAGGTGATTTATGCCAAGGAGGGTGTTACACTCAGCGAGGCAAACAACATCATTTGGGACAACAAACTCAATGCTCTCCCTATCATAGACGATAATCAGCGTCTTGTAGCCTTCGTTTTCAGAAAGGACTACGACAGACATAAGGAAAATCCTTATGAAATACTTGATGCTCACAAGAGATATATTGTTGGTGCAGGTATCAACACAAGAGATTACGAAGAAAGAATACCCGCACTTCTTGAAGCTGGTGCGGACGTGCTTTGCATCGACTCATCAGAGGGCTTCTCAGAATGGCAGAAGAGAACAATTGAATGGGTAAGAGAAAAGTACGGCGATACTGTAAAGATTGGTGCAGGTAACGTTGTTGATGCAGAGGGATTCAGATTCCTTGCAGACTGCGGTGCGGACTTTATCAAAATCGGTATCGGCGGCGGTTCAATCTGTATCACAAGAGAAACAAAGGGTATCGGCAGAGGTCAGGCTACTTCCGTAATCGAGGTTGCAAAGGCAAGAGATGAATACTTCAAGGAAACAGGCGTTTACGTTCCTATCTGTTCAGACGGTGGTATTGTTCACGATTATCATATCACACTTGCACTTGCTATGGGTTGTGATTTCTGTATGCTTGGCAGATACTTCTCAAGATTTGAAGAATCACCTACAAACAAGGTTATCGTAAACGGTAACTATATGAAGGAATACTGGGGCGAAGGTTCTGCAAGAGCAAGAAACTGGCAGAGATACGACCTCGGCGGTGATAAGAAGCTTTCATTTGAAGAGGGCGTTGACTCTTATGTTCCTTATGCAGGTCTTCTTCACGATAACGTTGAAACAACACTTGCAAAGGTTAGACACACAATGTGCAACTGCGGTGCACTCACAATTGAAGAACTTCAGGAAAAGGCAAAGATTACTCTTGTTTCTTCCGTAAGTATCGTAGAGGGTGGCGCACACGATGTTGTGCTTAAGGATTCAGCAACAGCGGTATCCGTGAAATAAATATAAACTACGTTAAAATATAGTCCATCGATTAACTTCGGTGGACTATATTTGTTGTCTGAAATGATGATATTTTCAGCTTTGCAGGTGTATTTTTTGTTGAAAGTGAGATATATTCACTGTAAAATACTTGAAATAATAAGTAAATAGTGATACAATCAATTTATTGAAAGAGTAAAATGTGTTGAATATATGAAAGAAGGCGAATTTATGAAATCAAAAAGAGTATTAGGGGTGCTGCTTGCGGCATCTGTTGCCTTTAGCAACTGCAATGTGTTGTGGGCTGAAACGGCTGAGGATAGTGTTGGGGTTGAGGCTTATGATGATAGCAACGAGAGCAGTGAAAGCGGTGATGTGTTTATTCCACAGGAAAAGGCAAGTGCAGGTGATGTTTTGCTTGACGGTGATAAAATAAACATTGAAGCAATGCAATATTTGTATTTTACTACAGGAATCGATGCTACCGTAAATGATATAAAATACACAAATTATATGTGCACAAGTGGTGTAAACACAAAACTTACAATCAATGGGGTAACAGGAAAATATCGTGTTGCTTTTAAAATTACAGCAGAACAAGATGCTGTAGTGAATATTGATTATAGAGTTAATTCTGGTAGAACAAACTATATTCTTAAAGGCGATGTTACCGATGGTGGTACAGCCGAAGTTGTAGCTTCGCAGAAAAATGATGGAAATTCAGCCGCTTATACAACATTAAGTGTAGAGCTTAAGGCTGGTGATGTGGTTTACTTTGCAGGAAATGAAACGGATTCTTATGTGTATTCGGTTTATACGAATAAAGATGATGTGGCAAAGTTTACAGATTTCAAATTTAATGCTTCAACGGGTGAAATAACCGATTATACCGGTACCGATAAGGATATAACTATTCCCGAAAAAATTAATGGGCATACCGTAACCGGTATTGCAGATAATGCTTTTAACTGGAATAGTAGCATAACAAGCATAACACTTCCGTCCACAATAACAAGCATAGGAGAAAGTGCATTTTACGGTTGTTATAATTTAACAAGTGTTACTATAAATGGTTCTGTGGAAACAATAGGAGATAGTGCGTTTAGAAATTGTTATGCTTTAAAGGATTTCACGATTTCGGGTTCTGTAAAATCAATAGGGACTAATGCGTTTAACTATTGCTACAAGTTAACAAGCTTTGATGTATCCGGCTCGGTGGGGACAATAGGGGATGAAGCATTTTACGAGTGTAGTGCTTTAACAAGTTTTAATGCATCCGACTCGGTGGAAACAATAGGGGCTAATGCGTTTTATAATTGCAGTTCTCTAAAAAATATTACAAATACCGATTCATTAAAATCAATAGGGACCGGAGCATTTTTGAGATGTAGTGCTTTAACAGGCTTTAATATATCAAATACTGTGGAAACAATAGGAGAAAATGCGTTTGGTAAGTGTGGTAGTTTAAAGAATATAACTGTTGCAAAAAGGAACAGCAACTATAAAAGTGTGAATGGCGGGTTGCTTACAAAAGACGGAAAGGAATTTATAATTTTGCCTGCCAAATCCGGGATAACCGATTATACTGTGCCGGATAGTGTGGAAAAAATAGATGATTATGCTTTTTACAGTTGCAGTAATCTTGAAAGTGTAACTATTGGTGATGGTATTGATAAAATAGGTGATTATACGTTTTATGAGTGCAGTGCCTTGACAACCGTAAACAATGCCACAGGCATTGTGAGTGTCGGAAACTATGCATTTTACAATTGTGGAAAATTATCAACCTTAAATACATCAGCGGGAGTTACGAGTGATGGATTTATTGGAAACTATGCGTTTTGTTATTGTTATAAACTAACGGAAATAAATATAGCGGAGGGAGTAACAAGTATTGGCGGCTCTGCGTTTGAATGTTGCCATGAGCTGAAAAATGTGAATATACCGGATAGTGTAACAAGTATAGGTGATGAGGCTTTTAGTGATTGTTCTAGTATGACGAGTATAAACATACCGGACAGTGTTGAAAGCATAGGAAGATGTGCTTTTTACTATTGCAGTGGTCTTACAAGCATAACCGTACCGGCAAGTGTCAAGACAATAGGAGAGTATGCATTTTACAATACTTCAATAACCACGGTATATTGCGTTAAGAGCAGTGCTGCCGATGATGTCGATTTATATCCAAGCGGTGTAACCTTTGTTTATGTATATGATGAAAATGCATATACGGATGAGAGCCTTTTCACTTTCAGTGACGGCGTAATAACAAAATACAAGGGTGCAGATATATATGTGAATATTCCACCGACAATAGGTGATGTTGCCGTTACGGGTATCGGAAGCAATGCATTTTACGGAAAAACATCAATAGAGGAAATCAGAATTCCCGATAGTGTAACGGATATAGCTTATGATGCTTTTGAAAATTGCACAGAGCTTAAGAAGATAGGCGTAAGCGAGAATAACACGGCATATAAATCCGTGGACGGCATATTATTCAACTATGAGGGTACGGAGCTTGTGCATTATCCAAGCAATATCGAAGCAACGGAATACACAGTTCCCGCCGGCGTTAAAACAATAGACGGACTTGCTTTTGAAGCCTGCGTAAATCTCACAAGCATAAAATTGCCGACTAAGTTGGAAACAATAGGCGAATATGCTTTCTATGGTTGCGACGGTTTGACAAGCATAGAAATACCTTATACGGTTACAAGTATAGCCGATGATGTTTTTGAGGAGTGTAGCAAGCTTGAAACCGTATATTGCTATGAGGGCAGTGCGGCTGATGATTCAACCCTTTATCCCGATGGTGTGGAAATTGTTTATCTCGGCGATATGCCGGATTATGCACCCGAGCCTACACCGGAAGAATATTTTGAGGTTGAGGGTGGAATTATAACGGCATATAACGGCAGTGATACCGATGTTATTATACTGGAAACAATAAACGGAGATAAGGTTACCGAGCTTGATGCATTATCATTTGCAGGCACAGACGTAACAAGCGTGAAAATACCGAACGGTGTAATAAAAATAGGCAGTAATGCATTTAAAGGTTGCACAAGCCTTAAAAAGGTGATAATTCCGTCAAGCATTGCAACGGTGATGTCAACCTCATTCAGCGGTTGCGAGGGCTTAGAAAAGGTATATTGCTATAAGGGCACAAAGGCGGATGACAGCTCAAAATATCCGTCAAAACCGAAAATCATATACATAGGCAATGTGAATAATGATGATGCGGTTGACGAAGCCGATGCGGCTTTGATTATTAAATTTGTGAACGGCACGGAGAGTATGAGCACAGTTGATAAAACCATAAGAGATTATAACATGGATGGTGTGTTCAATATTCTCGATACCATAGGTTTGCTTAAAGATATGAATAAATAATTATGTGATTTATGCCTTGCCAAATGGCTTGGCTGCTTATTGGGCACATTCTCTTTGCGGAGGTTGTGCCCTCTTTGTTTTATCTCAAAAATCGACAAAAAATATTTGATGTATGCAAAAATTATTGGTATAAATTGAAAATTGTTATTGATAATTTTGATTATATGTGTTATAATGATATCAGAACTTTATTCGGGCACTTTACCCGACATTATATATCTGAAAGGAGATTATTATTATGGCACACAACATTATCGTCGGACAGAGCGGCGGTCCAACCTCTGTAATCAACTCCAGTCTTGCAGGCGTATTCGCAACTGCTAAGGAGCTTGGCGCAACAAAGATACTTGGTATGGTAAACGGTATTGAGGGTCTTCTTGATGAACGCTATGTTGATATGACAGAATGTCTTAAGAATAGTTTGGATGTTGAAATCCTTAAGAGAACTCCATCATCATTTTTAGGTTCTTGCCGTTTTAAGCTTCCCGCTGCGGAAAAAAGCCCCGAAACTTACGAAAAGATAATTGCTATTCTCAGAAAGCTTGATATTCAGCATTTCTTCTATATCGGCGGAAATGACTCAATGGATACAATAAAGCAGCTCAGCGAATATGCAAAGGCTAAGAACATCACAGATATCACATTCATGGGTGTTCCAAAGACTATAGATAACGACCTCCCCGTTACAGACCATACACCGGGCTACGGTTCAGCTGCAAAGTATATCGCATCAACAATGAAAGAAATCATCAGAGATGCTTGTGTTCAGCCCATCGACCTTGTAACGGTTGTTGAAATCATGGGTAGAGATGCAGGTTGGCTTACAGCCGCTTCCGCACTTGCAAAGGGTGAGGACTGCGAGGGTGTAGACCTTATCTATGTTCCCGAGTCTGTATTTGATATCGATAAGTTCCTTGCAAAGGTTGAGGAAATCCACAAGACTAAGAAGCAGGTTATCGTTGCTGTTTCAGAGGGTATCACAACAGCTGACGGAAAGTATGTTTGTGAAGCTGCCGCAAAGGATAT
>CAZUXS010000052.1:0-13414 GCA_964624605.1 uncultured Lachnospiraceae bacterium | reverse complement strand
AAAAGTGCAAAGGAAATGCTTGATGATTTGGCTTTGCAATATAACCGTTCAAGGCAGTACGGAATTACACAGGAGATAACGGAGGTAAGTGCAGGCTCTAAGGCACAGAAAAAGAAGAAAAAATAACAGGAGGATATGTTTTGAACACAGGAAATATAATTCGAATAATGGGAGCTGTTGTTGATGTGGCTTTTAACGATTGCAAAGTGCCTAAAATAAGAGAGGCACTTGCGGTCACTGTTGAAAATGAAAGAAGAGTTATGGAAGTCGCTCAACAGCTCGGTGACGGTGAAGTACGTTGTATTATGCTTGATACAAGCGAAGGACTTTCAAAGGGTATGACGGTTGAAGCTACGGGCAGTGGCATCACCGTTCCCGTTGGTGAAAAAACACTCGGCAGAATGTTTAACGTGCTCGGTGAAACAATAGACGGCAAGGAAAAGCCCGAAACGGAAGAAAAATGGTGCATACATCGTAAAGCACCCGATTTTGAAAAGCAAAGACCTGCCGTTGAAATTTTGGAAACGGGTATTAAGGTTATTGACTTGCTTGCACCTTACGCAAAAGGCGGTAAAATAGGTTTGTTCGGCGGTGCGGGTGTTGGTAAAACGGTATTGATTCAGGAACTTATACATAACATCGCAAACGAACACGGCGGCTATTCAATTTTCACGGGCGTTGGTGAGCGTTCCCGTGAGGGTAATGACTTGTATACGGAAATGAAGGAATCGGGCGTACTCGATAAAACCGCTCTTGTTTTCGGACAGATGAACGAAGTTCCCGGTGCAAGAATGAGAGTTGCTCAAACGGGACTTACAATGGCTGAATATTTCAGAGATAAGGAACAAAAGGACGTGCTTTTGTTTATAGATAATATCTACAGATTTGTTCAGGCAGGTTCGGAAGTTTCCGCTTTGCTCGGACGTATGCCGTCAGCCGTTGGTTATCAGCCGACACTTGCAAATGAACTCGGTGAGCTTCAAGAGAGAATCACGTCCACAACAGACGGTTCAATCACATCCGTTCAGGCTGTATACGTGCCTGCCGATGACTTAACGGACCCCGCACCTGCAACAACTTTCGCACACTTGGATGCAACAACCGTTTTGTCAAGAAAGATTGTGGAACAGGGTATTTATCCCGCAGTTGACCCGCTTGCATCTTCATCACGTATATTGGAGGCTGATATTGTGGGTGAGGAGCATTACAACACTGCTATGCAGGTTCAGCAGCTTCTCCAAAAATATCAGGAACTTCAAGATATAATTGCAATTCTCGGTATGGATGAATTGGACGAGGACGATAAAACAGCGGTTTACCGTGCAAGAAAAATACAGCGTTTCCTTTCACAGCCGTTTTCTGTTGCCGAAAACTTTACGGGCGTAAAGGGTGTTTATATTCCGGTAAGTGAAACCGTAAAGGGATTCAAGGCGATTGTATCCGGTGAAATGGACGATTATCCCGAGGCTGCATTTTTCAATGTCGGCACTATAGATGATGTTAAGA
Organism: uncultured Lachnospiraceae bacterium; assembly: GCA_964624605.1. GTDB lineage: Bacteria > Bacillota > Clostridia > Lachnospirales > CAG-274 > CAZUXS01. The sequence continues at coordinate 11,908 of CAZUXS010000052.1, read as the reverse complement.
AAAAGGCAGAGGTTCTTAAGAATCAAATTGCTTAACGGAGGGATTTTATGAATACGTTTCAGCTTAAAATAACTTCAAGTAAGGGGTGCTTTTATGAAGGACCTTGCGAAAGCATTATTCTGCCGACTGCGGACGGAGCGTACGGCATACAGGCAAATCACGAGGCTATGGTAATAGGTATTCGTATAGGCGAAATAAAGCTTACAATAGATGGCAAAAGCCAATCTCTCGTTATCGGGCAGGGTTATGCCCAGTGCGGAGATAACAAGGTTGTGCTCATTGTTGACAGTGTTGAACGCCCCGAAGATGTTGACATAAATCGTGCGCTTGCGGCAAAGCAAAGAGCCGAGGAAAGAATGTTGATTAAAAACAGCCGTAAGGAATATTATAAAGGCAAGGTTGCCATGACAAGAGCCATGGCAAGACTAAAGGTCAAAGAAAAAAAGTATATTTAATAAAGTGTCCGAAATACGTTTTCGGGCATACAAAAGGCTTTCGGATATCGATTATCCGAAAGCCTTATTTTTTTTACTGTAATTCCATTTTTTGCTTTGCAACATCCGCAATAAGCTTTGCTGTTTTTTCCGTGCCTAAAATATCGGATTTTATGTAGAAATCGTAGTTTGAAGAATCTCTCCAATGCTTATGTGTGAAATAATAGCAGTGATTTTCTCTCTCGTTTTCCACCTTTTCGATTTTGGTTCGTGCGGCTTTTTCGTTAAGCTTTTCACGAGCGGATACCTTCTTGATTTTGGAATCCATATCGGCACCTATAAACACTTTAAGCCCTCTGTAGTCTTTCAATATAAAGTTTGAAAGTCTGCCGACAATAACACAGGAGTTTTCGTTTGCACATTTACGTATTGTCTTTTCCTGAGCATGATATATTCTTTCAACAATAGGTAATTCCGCTTCGGATGTTGATTGAACACACCAGTAATAAAGTGATTGTATGGCGGGATTTTTCACGGATTGGTCGTTTTGCAATATTTCATTTTCCGTAAATCCGTTTTCCTGAGCCGCCTTGCGAATGATATCCAAATCATAATATGCAATGCCAAGTTCGGCTGCAATCTTTTTGCCTATCTCTCTGCCACCGCTGCCGTATTCACGGGCAATGGTAATCACAAATTTGTCACTGTTGTTTTGAACAGGCTCTTGTATATTTTTAGTCATTCCGAGCCAATTATCTCTGTATTTTCCGAAACGCTTTGAAATGAAGCCTAAAACCGTACCAACAAGAACAGCTGCCAATATTGTACCTATGCCGACACTGCCGAAGCTCTTTATAAAGCACAAGCAAGAAACAAGTGAAATGATAACCATACTGATATCAAAACCTATTTTTACTTTCGGAAAAGCAATTCCCGTAACATCGGAAACGGATTGCATTGCACCCTCGCCCGCAAGTGGCATAATATTCGGTGGCATATAAAGGAAGATACCTATTGCCACAAATACGGTGCTGACCAAAATCATCACTATTCTTATTGCTATATTTTCGGGAGTGGGCAAAAATGAAGCTCCCCAGTTGCAGAACGTTGTGAAATAACCGAATATAACACCGACGGCAATCTGCAAAAGGTTTTTAACCTTAAATTTTCTTCTCAACAAAAGTATTTGAAGAACCACAAGCACACAGTGGAAAAGTATTGTTGCCTTACCCATTTCAATTCCCCAAACACAGGTCATTGTGTACGGAATTGAGCTTACGGGTGAAACACCCATATTTGACTTTACGGACAGTGCTATGCCTATCGTCATCATAAACAATCCCACAAAATACATTATCAGCCTTTTCATTAAGTTGTTTTTCATTTTAACTTTTTCTCCTCCGAATCCTTAACCATTTTTTTGCATATTTTTTCGAGCATTTCATTCAAGAAGCTACATTCCTCTTCGGAAAGAATTTCCGTGGCGGCTTTGTCCTCTTCCTCAAAAATAACTCGCATTTTTTCCGCAATTTCTCTTCCGTGTTCCGTAAAATAAACAAACAAGGACCTGCGATTTCCCGCCAGTTTTCTTCTTTCTATTAGTCCTTTATCCTCCATTCTTGTTAAAATACTGCCCAAGGTTGCCTGTTCAATCTCGCAGACGGAAGCTATTGTTTTTTGGTCACTTCCTTCGTAATCAAGCAGACAATCCAAAACCTTGGGTTGCCCCGATGTTAAGCGAAGCTCATTCTGTGCTCTGTACGAAATTTTGCGAGCCAGCATGGAATGAGTTTTCATGATTGCATAGTGAAACTGCATTTTCCCACCTTCTATAATAAGATTGCTTATAATAAGCTTTCTTATGATATCATAAATTAAGCCGTTTGTCAAATGCCGTATATGTGAAGAGAACGGAAAATGAAACGGAGGTGCTCTCATTTTTTGTGTAAACTTCAATTAATTGTTTTTTATTTACTTATTGTTGCAAATCTTATCTTAATATGGTATACTTTAAGTATTAAAAAAATGGAGGGATAGCATTGAAGAAAATATTAAAACGAATAGTAAGCAGTGTTGTGAGTATGGCTGTCATCGGCTCTGTTGTGCCGATGACGGTTTTCTCCGCACCAACAAGTATTAATGTGACGGTAGGTAAGGGTGAAGACTATGATTTTTCAACCGTGCAAGCAGCCGTCAATTCCATCAATACCACACCCACGGAAAAAAATCCAGCAACCATAACAATTGCGGATGGTGTGTATGAGGAGGACGTAAATATAGCCAAGCCGTACGTACACCTTAAAAGTGAAACCGGTAATGCCGACAAGGTCGTTATAAAATACGACAAGGCAAACGGTCATGAGGATTCAAGCAAAAATTTCGGTACGGATAAGACCGCAACCGTTACCGTAAGCGCCGAAGCTACGGGTTTTGAAGCAAAAAACATAACAATAGAAAATTCATATAATATTGACGACACAACAAGAGACCAAGTGCAGGCAGTTGCCTTTGTTTCATCTGCCGATAAGGTTGTGCTTGAGGGCTGTAATTTCATAGGCAGACAAGATACACTTTATTTAAAGGGTGCCTCAAAGGGTCAAAAGGTTTACGGCTCTGCAAACAATGCAAGAGTGTATGTAAACGATTGTTATATAGAGGGTACAGTGGATTATATTTTCGGTGATGCCACTGCATATTTTGACAATTGCCGTTTAAATATGGCATACAGTGAAAAAGGCGGTCACTTCACAGCACCGAACACAACACTTTTTAATATAGGTTATGTGTTTAACAACTGTGAACTTACCGTTGATAAGCAGTATACGGATGCACTTTCATCAAAGATTGATTTGGGCAGACCATGGCAGGCTGACTCGGCATATCCGAACAACGGTTCCGAAAGTGTATACATAAACTGTGTTGTTCCTCAGATTTTAAATGCGAGCGGTTTCAGCCTTTGGGATGACACAACCGTTGTGAACAAGATAAGATTCAAGGAATACGGTTCACTTAAGATACATACAAAAAAGGAAAAAGCGGAAGCCGATGTTTCAAAAAGAGCAAGCTATGTTCAGCAGCTCACACAGGAGCAGGCTGAGGCGTATAACGTATACAATGTGCTTAAGGGCAATGACGGTTGGAATCCCGCAGGGGTTGCTGTGAGTGATGCAAAGGTTTGTGATGTAACGCTTAACAGTTATGACATAAGTGTTCCCGTAGCCGAGACCTTTGAGCTTAAGGCGATGATATTGCCGCTTGATGCCGAAAGCACAATCACATATAAGAGTGAAGATGAAAATATTGCAGTTGTGGATAACAAAGGCGTGATAACAGCAAAGGCAGAGGGTAAAACAAAGGTTTATGCAACAGCCGAGAACGGCACAAGCGTTTACACCGTTGTGAATGTAACACCTCAGAGAACAGCTTTACCTGCCATAAACAATATGGATATAGTACACGGCAGCAGTATTGTGCCGGGTTCTGTGTTGAAAGCAAGCTATAACTACGTGCTTGCAACCGATACGGCTATGGATGCGGCAATGCTCCGTTGGTATGCGGTAAAGGATAATCAAACCTATCTTATAAAAGAGGGCGTTGGTGAATATTATTCATCTTATGAGGTTCAACCGAAAGATATAGGCTGTAAGATTAAGCTTGAAATTCTCCCTGCAACTAAGACAACCTACGGCGAATACAACAAGGCTGTGTCTACAACCACAAAGATTGAAGTAACAGACGGTGGCAGAACATATCCGGAGCTTATTGAAAGAACGGATTTCAACAACGGTATCGGAAACTGGGCAACAGAGGGCACATGGAAGAGCACAAAATTTGGTGCGCATACTATGTTAAGTGCCGATTGCACAAATTCAAATGCTTCACTTACATATAAAAAGACTACAGGTGACAGTGAGTTTGAGGGAAGATTCCGTTTCAATCCCGAATTGACAGGTTTCTCATCAGGCGGTTATTTCAATATATACAGCAATAAGACGGATAATTCTTATTATAAGCTTAACTTCAACAGAGGCGGTAACACAAAGAGCCTTATAGTATCACTTTACAAGAAGGCTGCAGACAGCGATGAAGAGGTTCTTCTTGCGAAGGACGAAACTTCACTTAAAAACCTCATCTTCCAGAGTGCGGGTGATGATAACCAGTATTTCTATGTGAACTTCACGGCAAATAACGGCAAACTTGATGCTGTTGTCAGATTGGAGGGCACTCTCTCATCATCAATGAAACTCTCCGCAAAGGATTCACAGCCTCTTACAGGTGGTACAACAGCTGTTGAAACGAGTCAGAGCGGTGTGCTTATGGTAGATAGTATTTCCATAGAGGGGGCAACAACAGAGAATGAAAGTGAAAAGCAAAGAGTAATTTTGATTGGTGACTCAACCGTAAAGGCTTACGGTGATGATAACACTATAGGCGGTTGGGGTGACTATATCGTAAATTATTTTGATGACAATGTTGAGGTAATAAACAAGGCCGAAGCGGGTATGAGCTCACGTTCATACATTAACACAGGCAGACTTGATAAGGCACTCGAAGATATAAAAGAGGGCGATTACGTATTATTCCAGTTCGGTCACAACGACCAGCGTGACAGCGAGGATTCAAGTGCGAGAATACAGTATTCCGTTATTCTCGGCACACCCGATGCAAACGGCGTTTATCCGTCAATTGCACCTAAAAAAGTACAGACACCACAATTTTTGATTGACTTCTATCAGAATACGGAATTCCCTTATAAGGAAACTTTTTATCCTAATGAGGGTGGTACATTTAAGTGGTATATGCAGCAATATATTGACGGCATAAAGGCTAAGGGTGCTACACCTGTTGTTGTAACTCCCGTTTGCAGAATATTCTTTGACGGCGAGGGTAAAATAACTCCTCACTTCGGAGAAAATGACGGCTATGTAACGGCAGCTAAGCAGATTGCGGAAGAAAACGGCGTTGATTGCATAGATATGTTCAACATAACAAAGAGTCTTTATGAAAGTTACGGCGTAATGACAACACAGGGACTTCACAATGTAAAATCCGATGGTACGGTTGATATAACTCACTATAACAAATTCGGTGCAAACATTGTTGCAAGCAAGATGGCTGATGCAATAAAGGAAATGAATATTTCACTTTCATCACATATAACAAGCTCTGTAACTGCTGTTGATAAAACATACGACCTTAAAACAGCTAAGCTTTTTGTTGTCGGCGGTGCTGGTGCAGCGGCTGATAAGAGTGCGGATGGCATTAAATCAGGCGGCTACGGCGATTATCTCGGCAAGTATCTTTCAAGCAAGATTACGGTTGAAAATCTTGCAAGAGCAGATAAGACCGCAAAGAGTTATGTAGATACCGAGGAATATCAAAAGTATATAAGCGAACTCAGCGAGGGCGATTATGTTATGATAGCTTTCGGTAATACGGATGGAAACAGCAGTGATAATGCAAACTATTCAAAAGCCGGCGGAAGCAAGGACGACGGAAAGTCATTTGCATACTATTTGTATAACTATTATGTAAAGCCTGCAACAGAGAAAAAAGCTGTTGTTATACTTCTTACACCTAACTGTGACAGAACATTTGGCAGTGACGGACAGATTGTATCCGACCATCAGGCATATACGGATGATGTAATTGCGGAAGTTACGGCAGACGGTACATATTTTGTAAACCTTGATAATGCATCAACAGAACTTTATAACCTTATGGGTGTTGACGGCAGCAAGGTGCTCAATGCTTACAGCAAGGAAAACGGAATTATAGCAAATGCACTCAGTGAATTCGGTGCAGACAGCCTTGCAAAGAAAATATTGAGCAATATGAAGTATTCATCAGCTTCTCTTAAGGACTATATCAATGATACAGAACTTAACAAGCAGACATATATGACAAGAGCCGATTATATTGAAATGGTTATGTATATGCTTGGCATAGATGAAAAGTGCTATGACAATTTCAGTGATGTTGCGGCAGGCAAGAGCTATGAAAATGCAATTGCAAATGCAAAGAGACTCGGTTTTGTGAGCGGCACAAACGGTATGTTCCTTCCGGAACTTCCACTTACCGTAGACCTTATGAAAGAAGTAAACGAAAATGTTTGCAAGTATGCAGGCATTAAAAAAGATTTTACCGATGTATATAATCTTGCAGGCAGTGCAAGTGTATCAAATGAAATCGGTATTTACAGCATAGATGTGCTTTTTGAAAGCCTTAATAAATAAGCAATTTCGGAGGAAGTAATATGAAATTTGTATCGTGGAATGTAAACGGCTTAAGAGCCTGTGTGGGCAAAAACTTTATGGAATTTTTCAATGATGTTGACGCCGATATATTTTCACTCAATGAAACAAAGTTGCAAGAGGGGCAAATCGATTTGCAGCTTGACGGATATCACCAATATTGGAATTACGCCGAGAAGAAAGGTTATTCCGGTGTGGCGGTATTCACAAAAAAAGAACCGCTTAATGTAACTTACGGCTTAGGCATAGAAGAGCACGACAAAGAGGGCAGAGTGATTACTCTTGAATTTGAGGACTTTTTCTATGTTGCCTGCTACACTCCGAATTCCAAGAATGAGCTTTTAAGGCTTGATTACAGAATGATATGGGAGGACGAGATGAGAAATTATCTCGTTTCTCTCAACAATAAAAAGCCTGTTGTTTACTGCGGTGATTTGAATGTGGCTCATAATGAAATAGACCTTAAAAATCCAAAAACCAACAGAAAAAATGCAGGTTTCACAGATGAAGAACGTGGCAAAATGACAGAGCTTTTATCAAGCGGATTCATTGATACCTACAGATATTTTTATCCCGACACGGAGGGAGTTTACAGTTGGTGGAGTTATCGTTTCAAAGCAAGAGAAAAGAATGCGGGTTGGCGTATTGACTACTATATTGTGAGCGAGGACTTCAAGGATAGAATAAAGGATGCAAAAATCCATACGGAAGTTATGGGTTCGGACCACTGTCCCGTGGAACTTGATGTTGAGTAGTAAATGTAAGGAAAGGAAACATTTGATACTATGTATCGTAAGATTTCAGCCGCAGAGGCTAAGAAGATAATGGACAACAAGAAGGATATATATATTCTTGATGTCAGATACGAAGATGAATTGGTTGACGGATATATCGAAAATTCAATATTGATACCCGTTGACCTTGTGGCAAAGCAAGCGGAAGAAAAACTGCCCGATAAAAGCAAGCTTGTGCTTGTATATTGCCGCAGCGGAAGAAGAAGTGTCAAGGCTGCAAAACAGCTTTGCAAAATGGGTTATAAAAATGTGTACGATTTTGGCGGTATTATGGATTGGCCGTTTGAAATTGTGATGTAATTATAAAGGTGCATTGATTATTCACTTAATCGATGCACTTTTTTTATATTCGTGAATATAATGATAAAAACCGTGGAGGTTATATTTTGACTATATTTATTGATGCAGGGCACGGCGGCACAAATCCCGGTGCTGTGAATACTTACGGATTAAAGGAAGCGGAAATAAATCTTGATGTAGCTTTAAGACTCGGACGTATATTGGAATCAAAGGGATACAACATTGTATATTCAAGAACCGATAACAGCACATTGTCATTGACGGAAAGGTCTTATGCGGCTAATAACGTGGGAGCGGATTACTTTGTAAGCATACATTGCAATTCAAATGTAAATCCCGAAATAAACGGTACGGAAACATTTTACTATAAAGAAAACACGGTAGCACAGGATTTTGCAATTGTTGTGAATAATGCACTAGTTGCCGAAATAGGCACTAAAAATTTGGGTACGTTTTCAGCAAATTTTTCAGTGCTCAGAAGAACCAAAATGCCTGCCATATTGGTGGAGCTTGCTTTCATAAGCAATATATACGAGGCTGAACAACTCTCAACACCGTCATTCAGAGAAAAGTGTGCCATAGGCATAGCTAACGGCATTGTGGAATTTACATCATAAATTATTTTGTTTTTATTAAAATTTACATCCTTGTTTTTTCATATAAACAAGGATTTTTGACTTTTTTGTAGAAAGATAATATTTAGAAAGAAAAGTTTAGAGTATTTGTTGGGAGGTGTGTGGTATGACTGATATTGAAGTTTTGAAAAACGGCATGGTTGCGGATTATAATACTCTTGCGGGCAATTGCAGCTGTGTACGAGAGCTTAATGAATACAGAGAAGAAATCACTCTGTGTGAGTATGCAACCAAAAGCCGTTTTTCATTGGGACGTAAAAGAGATGAAGACCCCTGTGATATAAGAACCTGTTTCAGACGTGACAGAGACAGAATAATTCACAGCAAATCATTCAGAAGGCTTATGCACAAAACGCAGGCGTTCATATCGCCCGAGGGTGACCATTACAGAACAAGGTTGACACACACTCTTGAAGTATCTCAAATTGCAAGAACAATTTCCATGGCACTTAGGTTAAATGAGGATTTGACTGAGGCAATTGCACTGGGACACGATTTGGGGCACACGCCGTTCGGGCATTTGGGTGAGGCTGACCTTGACAGAGTTCTTTCCGTAGGATTTCACCACAATGAACAGAGTATAAGAGTGGTTGAAAAAATAGAGAAAAGCGGAAAAGGGCTTAATCTTACACAAGAGGTACTGGATGGTATTTTAAATCACAGAGGTGCAGGCAGCCCTTCAACATTGGAGGGTAAGGTCGTTCAGATATCCGATAAGATTGCGTACATAAATCACGATATAGATGATGCGATAAGAGCGGGTATACTCACAGAAAATGATTTGCCAAAGGAATGTACCGATGTTTTGGGTCATTCTTCGAAAGAAAGAATAGATTTTTTAATAAGAAATATAATATATAACAGTAACGGCATAAACAACATTGTGCTTGAAAAAGAGGTAAAAAAACAGCTGTATATTTTGAGGGCATTTATGTTTGATAACGTGTATAACGGTGAACTGCTTGAAAAAGAAAGATCACTATTCGGCACATACCTCAGCAGATTATTTAATTACTACATTGAAAATTTTGATAAAATGCCTCAAGAATTCATTAATATATACAATTCGGGTAATGATGAGGACACAAAAGAGAGAGTAGTTGCCGATTATATTGCAGGTATGACAGACAGATTTGCGTACAGGCTGTACAATGAATTGTTTTGATTATTATATTTTTTTAGTTATTTATTTGTTAGGAATTAAAAAGGAAATAAATATTTTGTGTCGAAAAAATAAAAAGTAGGAGTTTTGTGACTTAAAAAATTCGATTTTTCGGAGTGGAGTTGTATGTATTATTCTGATGATGTGATTGATGATGTGAGAGTCGGTAACGATATTGTGGATGTCATCGGCGGCTATGTGCACCTTAAAAAACAAGGTGCAAATTATATCGGGCTTTGTCCTTTTCACAGAGAGAAAACACCGTCATTCTCGGTTAATGCCGAGGGGCAGTATTATAAGTGTTTCGGTTGCGGAGAGGGCGGAAATGTGTACAGCTTTGTTATGAAGCACGATAACTACAGTTTTCCCGATGCCGTAAAGTTTCTTGCACAGAGAATAAATTATACACTTCCGGAAGTAAATTACAGTGAGGAAGCTGCAAAACGGAGAGAAAACCGTAAGCAGCTTTATGAAATACACAAGGTGGCGGCAAGGTTTTATTACGATTGCTTGCAGGAAGAGCAAGGTAAGGTTGCCGTTGAATATTTGGATAAAAGACGTATTGCACCGAATATCAGAAAAAAATTCGGGCTTGGTTATGCTCCGATTGCGAAAGGCGCTTTATATGAAAAACTGAAATCGGAGGGTTATTCCGATGAGTTAATCATAATGAGCGGTCTTGCATATAAAAAAGATAACGGTGTATTTTACGATAAATTTTTTAACAGGCTTATGTTTCCCATAATTGACGTTTACGGAAATATAATCGGGTTTGGCGGCAGAGTTTTCGGTGATGCAAAACCGAAGTATCTCAATTCGCCCGAAACCGAAATTTTCAGTAAAAGTCACAACCTGTATAATCTCAACTTTGCAAAATCTGCAAGGAATAATAACAAGGAGCTTATACTTGTTGAGGGATATATGGATGCCATAGCTATTTTCCAAGCGGGTTTCAGAAATGTTGTTGCCTCACTGGGGACTGCTTTTAATGAAAACCATTCCAGAACACTAAAGGCTTATGCCAACAGCGTTATACTTTTGTTTGACAGTGATGAGGCAGGCGAAAAGGCTGTTTTGAGAGCAATACCTGTGCTCAAAAATGCAGGGCTGAGGGTAAAGGTTCTGCAAGTGCATGATGCCAAGGACCCCGATGAATTTATTAAGAAATTCGGCTCGGAGGAATTTGGCAAACTACTGGATACAGCCGAAAGTCAGATTATGTTCAGAGTTAAAAATATAAGAAAAAAATATAACTTTGAACTTTTGGAAGAGAGAATAGCCTTTACAAATGAGGTTTCCAAAATACTTGCCGAGCTTGATAATACTATTGAAGCCGATGCCTATTTAAAGGAAATTTCAGCTATAACGGGTATAGACATCAATGCCATAAGGACACAGGTGAACAAGATAGGCAACAATGCCGTTGTGCCTGTGATAGGTCGATTTAAAAACGTGGGGAAAGCAAGTATTTCCGATGAAAACGGCAAAAACGGCATAGATGCGGCAAGGCGAAGCATAATAAATATTCTTGCACAAAACAAGGATATTTATAAAAAAGTCGAAGGACAATTCAAGGCAGAAGAATTATCGGAACCTTTTTATGTAAGACTGATGAAAATAATTGCCGAATTACACGCTGCGGACAAACCTATAATTGAAGCTGATTTGGTGAGTCGTTTTGAAAGTGTGGAGGAACAAAAACGAGCTATTGATATTTTTATACTACATACGGATTTTTCGGACAGAGAGGATTTGCAAAAAGCTGTCAATGACCAAATGAGAGTTGTTAAGCTTGCCTATTACGATGAAATGATTAAGAATGAAACGGCAAAAGATGTCACTGATGACAGCTTAATTTTGAAATACCTCAAAGCGAAAAACGAGAGTATGCGTTTTAGTGTAAAAATTTTATAGATAAAAATAAAATTGCGATAGATTGCTTTTTTGTTGAATATAATATGCGTCAGAGGGTTAGAATACTGAACATACGAGAAAGGATGGTTTGCATTGAAATCTAACGATGAGATAATGCTTACTCAAAAACTTAAGGAACTTATATTGAGTGCCAAAAAGAAGCAGGGTGTGCTTGATATCAAAGAAATTCAGGACAAGCTTGCAACTTTGGAACTGGGTCCGGACGATATCGATAAGGTATATGATTATCTTACCGGTAAGGGCATAGACTTGGTTGGTGTAGGCGTTGCAGAGCCGAGTGATATGCTTGATAATGATGATATCGAATCCGAGCTTGACCTCACAATAAATGAAAACAATATAAATATAGATGACCACGTCAGAATGTATCTTAAAGAAATAGGTAAGGTTCCGC
>CAZUXS010000051.1:0-13453 GCA_964624605.1 uncultured Lachnospiraceae bacterium | reverse complement strand
TAAGACCGGAACCGCAAACAACGTTGAGCGTTACTGCTGTTGTTTCAACGGGAAGCCCCGCATTTATTGCAGCCTGACGGGCAACATTCTGTCCCAAACCCGCCTGAATAACGCAGCCCATATACACATGGTCAACCTTATCGGCAGGAACACCCGCTCTGTTAAGAGCCTCTTTTATAACGATAGAACCAAGCACAGGAGCACTTGTTGTGCTGAGTGCACCACCCATTTTACCAATAGCCGTACGGCAAGCGCCTGCTAAAACCACTTTCCTTGACATAAACCTCGTCCTCCTTTTTGACTGCATAGCAGCTGATTTTTTTGTTTTATATTTTAACTTCTCTTCAAATGCCCGATAGCATCTGTACGCACTTAAGAAAGAGTATTCAAACTTCCCCTATTTTATCACTATAACACTTCTTAAGCCATAACATAACTATATCACAATATCTGCCAATTGTCAAATAATTATCAATCTTTTAATTTAATTCTTATATATTTAACAAAAATATTTTTATTTTTTGTGCACTATTCACAATAACCTTTACAAAACAAGGCAATATCATTGCATTTATTTATCAAACTAGTACAAGAATCGATAAAATTTTATTTTTTCAAAAAAATTTTACTTGACCTATTTTAAATATACTGTTAATATAATATCAAAAAAAATATTTAGAGGGGTTGGTATTATGGATTTTGATAAAATTTACGCTCAAAAGCTTGTGACGGCTGCCGAAGCGGCTTCCGTGGTTAAATCGGGCGATTGGGTAGATTACGGTTGGTGTGCGGGCACACCTGTTGCATTTGACAAGGAAATTGCAAAAAGATTGCCCGAACTGCACGATGTAAATTTCAGAGGCGGAGTGCTTATGTGGGAACCCGAAATTTTCAAGATTGAAAATCCCGCCGAGCATTTCACTTGGAACAGTTGGCACATGAGCGGTATTGAAAGAAAGGCTATATCTAAAGGCTTTTCTTTTTATGCGTCAATAAGATACTCCGAACTTCCGAGATATTATCGTGAGATAGACACACCTCCCGATGTTGCCGTATTTCAGGTTACTCCGATGGATAAGCACGGCTATTTCAGTTTCGGCACAAGTGTTTCTCACCTCGGCTCTATCTGCGACAGAGCAAAAACAATTATACTTGAAGTCAATAAAAATATGCCACGCTGTTTGGGCGGCTATGACGATTGTATTCACGTTTCAAAGGTTGATATGATAATAGAGGGCGACAACCCGCCTATGGCTGAAATGACTTCGGGCAAGGCAACGGACGTTGACAAGGCTGTTGCAAAGCTCATAGTTGAGGAAATCCCGAACGGTGCTTGCTTGCAACTCGGCATAGGCGGTATGCCTAATGAAGTCGGTTCTCTGATTGCCGAATCCGATCTTAGGGATTTGGGCGTGCACACCGAGATGTACGTTGATGCTTTTGTGGATATAACAAGAGCAGGCAAAATAAACGGCTCCAAAAAGAATATAGACAGGGGCAGACAGACCTACGCCTTTGCCGCAGGCACTCAAAAATTGTATGACTTTTTGGATAACAATCCGGAATGTAAGGCGGCAAGCGTGGAATACACAAACAAGATATCAACAATAGCCAAAATAGATAATTTTATATCTATAAACAATGCAATTGATATAGACCTTTTCGGTCAGGTCAATGCGGAATCCGTAGGCTTGAAAAACATAAGCGGAGCAGGCGGTCAGCTTGATTTTGTTATGGGTGCATATCTTTCAAAGGGTGGCAAGAGTTTTATTTGCATTTCATCCACCTACAAAACAAAGACGGGTGAAACGGAGTCCAGAATTATACCTACACTTGCAAACGGCTCAATTGTCACCGACACGAGAGCAAACACAATGTATGTTGTGACGGAATACGGAAAAGTCTGCCTTAAAGGACTTTCAAGCTGGCAGAGAGCCGAGGCACTCATATCAATAGCTCATCCGGATTTTCGTGACAGGCTTATAAAAGATGCGGAAAAAATGAATATATGGAAAAGGTCCAATAAAATATAAAATATTTTAATTTTTTTGTAATATTTTTATAATGCCACTTGACATACATAATATATTTTGATAAAATATACATAGATAATTTACAATTTATACATTTTATAGCGATTATACAAGGGGTGCGTCGTATGATATCACGATTTATCAGGAAGATTAAAACTGCAATTGCTTTTTCATTGGTTTCCGTTATGACGATATCTCTCTGTGCCTGTGGCAAGGACACACGCCCCGTTGTTAATCTTTCTCTGTGGGGTTCTTCCGATGAGAACCCTTTGCTTTGCGACCTTGCCGAGGAATTTACCGAGCTTCATTCAAACGAAGCTGTCATAAATATAAAGGTCTGCAAGGAGGGTGAGGATACTTGCAAAGAAACCATACTTGCAAATCCGAATGCTGCGGGGGATGTTTTTTCATATCCCGATGACCAGCTTGAAGAGCTTTACGAAGCAGGTGCACTTTTACCCGCCACCTACGAAGAGGATGAGGTGATTGCCGAAAACGGTGGCAAAACCTCACAAGCTATAAAAGCCGCATCCTATAAGGATGGCACGTTGTGCGGCTATCCGAGTGTATACGGCAACGGCTATATACTCTACTACAATTCAAAATATTTCAGCGATGAAGATGTTAAAAGTCTTGACAAAATACTTGAAATTGCCGATGAAAACGACAAAAAATTTTCCATGGATTTCACAAGCGGATGGTATACCTATTCATTTTTTGAGGGTGCCGGCTTGGAAGTAAATTCCACAGGTGACGGACACAACACCTGCAACTGGAACAGTACGGACACTAAATACAAGGGTGTTGACGTTGGCAATGCCATGTATGAAATAGCCAAGCATAAAAGCTTTACAACCATGCAAAACAGCGACTTTGTGGAAGCTATGAAAAATGAGGAACTTATTGCCTGTGTCAGCGGACTTTGGCATTCCAAACAAATGGCAGAGGCTTTGGGTGATAACTTAGGTGCGGCAAAACTGCCGAAATATACCGTTGCGGGCGACAGCGTGCAAATGGCAAGTTTTTGCGGATATAAGATTGAGGGTGTAAGTGCCAATTCCAAAAATCCCGAATGGGCTATGAAGCTTGCACGCTTTTTATCCGATGAAAAAAATCAAATAAAACGCTTTGAATACAAGGGAGAATGTCCCTCAAATGTGAAAGCCGCAACCTCACTTGAGGTGCAGTCCTCACCCGCTGTTGCGGCACTTAATGCACAATCCGAGTATTCACATTTGCAAGAGGTTTCGGACACATTTTGGGATCCGACCTACATATTCGGCACACAAATTTTATCCGGCAACCTTGACGGACTGGATATGCAGACCATGCTTGATGATATGGTAAAAGGAATTACAAGTTAGATTTTACTTTTTATGCTATTGAACCACAACAAAATTTCAGCAATTTGTTAAGAGGTGATGGATTTGCAATCAGCGAAAAAAATACCGGTGAAGATTCTGGTGATTCTGTTTATATGCAGTGCAATCTGCATTGCCGGCCAGCTGATTTCCAAGTTACAGGTTGACAGACTTACTCAGGGTTATGAGCTTTTGATGAATGAAAAGCTCAGAGATTTTGACTATATATCACAGCTCAATGCTCTTTTGCGCCAACATTACGCACTTGTGTGCAGGCATATTTCCTGCAACAGTGATGAAAGAATGGAAGAGTATGAACAGCAAATGAGTCCCGTGGAGGACAGTATTGAAAATATATTGAAATCATACGGCGAGGTTGTTAAAGGCACAGACAAGGAAGAGTATTATCACAACGTATATTCCAACTACTATAAATATCTCAACAATGCGGAATATGCACTTCATTTCAGCCGTAACGGAAACAACAACACCGCCGAATATTATATAAATGATGTGCTTGACGAGTTTATAAACGAGTTCAAACAAAATCTGCAAACCCTTTCCGATATGACGAATACGGAATTGGAGCAATCCAAATTAAATCTCAGCAAATACATAACAATATCAAAAATAAGCGTGAGTATAAGCATCACCTGCATAGTGCTCACACTCTTAACTTGTCTTTTGCTGTGCTTTAATATGCTCAAAAAACTTGCTGTTTACAATGACAACCTTAAAACTATGGTCGATGAGCGCACAACGGAACTCCAAAATCAAATTGTAAAAATGGAAGAGCTTCAAAACAACACAATAGTTGCTGTTGCAAACCTTATTGAAAACAGAGACGGTGAAACGGGTGAGCACGTAAAGCGAACCAGCAGCTATGTTGAAATACTTGCAAAAGCGGCACAAAGCAAGGGACTTTACACCGATACACTTACCGATGAATACATTGACCTTCTTGTGGAAGCCGCCCCATTGCATGATATAGGCAAAATTTCCGTTGCCGACAGAATACTTAAAAAGCCGGGCAAGTTGACACCCGAGGAATTTGAGGAAATAAAGCTCCACGCCAGCGAGGGCGGTGAAATTATACGTTCCGTTTTCGGAAACATAGAGGAAAAGAAGTACGTTGATATGGCTGCGGAAGTTGCCGCCTACCACCACGAAAAGTGGAACGGTCAAGGCTATCCAAACAAGCTTTCCGGCGAGGAAATACCTCTTTGTGCAAGAATAATGGCTATTTCGGACGTTTTTGATGCGCTTGTGTCAAAGCGTTGCTATAAGGATGCACTGCCTATTGACGTTGCTTTTAAAATAATAGATGAATCGGCAGGCAATCACTTTGACCCTGTGCTTGCAAAAACTTTCATAGAGTGCAGACCTCAAATCGAAAATGTTTTGTATGCAAAAGAATAAAATCATAAAGTCATAAAATAATAGAATCATATTCAAAAAGGCTGTCGTTTTAAGCGCGACAGCCTTTTTTTCTTTAAATTAAAACCGATAAATTAAAACCATTTTATAGTTAAAATCTTTTTACAGATTTTCAAGTTCCTTTCTCCAACCGTTCACACAAGCATCACTCGGCATTCTCCAATCCCCTCTCGGGCTTAAGCTTACCGAACCAACCTTGGGTCCGTCGGGCAGACAGCTCCTCTTAAACTGCTGTGAGAAAAATCTCCAATAGAAAGTTTTAAGCCACTTCAATATCGTTTCATTGTCGTATACTCCCTCAAAGGCAATTTTAGCAAGGAAATATATCTTCTTAGGCTCAAAGCCACGGCGCATCATATTGTATAAAAAGAAATCGTGCAGCTCGTAAGGGCCTACCTTATCTTCCGTAATCTGAGCTATGCTTCCGTTTTCATTAGGCGGCAAAAGCTCGGGAGAAACGGGGGTATCGAGTATATCGTTCAAAACCTCTCTAAGCTCGACATTGTCGGTATAATCGGCAATATACTTTATAAGATACTTTATGAGCGTTTTAGGGATTGAACAGTTGACACCGTACATACTCATGTGGTCGCCGTTGTAGGTTGCCCAACCAAGTGCAAGCTCGCTCAAATCACCCGTACCCACAACGAAGCCGTTGTATCTTGATGCCATATCCATAAGCACCTGTGTTCTCTCTCTAGCCTGTGAATTTTCGTATGTCAAGTCCTTTACAGCCTCATCATGCCCTATATCCTCAAAATGCTGATATACAGCAGCTTTAATATTCACCTCAACAAGGGTTGCACCCAGTATTTCGGTGAGCTTCACGGCATTTGTGTAGGTTCTGTCCGTTGTGCCGAAGCATGGCATAGTCACGGCAATTATGCCCTTTTTGTCAATCCCTGCCATTTCAAAAGCCTTAGCCGTCACAATAAGAGCCTGTGTGGAGTCCAACCCGCCGCTTATGCCAAGCACAACATTTTTGCAGCCTATATGTTCAAGACGTTTCTTTAATCCAAGTGCCTGTATACTTATTATTTCGTCACAACGCTCTTCCCTCTTTTTCTCATTTGAGGGCACAAAGGGGTGAGCATCCACAAAACGGTCAATTTTAGTATCCGTTTCACTCTGTGAAAATTCCACAACGGTATAATTTTTGCTGTCCGTGCGGAAACTTGTGTTCTTTCTTCTTTCGGCATTAAGGCTTGCCAAATCCACATCGGCATAAATTATTGAATTTTCAAACCTTTTACTCTCTTTCAAAACCGTACCGTTTTCACATATCAAATCGTGTGCGGAATATACAACATCTGTTGTGCTCTCGCCCTGCCCTGCACAGGCATATATATAGCCGCTTATAAGTCTTGCGGATTGACCGCTGACAAGATTTCTTCTGTAATCCGCTTTACCTATAATCTCATTGCCCGCAGACGGGTTGGCTATAATCGTTGCACCCGCAAGAGCGTGATAGGATGACGGAGGAACAGCCGTCCATAAATCCTCGCAAATTTCAACGGCAAGCACAAAATCCGAATTTTCTCTGCACCTAAACAATATATCCGTGCCGAACGGAACTTTTTCGCCGTTTACGTCAATATATCTCACACCCTCAAAAGCTTCGGCAAACCAACGCATTTCATAAAATTCATTGTAGTTGGGCAAATAGGACTTTGGCACAATACCAAGCACCTTGCCGCCACAGATAACGGCAGTGCAATTATAAAGCTGACCGTCACACTCCAAAGGCAAACCGACAACAACCACAATATCCGTATCAATCGTTACCTCCTGTATCTTTTTGAGAGAAACAAGTGCATCCGTCAAAAGCTGACGTTGATTGAAAAGATCTCCGCAGGTGTAACCCGTTATTGAAAGCTCGGGAAAAACAAGAAGTTTCGCTCCCCTGCCCTGTGCGGATTTTATACATTCAATTATCTTATTACCGTTAAAGTCGCAATCGGCAACACGCACATCGGGTGATGCCACCGCACTTTTCAAAAAACCAAATTTCATTAGTAACCTCCTATGTGGTAAACGGCACGCAAACACCGTCACTACCTGTTCATTAACATTATTGTATACTATTTTCGCTCAAATTACCATACAAATTTCCTATAAATTTCATTTTTTTCACCAAAAGCCCCGAAAACGTCTTTATATACACTGTTTTTGTATATTTTTTATACTTTGACACATATTTTCGAAAAAAAATTGCAACAACACCCAAGAATAAAAAATCGCTAAAATCCCACGTATACAATTATTATTAAAAATATAATAAAATTTCAAAAAAATTGATACAAAAACACAATTAGGACTTGTATATTCAAAAAAAATATGCTATTATAGTTATATAGAAAAACTTAAGGAGGATATAGTTTTTTCCTTTTTCTCAATACAACGAGAAAACGGTGTCCAAAAGGACACTTCGCAAAAAATATAAAAGAAACGGAGTGATTTTTGCTATGCGTAAAAAAGAAATGTTGGCTATGCTTCTTGCAGGTGGTCAAGGCAGCCGTCTTGGTATACTCACAACCGACAAGGCAAAGCCCGGTGTTGCTTTCGGCGGAAAATACAGAATAATTGACTTCCCAATGAGCAACTGTATCAATTCAGGTATTGAAACTGTTGGTATACTTACACAGTATCAACCACTTACACTTAATCAGCACATCGGTATCGGTTCTCCATGGGATCTGGATAGAAAAAACGGCGGTGCAACAATTCTTGCTCCGCATCAAAAAGAGGGCGAACAGGGTGATTGGTATTCAGGCACCGCAAACGCTATCTTCCAGAATATAGACTACATAGACCACAACAATCCGGAATATGTTGTTATACTTTCAGGTGACCACATATATAAGATGGACTATGCAGATATGCTCAAGTTCCACAAGAAAAACAACTGCGATATTACCATAGCGGTTATGGAAGTTCCTTGGGAGGAAGCAAGCCGTTTCGGTATTATGAATGCAGATGAAAATGACAGAATTTACGAATTCGAAGAAAAGCCCGCAAATCCAAAGAGTAACCTTGCCTCAATGGGTATATATATCTTCACTTGGTCAAAGCTGCGTGAAGCGCTCATTGCCGATAACAAGGTTCATGATAACAGTGATTTCGGTATGCACATCATCCCTCTCCTTTTGAACAACGGCGGCACACTTTACGCTTACCGTTTCAAGAGCTACTGGAAGGATGTCGGCACAATTGAGTCATACTGGGCTGCCAATATGGATCTTATTAAAACACTTCCCGAATTTAACCTTTATGAGGACTTTTGGAAGATATATACAAACAACGACTATCAGCCACCTAACTACATAGGTGCAAGCGGCGAAGTTACAACCAGTATCATTTCAGAGGGTTGCCGCATCTACGGCAAGGTTGAACATTCCGTTATAAGCAAGAATGTTGTTATTGAAGAGGGTGCTTACGTTAAGGATTCCATAATCATGGAAAATTGCGTAATCAAGGCAGGTGCCGTACTCGACAGAGTTATTGTGGATCAAAACACCGTAATAGGCAACAATGTAAACATCGGCGGCGGCGAGAATGTTCCTAACGAGGCTAAGCCTAAGATTTACAACACAGGTATCTCCGTAATCGGCAGCGACACTACAGTTCCCGACAACGTTCAAATCGGTAAAAACTGCGTTGTTTACGGTCCGTCAACAGCCGAAAACTATCCCGACGGAAAGCTTGCAAGCGGTCAGTCTGTAATAATCGAGGAGGGAAGAATTAAATGAAAGCACTTGGTATAATTTTGGCAGGCGGCAACAGTGCAAGGCTTCAAAACCTTTGCAAGGTAAGAGCGATTTCCGCTATGCCCGTTGCCGGTTCATACAGAGCAATTGACTTTACACTCAGTAATATGTCAAACTCAAATATAAGAAAAGTTGCTGTAATCACACAGTACAATTCAAGAAGTTTGCACGACCATCTCTCATCAGCTAAGTGGTGGGATTTGGATAGAAAGAAAGGCGGTCTTTACATATTCACACCTTTCCTTTCAGATGAAAACAGTTTCTGGTACAGGGGCGTTGCCGATTCAATTTATCAGAACATTGACTTCCTCAAAAACAGTAATGAACCTTATGTAATAATCACTTCAGGTGATGCTATCTACAAGATGGACTATCATGATATACTTGATTATCACATTCAAAAGGGTGCCGATATTACAATTGTGACAAAGGATGCCACAGGCACAACAAACGACCCACACGATTTCGGTGTTGTTGAATACGACAACGATATGCGTCTTACAAGCTTTGAGGAAAAGCCTCTTGAACCAAAGAGCAACAATATCTCTCTCGGTATCTATGTTATACAGAGAAGTCTTTTGATAAAGCTCCTCGAAGCTGCTGTGCCAAACGGTCAGTATGACTTCGTAAAGGATATCATCCTCAGAAACGCTAAAGAGCTCAATGTGTTCGGCTATCAGTTTGAAGGCTATTGGAACACACTCAACAGCGTTAAGGCTTATATGGACACAAATATGGCTTTCCTCAGAGATAAGGCAAGAAATATGCTCACAGATGAGCCATACATCCTTTCAAAGCCAAGCGATGACCCTCCTGCAAAATACAATGCAGGTTCCGACGTTAAAAATGCACTTGTCGGCACAGGTACAATCATAAACGGTTCCGTTCACGATTCCGTACTTTTCAGAAAGGTAGTTATCGGTGAAGGTGCATCCGTTAAAAATTCAATCATTATGAAAGAATCCAATATCGGTAAGGGCTGTGTAATTGAAAATGCCATCATCGATAAGGAAGTTATTGTAAGCGACGGCAAGAAGCTTATAGGTACTCCCGAAAAGCCTGTTGTTGTTGCAAAGGGCGAAGTTATTTAATAAGGGGTTACAGTTTTAAAAAATATATACAAAAAAGTGGCATATCCGATAGGATATACCACTTTTTTTGTAAACTTTTGTCAAATACGAGTAATACAAACGACAGGGCAGATAACCTTCGACAACACAAGCCCATTCATCTTACAAAGGTGACAAAAAGCCCTGCAAAAACTACCACATACTTGCAAGTTTGTTCATCGTCTTTGACAGTGTTACACTTTTTTATCTCTTTTACGGTTATATTATACAATACTTCACAAAATTATGCAAGTATTTTTACTTAAAAATCAATTTATATAACGTGGGTTCGATATTATACTCCCCTATTATCCTTTTCAGGTCCTCAAAATCAGAATTATTGAACTTATAATTATTCTTTTTAACCGACCTAAGCATAATATTTTTTGGAGTATGCTCCATATCTATAAACTCCAACACATCCACCTTATAGCCTTTAAGCTCCAGTATTCTGGCACGTATTGAGTCTGTCAATATTGAAGCGAACCTTTCCTTTAATATGCCGTAATTCAGAATTACGCTCATATCGTCATTTTTCATTTGTGCATTAAGCTCGTGCTGACAGCAAGGCACGTTCATAATTATTTTACAACCGCATCTTATGCCGTGGTATATTGCATAATCCGTTGCCGTGTCACAGGCATGGAGGGTTATTATCATATCTATATTTGCGTTTTCACTGCTCACATTCGCAATATCCTCGGCATAAAATTTCAAACCGCTGAAATTGAATTTTTCCGCAAGCTCGTTGCAATGCTCCACAACATCGGCTTTAAGGTCATAGCCACGTATGGTTACGTTTTTATGCTTTATATTGTTGAAATAGTGATACATGGCAAAGGTGAGATAACTCTTTCCGCAACCGAAATCAACGATTGTGGCATTTTCCGGCAAATCCTTTTCCACACTCTGCAAAATCTCCACAAACTTATTTATTTGGCGGAATTTTTTCTGCATGTGGCTTGTCACCTTTCCATCCTTATCCATAAGTCCGAGGTGATACATCCAATCCGTATATTCACCCTCTTGGAGTATGTAGTTTTTGGTTTTGTTATGTTCCTTTGCAACACAGCAAACATTCAAATTATCTTTCACACCCGTAAGAGAAAACTGCCTTTTTTTATTCATAAGCACAGTAGCAAACTTATTTGCCGTTATTGCACACTGCTTGTAATTTTCCTCCATTTTGGAAATAAGCTTTTCAATAAGTTCCTCTGGTGTGTAATTTTTGTGTATTACCTTTTTACCCACAAATTCGGAAAACTGAAAACACACATTGCCTTTAAGTGAAATCCTTGTGATTTTCAGCTTTGAACCGAACTCCTCACCCTTTTTTATGGGATTGCTCACAACGGCACTTTCAAACATATCAACATCTATTATACGGCTAAGCTCTGTTATTATCTCGCTTGAATTATACATAACTACTCCAATTCCTCTATTAACAAATTATCCGATTTTACGTTTACAAGTATAATATCTTCGCCGACTTTCACAACATCACACCACGGTATGCAATACACTTTATTTTTAATAAATGCGGAAAATATGCCGTTTGAACAAGGCACAACAAGCTGTTCCACACAACCGTTGCAGCCCACAATGACATCGCACACATACCCCACTCTGCTCGCATCACATATATTGATAACTTCTTTCTGCTGTAAGTTGCGTATGCTCACCACAAAATCACCTCATTATATTTTATGGCTTTTCGGCTACGATATTACATTAGAGTATACCACATTTGCACCGTTTTTTCAATCCCGAATTATTGAAGTTAAGACCTCATCTCAAATAACATATATGCGGATAATTTTCGGTCAGCTTATAACACACCCTCATTTTACATTTCGGACAAGTCAATTTATCCTGTGTAGGCATTATATCATCCACATCTTGCACAAACCTCTGCAAAAGTTCACCGCAAGGGCAAAACACCTTTATCATAGTATAAGTTGCCATAAAACCGCCTCCCTAGCTTTAATATTACAATTTATTATTATTTTTTTATTAACTAATTGTATTATATAACAAATTCCGAAATATTTCAAGTAAAATATATTATTTTTGTATTATTTTTATCTTATATTTATAATATATAAATATTTTCGAATTTGTATGATAATAATTTATATACACTATATTTATAAGTGAGGTAATAAGATGTTTCAGCTAAAAAAAGGCTATGATGAATATTCAAACAAAACTTTCCGTCTGCCTGTTCGTATAGTAGACAGACTTGAAAAACTCTCTGCCGAATACAATCTTTCGGTAAACAAAATTGTAATTCAGTGCATAGAGTACGCACTGAATAATATGGATACAAAGGAAAATAATCTCTGCAATGATGAGGAAAATAAGACTAAAGAGTAAAGATAAATCAACTTAAACACTCGAATTATATCACAATTAATGATATAATTATTTCGCACAAGAGGAAATTTCAATAAAAGCGGTTTGGTTTTACCCCTGTTATTTCATATTATGAAAGGGTGTTGCCTATGATTGATTAGGTTTATATTCGGAAGTATTATGAGAGGGGGTTGGTATTGTGAGTGAGAATGTAATAGTCTACATAACCATAGTCTATTTTATAACAATATTACTTACAAAAAAATAACCGCTCCTGTCTGGAAAACAAGCGGTTATTTTTAATAACTGAAAAATTTTTCTTTATACAGGGGTAACAACCGTTATTAGTTGTTATTTCCTCTTGTGTTTTTATTATAAATTATTTTATTGCTATTGTCAAGCAATATTGTTTTATTCAATTGAAAATCACTTATTTTATAGTTTTTTCACATACAATGCTCTGATAGCATTCAACACCGCTATAATCATAACACCAACATCGGCAAATATCGCAAACCACATATTTGCAATACCTATTGCACCGAGTGCAAGACAAATAAACTTTATACCGAGTGCAAATATTATATTTTGATAAACAATGCCTATGCACTTGCGTGAAATTTTAATTGCCTTTGAAATCTTAAGTGGGTCATCGTCCATAAGAACAATATCCGCAGCCTCGATAGCCGCATCCGAACCCATAGCACCCATTGCAATACCTATATCGGCTCTTGAAAGCACAGGCGCATCGTTTATACCGTCACCGACAAAGGCAAGTTTGGCTTTTTCGGGCTTCTCGGCAAGAAGCTTTTCAACCTGTGTAACCTTATCGGCAGGGAGAAGTTCACTGCAAACCATATCTATGCCCAAATCACTCGCAACTTGGTCGGCAACCTTTGAAGCATCACCCGTAAGCATAACGGTCTTGCTGACACCTGCTTTTTTAAGCTCCTTTATAGCAGCCTTTGAATTTGGCTTAACCACATCGGAAATTACGATGTGTCCCGCATATTCGTTGTTGATTGCTATGTGTATGATAGTACCGACACAGTGGCAATCCTTGTATTCAACTTCAAGACGCTTCATAAGCTTATCATTACCAATGGCAACAGACACATCATCAACCTTAGCCACAATACCATTGCCGCTTATTTCCTGAATATCGCTTACCCTTGAACGGTCAATTTCTTTTCCGTAGGCACGCTGCAAACTCTTGCTTATTGGGTGTGATGATGCACTTTCCGCAAGTGCCGCATATTCAATAAGCTTCTCGTTTTCAAGCTCGTTGTGATGTATACCGCTTACCTCAAACACACCCTGTGTAAGAGTACCCGTCTTATCAAACACAACATATTTCGTCTGTGAAAGTGTTTCCAAATAGTTTGAACCCT
>CAZUXS010000050.1:0-13921 GCA_964624605.1 uncultured Lachnospiraceae bacterium | reverse complement strand
AAATAAACGTGAGCGGAGTTATAAACGTGAATATACTTTATGTGACCGAAAGTGACGATATGCCGGTTTACAGTGCAAAAAAGTCAATTCCCTTTTCACAGACAATAGAAGCAAAGGGTGCAAAAGACGATATGAACGTGAGCATAGACAGGGATATTTCAAATATACGTTTCAATATGCTCTCAGGCAGAGAGGTTGAAATAAGGTGCGTGCTGAATATGCAAACCGAGGTAAACCGTGAGGTGTGCGAAAATATATGCACGGATATTGAAATGACCGATATGAATAAGGAGGATATCAAAAAAATCCCAGGCATGGTTATATATATCGTAAAGCCGGGTGACACATTATGGAAACTATCCAAAAAATTCAATTCCACCGTGGACTCCATAGCAGAGATGAACGGCATTGAAAATCCCGATTTGATATATCCCGAACAGAAATTGATTATTGTAAAAATGCCAATGAAATAAATATGCGGAGGGTTTGTCAACTTAACAGGCAACCCTCCGTATATTTTCATACACAAAATTTCGTCGATTTATTTTCAAAAAAAACAACAAACTCTTGTTTTTTATCAAAAAAACAGTTATAATCATATTGTAATATGATATATATTTCTCTAAAAAAATATTAACTACATTCTCGTACATTAACTTATGCGAAGAAAATGCAAGCTT
Source organism: uncultured Lachnospiraceae bacterium (assembly GCA_964624605.1). Taxonomy (GTDB): domain Bacteria; phylum Bacillota; class Clostridia; order Lachnospirales; family CAG-274; genus CAZUXS01. The sequence goes on along the minus strand of CAZUXS010000050.1, from coordinate 13,241 downwards.
GCTTGCAATTTTTGCCGAATAAGTTTACCGAGTCGTTAGACGAGGTTTTATGTTGATTTGCGAAGCAAATCAGTGGATTGCGAAGCAATACACAATCGGAATGAAATTCCGATGATATAACTTATGATAGGAGGGTGCAATGAAAAACACGGGAAATTTCAAAAAAAGCATTACTGTTGTTATATGTGCCGCAATACTTATAGTCATTGTGGGAACTTGTTATATAATACAACTCAACAAAACGGTTTCCGGCAATATAAACGGCACAATAAGCGAATTGGCTGAACATGACCAAAACAGTATACAAAACTACATAGAAGAAACTTGGACGGAACTTGAATACATAAAAAACAAATTTGCGGTTCAAAATTGCGAAAGCATAGTCGAGATTGAATCTCTTATGAACGTGGAGCGTTCCTACAGCAGATTTTCACACATATATATGGTTGCTTCCGACGGTATGGTATATACCGACAAATTACTTGCATATAATCCCAACAGTGAGGGACAGAACAGCCGTATAGACCTGCTGCCATATTTTGAAAACGGTCACAACAGGATTGTTGCACGTTTCGATGATAAACTTCCGACCATAGGTGTCACCAAAGAAAGCATACTCTATGGCATACACCTTAACGGCTTTTACGTTGAAGGCAAGGAAATGATCGGGCTTGTGGGTATAAGTGATATCAACAACATACAAAACAAGCTCATAATAAGCAGTTTTGCAAAAAACGGTGAAAGCCGTGGCTACAGTGCGGTTACGGATATGAACGGCAACTATATCGTAAGCAAAAACAAATCAGTATATCTGAACGAAACCGACAATTTTTTCACACAAATAGACAGGGCTAAGACATCCGAATTGGATAGTGCAACAATACAGAAAGAAATGTCTGATTTTCAAACTTTCACCTTTTCATTCAAAACTGCCGATGGAATTGAAAAAATAGTTTACTGCAAACCGTTTCCCGATGATGATGTGCCATGGTATTTCCTGCTTTCGGTTGAAAAAAATGTGTTTATGGAGCAAAACAGAACTTTCCTTATATTGAGCCTTGCAATGCTTGTGTGCATTGTTGTGGTTGTTGCACTTATGCTTGTCTATGTTATGGCATCACACAACAAAATGCTTGTGGCAACCGCAGAAGCCGAAGCAAGGAGCCGTTTCTTAGCCAATATGAGCCACGAGATAAGGACTCCGCTTAACGGAATAATAGGTCTTATCTACCTCATACAAAAGGATATAGATAATCCTCACAACCACTATACAATAAAGGACAGGCTTGTGAAAGCCGATAACACTGCAAACTATCTGCTTTCACTCATAAATAACATACTCGATGTTTCAAAAATACAATCGGGCAAAATAGAGCTTAACAATGAAGTAATATCACCGGAAATAATTGCGGATGCCGTTTGGTCTATGCAGAAAAACACTGTTGAGAACAACGGCGTTGAATTCAAATTGGAAACCGATATTATTGAGCCGTGGATTATAGGTGATGAAATACTCCTGAAACGAGTGCTTTTAAATATTGTCGGCAATGCGGCAAAGTTCACTCCGTCGGGAGGTCAAATAATATTATCCGTAAAACAGAAAAAAACAGATGAAGCCCACGTTACCACATATTTCACCTGCAAAGATACGGGTTGTGGCATGAGTGAGGATTTTATTGAACATATATGGGATTCATTTTCTCAGGAACACAGGCACACGGATGATGCCGAGGGCGGTACGGGCTTGGGAATGACAATAAGCAAGTTGCTTATGAAAGAAATGGGCGGCGAGATATCCGTGAAAAGCAAAAAAGACGAAGGCAGCACTTTCACAGTCACCCTTTCGTCACTTATTTCACACAAAACGCCTATTGAACGTCCCGTAATTTCAAGTGATAAAAATTTAAACGGCAGGCAGCTCAAAATTCTGCTTGCCGAGGATAATGAACTCAATGCCGAAATACTTATGGATATTATGGAAAGTGAGGGCATTGACGTAGTTCACGCAACAAACGGAAAAGAAGCAACCGAAATATTCGGCAATTCGGCAGAGGGAGAATTTGACGTTATACTCATGGATATTCAAATGCCGGTTATGGACGGATGCACGGCAACGAAGATAATCCGTGATATGCAAAGAAGCGATGCAAAAAGCGTTATCATTTTCGCTTGCACGGCAAATACATTCAAGGATGACAGAAACCGTGCACTTTCAAGCGGTATGAATGATTTTCTCTCAAAACCGATAAACGTAAGTGAAATGCTTTCAAAAATTTCGGTAACAAAATACACGGGTAAAAGGTAACCACGAAAGGAGTGGCACAATGAAATACAGAACACTTATATTTGCAGCTGTGATTGCGGTGCTTTGCTTTTTCACAGCCTGCACAGGCAAAAAAGGAACGGTCTCGCTCACGGTTAAAGCACCTATAATCAACATAAGCTGGGGTGATAACTCCGAAATAATAAGCTCCGAAGAATTTCTGACAAATGCAATCAAGGCATTTATGAGCCAATACGAGGATGCCGATGTCACAATCGATGTTAAGTGTTTCAGCCTCACGGATGAAAAAACGGCTGTCACCGATTGCTTTGACACGGACTCCGCAACGGATATACTTTTTGAGGACTATTTCAATATGGAATCCTATGTGCACACGGGAAGAGTTGTGCCCATTGACGATATCATAACAGATGAGCTTAAAAACGATATAGACGATACCTATTGGAATATGAGTATGGTTGAGGGCAAAACATATATGATGCCGTATCTCAGCAGACAAAACATACTCATATACAACAAGGCACTTATGAGAGATTGCGGACTTGGCAAATATGTTTCAGATGACGGGCAAATACAGAACTGGTCAACAAAACAATGGACGCAAATACTTGATACTCTTGCAAAAAAGCTGCCCGATAACACCTATCCCATGATGATGTATGCAAGCAACAATCAAGGTGACACACATATTATGTCACTTCTGAGGGCATTCGGAAGCAATATATTTGATGAAAACGGTAATTTTGATTTTGAAAGCAAAGAAGCCGTGGAAGCACTGACATGGATACAAAACGGTGTTGACAAAGGTTGGTTCCCAACCCACTGCGAAAATTTGGAAATAACCGATAATCAGGAGCTTTTTGATAACAATCAGCTTGTATTCTATGTATTCAACAATGCAAATATTCCGCTTTACGAAAACCTTGACAACTACGGCTTTGTAAACTTTCCGAATAACGTTGCAACATCCTTTTCAACGGGATTTGAAATTTTTGATAACGGTGACGAAAGCAAAATAAAGGTTGCAAAGGATTTTCTTACGTACATATATCAAACGGATGAATGGCTGGAGCTTTCCGCAGGCAACATTCCCGCAAGCAATAAGGTAGCCGAGAAATATGCGGATAAAATACCTATGCTTGGCACGTTTTTGCAAAACTCCGATAACGTGGTTGATTTTATGCACAACAACCCAAACTGGCAGGGCACGGACACCTCCGTAAGAAGTGTGTTCTATCCCCACATTCACGACCTGCTTATGAAAACCGTCACCCCCGAGGAATGTGCAGCCGCCTTGGATGAGGATTGCAACAACGCACTTGAAACGGGTCGAAAAAATAATTTACTGCATGAATAATGTCTAAAAAGCACCTTGCGTTTTTGCAAGGTGCTTTTGAAATTATAAATTCAATTTACGTTATACTTTCAATAAAAGCATACAGTTCCGAATTACTAAAAAAGTCAACCTCCGGTTATCCGAGACAGATGGCAATGTCTTGAATTTAATAAAACTATATAAGTTATAACGTGACAAAGCAGTGGTCAAGTAGTTTGCTCCAACCATACCGTAAAACGGGGTGGGTGCAGGGGCAACCCGCCGCCGTACTCCGCTGAGCCAACGCACTCACCGCCCCTGCCCGTTAGGGGTTCGGGGCGAATCGGAACGCCCCGACGTTTTTGGTTCTTTTTTCGTAAAAAAGAACAATCTTTTTTCTAGGGATTTAGAAAAAATAAATTAATAAAAACAGATCTAAAATTAATCAAAATATAAATGAGCCAATTTACATTTTGATTTCATCATTCCATACTTTCAATAAGCACCCTCATTGTGCCGCCGCACACCATACCCTCATTTTCCGCAACATCGTTTGTCATATCCACGGTAACAATTTTTTTCTCGCTTTTATTCGCCATCTGCCTTGCTATGTTTATTACTTCCGCTTCCGAGCAGCCGCCGCCTATAGTGCCCTTTGTCTGCCCGAGTGCATTGACAGCCATCACAGCACCGTCTTTTACGGGTGTGGAACCCTTTGTTTGTGTCACAAGGGCAATTACCCACCCCTCATCGGAACAAAGTGCCTCCAAAACCGATATATCCGCATTTGTCATAGTGAGATATCCGCTTTCTCCTACATTTTTTCTTCTGTATTCCACAAGCTGTGCCGCAATTGAAACCGCTATTTCCGTTGTTGTCTGCGCACCTATGGGCAAACCTATCGGGGAATTCAATTCATCAATCAAGGATTTATCGTATCCCTCCTCAATCAACATATCTTTCAGCTCTTTCACTCTTCGCCTTGAACCTATCATTCCCGTATAATATGGCTTTTCCGCTCCGTTGAATATTTTCCTCAAACAAGCCGCATCATATCTGTGCCCCCTTGTAACTACGCACACATAATCGCTGTTTCTTATACCTATTTCATCTATCGCCTTTTCAAACCCATTGCATATTACACTGTGTGCTTCGGGAAAGCGTATTGTGTTTGCAAATAATGGTCTATCATCAGTAACAATAACCTCAAAATCAAGCATTGCACCTATTTTGCATAAGGGCTGTGCAATGTGCCCTCCTCCCAATATGATAAGTCGCTCCCCCGAGCACCATCTGCGCAAATACTCGGTTCCGTCCGCTTCAAATGAAAGCGTTGCGGAATTTTTTTTACTCACTTCATTATAAACTTCTTGTATAAGCTGCTTTTTCACAATTATCCTCCCGTCCTAATCATAACCATTGATACATTTTTACATTATTTTACAACAAATTTTCATTGAAGTAAACAACAAAACTTCTATTCTTGTTTGTTTTTATGTTTACAATAGTTTGAAATCGTGATATAATATATACATATTTTACAATTCAACTTATTTATCATTTAAATATGCAAGCTAAAATCACAAATTCAATATTGCATAAGGTGTTAAATTTGTGAATTGTGTTTCAACATTTATACTATCTTACAAAAAGGAGGCTTTAAAATGAAAAAACGAATTTTATCCGTAATTTTATCGGCATCTATGCTCTTCTCGATGATGGTTACCGTTAAAGCGGAAGAAGCTTCACCTGCTTTACCTAAAGTTGGTGACACAATAGACGGTTTCACCGTTAAAGAAATCAGAGAAAGCAAAACCCTCGATTCCGATGTGTTTTTGTTCACTCATGAAAAAACCGGTGCACAGCTTATATATATCGCAAACGAGGACACAAATCGTGCGTTTAATATAGCATTTAAAACACCCGGAAGTGACACGGGAATAGCACACGTATTTGAGCACGCCACTCTCGGCGGTTCTCAAAAATATCCGAAGGACATATTTTTTAATTTGATATACCAGACATCACAAACGGATATGAATGCTTCAACCGCTGCCTCTTTTACCCAATATTTCAGCTCATCAATTTCCGATGCACAGCTTTTAAAGTTTATGGATTATTATCTTGACGGAGTATTCAATCCTCTCATAAAAACAGATAAAAGCATTTTTGATACGGAGGCATGGAGATACGAGCTTGAATCACCGGATGATGAATTGACACTGAACGGTACGGTTTACAGCGAAATGAAAGGTGTTATGAGTTCATATACCGAACAATCATGGTTTAACTTGCTCAAAACCATGTTTCCGAACAGTTGCTATGCAACCTGCTTCGGCGGTGACCCCGACGTAATCCCCACACTCTCATACGATGAGGTTGTGCAGTTCCATAACGATTACTACAAGCCGTCAAATGTAATTGCCACAATATACGGTAAACTTGACTATGAAAAATATCTCGAACTTTTTAACGAATATTTTTCAAAATATGATGACCAAAAGCCGGATTTATCCGACAAAAACTACACACCTATAAGCGGCACCGTAGAAAAGGAATTTACAATCCCCGGAAGCGGTTCACCCGTTATGGTCTACGCTTTCACTCTGCCAACGGAAAATGACGATGATTATTTCTCTCTTTTGGAATTGGCTAACATTTTGACATCACAGTCTTCACCCATTAATATGAAAATGCAGGATGTGTTGCCGGATGTGTCTTGTTCCGTGGAAAGCGAATATGATACACCCGAGCCTATGCTTATTTTCTTTGCACAAAATATAGATGAGGATGATAAGGATTTATTTAAAAGTACGGTGGATGAGGCGCTTGAAGAAATTGCAGCTAAAGGCATTGATGAAGATTTATTGGATTCCTACATAACAAGCAAAGAGCGTTCAAACGTATACAGCAACGAATCCCTCGGAATCGATACAGCTGATGAAATCAACTCTTTTTGGACCTCCTCAAACGAACCCCTTGAATATTTAAAGTTCCTTGACTTTGAAGAAAATATGAGTGCAAATCTCACATCGGATAAGCTTGCACAGCTTACCGATAAATATTTGGTCAATGCTGATAAAAGAGTAATAGTCACAAACATTCCGGATGAAAACTTGACAAATAAAAAAGATACCGATTTAAAAAATAAGCTTGCCGAAATTAAGGCAAATATGACGGATGAAGAAATTGCCGAAATAGTCGCCGAAACAACGGAAGAAGATGCCGATGATACGGCAGTGAAAAACGCACTTGTAAAGCAAATAAACGTATCAAATCCCGAGGCTTTAAAAAGTGAACTTCAAAACTATAAACCAAAGGAATACGATTACACGGATGAAAAAATCGATGACGTTAGATATATAACGGCAACAACCGACACAGAGGATGTAAGCGAAGGCGGAATATATTTTGATGTGTCATCTCTTACGGATGAGCAGCTTAAATATCTTTCACTTTATGCAAAAATACATGATATGCTTCCGGGTGAAAACTATTCACAAACGGAGCTTGATAAGCTTTCTTCACGTTATTTTGACTATTCACAGTCAATTGATTCAAATGACGATAACCTCTATTACATATTTAATTTTGTTATGTTAAACGAGGATATCTCAAAAGCCTATGAAACTGCTTATGAAATGCTTTTCACCAGAGATTTCAGCGACACCGAAAACTTGAAATCACTTGTAAACGTACTTACATCCGATATGGAATCAAATATCGTTTCAAACCCCAATAATGTGATTATAACTCGTGCAAACGCTCAAAAGAGTTCAAGCGACGGTTTGAGTGAATACGCAAACGGACTCACATTTTATGATTTCTTGAAAGAAGTAAGCACAGAGCTTGAAGAAAACCCCGAAACGGTTGTAAACCACTTAAACGAGGTTGTAAACATAATTAAAAACAAAAATAATGCAACATCACTGTTTGTGGGAAATGCATCTGTCATAAACCAATATAAGGAAGCCTCCGAAAAGTTCTTTGCCAAACTTCCAAACAATGACTTTGGCACAACAAAGCGTGAACTCTACGTGCCCGAGGGCAATGAAGCTGTTGTGATAGACAGTGACGTAAACTATAACATAATTACAGCCTCACTTGACGAGGCAAACATAGGCTATGACGGTGATATTAGCGTAACAGGTGCAATTGTTACCGACAAGCTTCTTGTGCCGTACCTCAGATACAACAAGGGTGCATACGGTTCATACCAGAACCTTAATGAAAACGAATTGTACATTACAACATATCGTGACCCTCAGCTTGAAAGCACATTTACCTACTACAACAATATTGGTGACTTGCTCAAAAACTCCGATATCACACAGGATGAATTAAACGGCTACATAGTTAATCGTTTTGTGAGTAGCATTGATTTTGACAATGAGTTTGAAAACACATACGATTACATTGCAACAAAGGTATATGATTCCGATGATGATGAATTATATTACAAGCAGCTTAACGATTATCTTGACACAACAATAGATAAGGTTAAGTCAAATTCGGAAGTTTATAACGCACTTGCTCAAAACGGAACAAAACACACCATGGGCAATGAAAGCGATATAATAGAAAATGCCGATTTGTTTGACACAATAACAATGCCATTGGGTAGTGGTGAAATTTATATTTACGTGGACGGCGAAAGAATTAAGACCGATACATCACCCGTTTTAAAGGATAATCGAGTTTATGTTCCTCTCGCAGTTATCTCCGAAGCACTTGGTTTTGAAGTTGATTGGGATGCAGAAGAAAAGAGCGTAACAATTTCATCCGATGATAAAACCGTTTCACTTTCCGTAGGCTCAAATGAAATGCTCACCGACGGTGAAGCATCAACCATCGATGCCGCACCCGAAATAATGAACGATAGAACAATGGTTCCTCTGCGTGCAATATCCGAAGCATTTGATAAAAACGTGGATTGGAAAACAGGTTGTGTAATCATAAAATAAATATCAACCGATTGCGACAGAGCCGTATAAAATCAAATATCACCAAAGCCCCGTAAGGTTCACAGCCTTACGGGGCTTTCTTTTTTTACAGATTATGTATTTTTCATTCCCTAATCACCGTAAACAAAAAAAGAGAATTGACACGCCTCTTGCATGCCAACCCTCTTAAATATCCGTTTATTACTTACCCGTAGCCGCCTTAAGCTGCTCCGTCAATATAGGCACTATCTTATTCAAATCGCCTACTATACCATAATCCGCAACATCAAATATAGGTGCTGTTTCATCCTTATTGATTGCAATTATGAGGTCGGATTCCTCCATACCTGCAAGGTGCTGAATTGCACCGCTTATACCGATTGCAAAATAAACCTTGGGTCTTACGGTCTTACCCGTCTGTCCCACCTGCAAATCCTTTGGCTTCCAGCCTGCATCAACTACAGCTCTGGAGCAACTTACCGTGCCGCCTATTGCAGCTGCAAGGTCATCAAGGAGCTTAAAGTTCTCCGGTGAACCTACACCTCTGCCGCCTGAAACGAGTATCTTTGCATCCATAATATCAACCGTATCGGTAACGGACTTAACCACTTCAAGTATCTCAACATACTTATCATCGGGCACAAAATCGGGGTTAAACTCAATCACTTCCGCTGTTCTGCCCTCAACCTTTTCAAGCTTCTGCATAACACCGGGGCGTACAGTTGCCATCTGCGGTCTGTTATTCGGGCAAGCAATTGTTGCTATTGTATTGCCGCCGAAAGCGGGACGAGTCATCAAAAGCTGATTCGGCTTATCCTGAAAATCACCTATTTCAAGCTGAGTACAGTCAGCCGTCAAACCTGTTTTAACCCTAGCTGAAACCCTAGGTGCAAGGTCACGGCCTATAGCCGTTGCACCCACAAGCATAACCTCCGGCTTATATTCGTTTATAACGGAAGCAACCGCGTGTGTGTAAGGCTCTGTTCTGTAATCCTTAAGCTGTGGGTCATCAACCACAATTACCCTATCGGCACCGTAAGCCGCAAGCTCATCTGCAAGATTTTTAACATCACTACCAACAAGCACAGCCGTAACATCGGTGTTTAATTTCTCCGCAAGGTCCTTGCCCTTGCCTATAAGTTCAAAAGCGATACCGCTAAGTTCATTATCAACTTGCTGTGCAAAAACATATACACCCTTATAATCTTCTAAACTCATTTATATTCACCACTTTTCTCTATAATCAAATAATATGCTTTTCTTTTAACTTGTTCACAATGTACTCCGCTGACTCGTTAGGGTCAAGAGTAACCTTCTCGCCTGCACCCTTTCTTACCTTATCGGATGCCTTTGCTATCTTTGTAGGTGAACCCTTTAAGCCGAGGTTGCTATCGTCAACATCCTTTAAATCGGCTCTGCCCCATACGGTCACTTCCGCATCATAAGCATCAAAAATACCGCCCGGTGTCATATAACGTGGCTTGTTAAGCTCTGAAAGTGCCGTGATAAGGCAAGGCATCTTAGCCTTAAGCACATGATATCTGTCATCAAACTGTCTTTCAACAATCACATAATCCCCGTCAACCTCAATATTCTGTGCATAGGAAATTACAGGTATACCCAAATGCTCGGAAATCTGTGGTCCAACCTGTGCCGTATCACCGTCAATTGCCTGTCTGCCCGTTATTATAAGGTCATACTCAAGGTTTCTGATAGCACCTGCTATTGTTGTGGATGTAGCCCAAGTATCGGCACCGCCAAGCACTCTGTCGGTAACAAGTATACCCTTATCCGCACCCATTGCAAGCGCCTCTCTCAAAACCTCGTCAGCCTTTGGCAAGCCCATTGTTAAAACGGTTATCTCCGCACCATACTTCTCCTTCAAACGTAAAGCGGCTTCAAGACCTGCCTTGTCATCGGGATTCATAATTGTGAGCATAGCCGCCCTGTTCAGTGTTCCGTCCGGATTAAACTTAACACCGCCCTTTGTATCGGGTACCTGCTTTATACAAACTACAATTTTCATTCCATTTCACCTCCGTTTTTTACTTCAACAAACTACCTGAAATTACCATACGCTGTACCTCTGATGTACCCTCGTAAATCTCGGTAATCTTAGCATCACGCATCATACGCTCCACATCATACTCCCTTGTGTAGCCGTAACCGCCGTGAAGCTGAACAGCCTTTGTGGTAACATCCATTGCAACCTCAGCCGCATAAAGCTTCGCCATAGCCGCCTCAACACTGTATGTCTTTTGTGTAGCCTTAGCCATAGCTGCCTTATAAACCATAAGCTGTGCCGCCTGTGTCTTTGTTGCCATATTCGCAAGCTGGAATTGTGTATTCTGGAAAGCTGAAATACTTCTGCCAAACTGCTTTCTTTCCTTAGTATACTCTATTGTCCTTTCAAGCGCACCCTCTGCAATACCAAGTGCCTGTGACGCAATACCTATTCTACCGCCATCAAGTGTGTGCATAGCCATATTAAAGCCCTTACCCTTAACACCGAGTAAGTTCTCCTTTGGTATACGGCAATCGGTAAATATAAGCTCGTAGGTTGAAGAACCACGAATACCCATCTTCTTCTCCTTAGTACCGAACCCGAAACCGGGTGTACCCTTTTCAACTATAAACGCAGAAATCTCCTTTGTAAGTCTGCCACGCTTCTCAACCATACCCGTAACAGCAAAGATTACGTATATATCAGCCTCTTTACCGTTTGTAATGAATATCTTACTGCCGTTAAGCACGTAACTGTCGCCATCCTCAACAGCCTTTGTCTGCATACCCTGTGCATCAGTACCCGCACCCGGCTCTGTAAGACCGAAAGCACCCAGCTTTTCGCCCTTAGCAAGGGGCACCAAATACTTCTGCTTCTGCTCCTCCGTACCATACATAAGTATCGGGTCACAGCAAAGTGATGTATGCGCTGATACAATTACACCCGTTGTGCCGCAAACCTTAGATAACTCCTCAACACAAATAGTATATGTCAAAGGATCACAACCCTGACCGCCGTACTCCTTAGGTATCGGAATACCCAAGAACCCCTGCTTCGCCATCTTCTCCACAGTGGCACGTGGGAATATCTCCGTCTCGTCAACCTCCTGTGCAAATGGCTTTACTTCGTTCTGTGCAAACTCTCTGAAAAGATTCCTTGCCATTTCGTGTTTCTTGCTTAAAGTGAAATCCATTTTTCTCATTCCTCCTTTTCGTGGGGCTTTGCCCCACACCCCACGAGCCTTTAAAAAGGCTCGACCTAAACTTTCAATCCGAAAAGCTAACGCTTTTCGGGGGGAATTATATTTTAATTTTTCTCAAACCATACAAAACTAAACCCATACCCCCGCGGCGAAGCCGCCCATAAAAGTTTTCGCCCAGCCTTTTTCAAAAGGCTGGTGGGGTATGGGGCAACGCCCCATGCTTCTCCAAGAGCATTTTTTTGGAAGTATGAAACCTTTTTTTGCGATAGAAAAAAAGGTTTCATAAACTAAAAATTATTTATTCCTCAATCACTTACTATAATCATAAAATCCCTTACCGGTCTTTCTACCGAGCTGACCGCCTCTAACCATCTTTCTAATCAATGGGCAAGCACGATACTTACTATCCTTTGTCTCGGTATAGAGCACATCCATAATAGCAAGCACAACATCAAGACCTACCAAGTCACCGAGTGCGAGTGGTCCCATTGGGTGGTTTGCACCGAGCTGCATAGCTGTATCGATACCCTCAACACTTGCAACACCCTCCTGCAAAATGAAAGCCGCTTCATTTATCATAGGGATAAGTATTCTGTTTACAACAAAGCCTGCTGCCTCATTAACCTGAACGGGTGTCTTACCTATATCTTCGGCAATCTTCTTTATTTTATCCACCATTTCATCCGGTGTGTTAATGCCTGCAATAACCTCTATTAATTTCATAACAGGTGCGGGGTTAAAGAAGTGCATACCTATAACAGGGCGGTCAAGACCTGCACCTATCTCGGTGATTGAAAGGGATGATGTGTTTGTGGCAAACATGCAATCAGCCTTAACTATACTCTGCAATTCCTTGAAAGTCTGCTTTTTAACTTCCATATTTTCAAGAGCAGCCTCAACAATGAGGTCACAATCAGTGCAAATATCCTTTACACCGGTTGTAATCTTAGCAAGCACGGCATCAGCCGCATCCTGTGTCATCTTACCCTTTGCAATACGCTTTTCAAAGCCCTTTGCAATCTTATTCTTGCCGTTTGCGGCAAACTCTTCATTAATATCGCATAATACAACTTCGTAACCGTCTGTCTGTGCAAAAGCCTGTGCAATGCCACTACCCATAGTGCCCGCACCAATAATACCAACCTTCATTACTATTACCTCCGTATAATATTATTTATTTATAAACTTCTTATCCTTTCTCTTCTCGAGGAATGCACTCATACCCTCAACTTGGTCTGCTGTCTGGAAGCAAGCACCGAAAAGCTTTTCCTCAATTGTGATTGCCTTATCCATATCCACCTGCAAACCGTCATTTATAGCCTTTTTGCAGTTTCTAACCGCAATAGGAGCATTCTTTGCAATGCCGCCTGCAAGCTTATTTGCCGCTGCAATAAGCTCTTCCTGTGGATAAACCGCATTCACAAGACCTATTCTGTAAGCCTCGTCCGCCTTTATGTTTCTTGCGCCGTAAACCATTTCCTTAGCCTTGCCGA
>CAZUXS010000049.1:0-14082 GCA_964624605.1 uncultured Lachnospiraceae bacterium | reverse complement strand
GTGTGGTTTTGCCAAGTCCCGGAGGTCCGTACAAAAGCACGTGGTCAAGTGCCTCACCCCTCTGCTTTGCGGCACTGATATAAACCTGCATATTTTCCTTGACCTTAGTCTGTCCTATATAGGAAGAAAAATTACGGGGGCGAAGATTTGTTTCAATGTCAACATCATCATTGGTATAAGAAGTTGACATCACTCTATCGCCCGTATTTAAAAAATTTTCGCCTGTATCTATGCTTCTTTTCGCCATCTATCCACCAACTCACATTTTATTAAGTTTACGCAATGCCGCACTTACAATGGCATTTGTCTGCATATTTTCCGTATCTGTATCGCCGATTGCCGCAAACACCTCGGAACGAGAAAATCCCAGTGCTTCAAGTGCCGCCACAGCATCAGCCATATTTGTATTTTCGGTTTTGGGTGCGGATTTTACCTCTGCACCACCCACGATATCTTCCGTGCTGACTTTATCCTTAAGCTCCAATATTATTTTTTGAGCCGTTTTTTTGCCTATTCCGGGGCCTGTGCTTATAAGCTTGTCATCCTCTGCCGCAATCGCAATCAAAAGCTGTCTCGGAGAAAAAGTGCCCAAAAGTGCCGCCGCAGATTTAGGACCCACACCGCTCACCTTTATAAGCTTGTTGAAAATATTAAGCTCGTCCATAGATGTAAAACCGAAAAGAGAAATCTCATCCTCTTTCACGTTCATATATGTGTAAAGCTTTATTTCCTTGCCCAAGGACGGCAATCTTTCCATCACACCGTTTGATACCTGTATGTTGAAACCTATACCGTTTCTTTCCACTATAACAAAATCGTTACCTCTGTATTCCAGCTTGCCGCTAACGTAACTAATCATCATTTACCTCTTATTTGCAGTATGTAATTTACTCTTATTCATAGTATGTAAAGCTGTAACCCATATCCTTAACACCGCTCACAAGCTTTGCAAGCACAGACTCAGCCGAAAAATACCAGTTGAGTTTCATGTTTGTTTCGTCTTTTGTTATGGTCATATAATCCTTTTCTTTTATGTCAAGCGTTGGATGATAGAATATACTCACAGCCTGTTTTTTTGCCGCACTGTTTCTGAGTCTTTGGAGTGCATCCGCCGCACCACCCGTGTTATATACGTAATCGGCTGGTGTAGGAATATAATATACCTTATGTCCGTTGCTTGAAGTTGTGTATGTAAGTATATTCTGCACATCGCTTCTCGGGTATGCTTGATATATTCCGGTGAAATAATTTTCCGCCATTTTAAGCTGGGCAGTTGTTGCGCCATAATGCGGAAACTCAAATATATTGTTATCATAGCCGAGTCTTGCCGCAATTATCTTTGCATTTATCATTCTCTGTTGCTGTTGTTGGGATGAAAAAGGTGTTTTGCTGCCCCATTCCCAACCTACGGAACTTCTGTCACTGCCGTACTGGTGTGTGTAACCGTGAAGAACAATTTTTCCGCCATGATTTGTGAGATAATCCAATGTATATATAAAACAAGAGTTATATAAATTGTAGTCAAGGCTCACATTGTTTGTATGGTTTGTGGCAGGATTGCTATAGAGAGGAATCCAAGCCACATAAAATTTTTGACCGCGTTTTTCCATATAATCCGCCATATACATAAGCTTTTCAAGTCTGTCTGTTGTGTAGTGTGCATTTTCACCGTCAAGTCCATCCGCCATTATATCTTCAAAACGAATATAGGCAGATGTGCCGCCTGCGGCAGACTCAATTTCACTTCCTGTCATTGTGCAATTCTTTTTGTATATACTTATGGAATTTTTTGACACATTGAAAACAGGCGTATAATCAAAAGGTGTCAACAATGAATAGAGTGATATGTATGCAGTGCCGTTAAGATATACCACGGTTGGTATATTCGTATCGGATGGTGTAATATTCACCCATGTTGTTTTTGTACCAATTGTTATTTTAAACTTGTCTGCATCCGAAGTATCCAGTGTACCTCCCATATTATCCAAAGCCGCTATAAGGGGTACACATACTCTTCCGTTGGCATACACCACATTCACAAGCTTTGAAGCACCGGTAGGAAACTTGATAATAACCGGCACCGGTTTTTCACTTATTTTAGTCACTATTCCGGGATTGGTATATGTCAAATATGTTTCCGCATGTAAAATATTTGCACCCGTTAAAACGGACATTACCACCAATAACATACAACAAACTTTTTTTAATATCTTCATAATTGTCTCCTTTCACAATTTTCCGTAAAATTTCTTTCGTGTCCGATGTCCTCATAAACACCCACATTATTATAGTATAAATTCAATGCAAAATCAACAATATATTGAAATTTCATCAATTTATAACAAAACTATTGAAAACTTTAATAATTGGTAGTATATTAATTGAGAAGAAAAACATAGGAGAATAACATAATTATGAATGAAATAATACAAAACAACCTTTGGATAATACTTGTACTGCTTTACGGTCTTTTAAAAGGAGTGCGTGATGTACTTAAGAAAAAAGCACTTGAAAAAAATACTGTCATGGAGGTGCTGTTCGGCTACACGCTTATAGCCTTTGTTTTTGTCCTGCCCGAAACGGGTAGCGCACTTAAGCTCAAAGGCATATACATACTTTTGATTTGCCTTAAATCCGCCCTTGTTTTTTCGGCGTGGATGTGTAGCTTCAATGCCATAAAAAGATTGCCCATAAGCTTTTTCGGTGTGCTTGACCTTTCGGGAGTGTTGTTTTCAACAGCCTTGGGTGTCATATTTTTAAGTGAAATTCTTCACATAAATCAGATAGTCGGTCTTGTGATTGTCACACTCGGGCTTTTTGCCGTGAACTATCAAAAAAAATCCATAGGTGAAAATATAAATCCCAAATTTGCCGCCCTTGCCCTCATATCTTGCCTGCTGAACGCAAGTTCCGGCGTGATGGATAAGTTCCTTATGCAAACGGGCGAAATCACAAGCGGTCAACTGCAATTTTGGTTTATGTTTCTTATGGTAATTTTGTATATAGCTTATATATTCATAAGCAAGACAAAAATAAATTTCAAAAGCATAATAAAAAATTACAGTATCATTATAATGAGTATACTTTTTGTTATAGGTGACAGAGCACTTTTTATAGCAAACAGTCAAAACGGTTATATGGTTTCAACTGCCACACTGATAAAACAATGTGCCTGCATAATCACAATCATAGGTGGAAAACTTGTGTTCAAAGAGAAGAACACAGCTTTCAGATTGCTCTGTGCCGTTATTATTTTAATAGGTATAGCTATAGCTTGCAGATAAAACTTTGATAATACTGCACTCTCGGTCAATTTTGACATATATTTACAACAAAACTCTTGAAAATACAAATTATATATGTTATTATGTATATGTATACATAAGATGATATTCACATTTTCAACAAAAAAGAGGTGTATCGATGAAGAAATTAAGTCCATTTAAGATATCTTTTATTGTTCTTGTTGTCTGTATTGCTTGTATTCTAATCGCTTCACTTTGCGGAAAGGAATCCACACAAAGCGAAGAAATGGGCAATTACTTCGATTTTGAACCCGTTGGCGATATAACGGAGGGGCAACAAAATATATATATGGTTCTCAAAGTCCTTAAAAGTCAATATTGGCAGAGTATAGTTGACGGTGCAGGCATTGCGGCAACCGAACGTGGATACAACCTCTATGTCGGTGCAAGTGAACAGGAGGGCGACTGGCAAGCTCAAAAATACTTGCTTGAAGAAGCTGTATCGGACGGTGCAGATGCAATTTTGCTCTCCCCCGCAAACTCCACAAAACTTGCCGATACCGTAAACGGCATACATGATAAAATCCCCGTCGTGCTTGTTGATACGATATTGAATGATGTTGATACCTTTGACGCCTGTTATATGACAGACAATATAATTGCAGGCGAGCTTGCAGGCAAGGAAATGCTCAAAATGCTGAAAGAAACCGACCTCGGTGAAAACGAAGATGCACAAATAGCCATACAAATAGCTTCCGTTTCATCTCAAACCGTTATTGACAGACTTGCGGGCTTCAATCAATACTGGTCTGCAAATGCTCCGAAAAAGTGGAAAGTTATAGATGAGGTTAAACAGAACAACGGCGATAAAGATGTTGCAAAGCAAAACTGTATCGACCTTTTGAACAGCTATCCCAATTTAAAAGGAGTTTTCGGTTGCAACAACAGCTCCACAATCGGACTTGTAAACGGACTTAAGGAAAGCGGAAGAACCGATGTGGTTCTTATCGGATTTGACTATGCCGATGAAACGGCACAGCTTATAGCCTCCGATGATGCGACAGCCGCAACCATAATACAAAATCAATACGATATGGGTTATCAGGGACTTTTGAAAGCCGTTGACATTTTAAATTCAAATGAAGTGGATTATAAATTTGTCGATACAGGCACAAGTGTTATAAATCACGAAAATTACCTCAAATATGAAAATGAAAATGCAAAATAGGTGATGCCAATGAAAAATTCGGTACATAAGAAACAAAAAAATATAATTCAGCTTAATATCGCAACCAACTATGCTCTTTTTTGTCTTTGTGTATTGCTTGCAGCTTCCGTTCTCATGAGCCGACTTATAAGCCGCAACAGCACCAATCAAATAAACACCATACTTTCTTTGGTTTCGGATAAAGTAAACACATCATTTTCCATGATGGCGGATTACACCACACAGGCTGCGGA
Source organism: uncultured Lachnospiraceae bacterium (assembly GCA_964624605.1). GTDB lineage: Bacteria > Bacillota > Clostridia > Lachnospirales > CAG-274 > CAZUXS01. Next base: position 9,376 of record CAZUXS010000049.1, on the reverse strand, counting down.
TATTTTCTCCGCAATGAACGATAAACCATTTGAGGAAGCGTATAACGAATTGCAAAAAACTCTCGGTGATATGCCATACAGCAACATAGGAATTATAATGAACGATGGCACAATTTACGGCACAGATGGTGAAAAATCCGATATGACAAAACATGGTTTCATGGAAAATGCGATATCATCCGACAGTCTTTACATAACCGAGCCGTATCGTTCAGGTGTTACGGGTGATAATATGATTACAATATTCGCTCCGATATACAGAAATAACGAGCGTTGCGGAAGCATATATACCACATATTATCTCAAAGCTGTGCAGGAACTTGCTTCAACCGTTTCTCTTTCCGAGGGTACGGATATATTTTTGCTCAATCCCTATTCCGCAAATTATGTGTACTGTTCCGGCAGTGAAGGTAATCCTCCGGGAACTTGGAACAACCTAAGACTTATTAAAAACGATATCTCAAGCTATGGCGATACAGATTTGGATACGTGGATTGAAAATGTAAAAAATTATTCCACAGATAACATAGTCAACTATAAAATTAACGGAAACAAATATGCGCTTGCATACGTTAATATAGAAGATATGAAACCATGGAATATTGTAATACGTATGCCTGCAAGTGCACTTTCGGGCACAATGCAAAGGTTTATTTTGGATATTGTTATATGTGCCTCACTGCTCATTATCGCAACATTTATATTTGCGGGTTCGGCTTATTTAAGCGAACATAACCGAAGCATAAAATTGCAGGCACTTTCAAGCACAGATCCTCTCACAAAGGTTATAAACCGACGTGCCCTCAATACCAAAATGGACAGCTTTATTTCGGAAAATCCCAATCCGCTCAGGTGTTCGTATATCTTCCTTGATATTGACTTTTTCAAGGAAGTGAACGATACTTACGGACACGATATGGGTGACAAGGTTCTTTGCATGGCAGCTGCCATATTGAAAGATGAATTTGAGGATGTCGGCATTGTATCCAGAGTCGGCGGTGATGAGTTCAACGTCTTCGTTTATGAACCTATTTCAAAAGAAAAACTCAATAAACTTATGGAACGTATAAAGCTTGAATTTGAGAATATACATCGTGAATTGCAACAGACCATGCCCATACATTTCAGTGCAGGCATAGCAGCCTTCCCCGATAATGCCGAAAACATAAATGATTTGGCAGCACTTGCGGATAAGGCTCTTTATCACACCAAACAAAACGGCAGAAACGGTTATTGCTGGTATAATGATATTAACGATAAAACGAAATAAACAAAAAGAGTTGTTACGGTGAAATCACATTCACCGAACAACTCTTTATAACGTACACAATTTTTAATTTTTAAGAAAAATTTAATTTTTTTTAAATAATACTTTAAGAAATATGATGTATACTATGAATGTAGATACAAAGCAACTACCCCCTGCTTATATCTGCACTTCTTAATTAAGAAACACCATATTTATTCACCTGTCTTATGGCAGGTGAATAATAAGGGTTTCTTATTTTTTTGCAAAAATCAACCCCACAAAAGCTTACAAATCCAAAAACTTGCCACTATGCCGGCTATATTTGCAAACAATCCGCCTGCCAACGTATACCTCACCTTTTTTATCTTAACAGACATAAAATACACACTCATAACATATACCAAGCTTTCAGTGCAATACATCATAACACTCACAAATCTTCCTATAAAACTGTCTGTGCCATATGTTTTGAACATATCAAGAAGTACGCCTGTGCTCGCCGATGATGATACCAGCCTCAGTATGGCAAGGGGAACAACCTCGGCAGGAAAACCTGTTTTTTCGGCAAAAGGTCTTACAATTTTTTCGATAAGTTCCAAAGTACCACCCTCACGCATTATACCGACGGCGGTCATCAAGCCAATCAGAGTCGGCAATATACCGACAACTATTCTAAATCCTTCCTCCGCTCCCTCTGTGAATGCGGAATATATATCTGTTTTTTTGCTTATACCGTATGCTATAATAAAAACAAGCATAATCGGAATTATCATATCAGACAATATCATAACATAATACATACATTCACCACAGTCACACTTTGATATATTATATTAACCCATATACGTACTTATGCCAGTTCCAGTGCAAATCCCATATAATTATTTACGCCAAAAAGTACATCCACATAATCTTTACCATTAAGCGTATACGGGTTATTAGACCCAACAAAATGGTCACTCAAATAAAGATGTTCGGGCAAAATACTTGTCTTTGGCAGTGCAAAACGTGACAATACCTTTTCATCAAAATTTGATTGTGGCGGCAGTGTAGCCTCGGTTTCATAGCAAATCCCATCTTTTTCAACATAAATTTTATCCGAATATACAGCCACAGAAAAACCATCTTCACACTTTGCATACATTATTTTCTTATTTATACTGACCGATGGTGCAATAAAATCAGCCGCAAAACCATATTTTCCTCTTATCACCGCAAGCTTCATAAGTGTAGCTTTTGCCGCCTTACCGGAAAAATCCTTAGCAGATGTCATTGTACCAAATCCCAGACAATTTGCGGTATTTGAACTGCTGTATATTTCCGAGCCGTTAGATACAGTTGTTCCTATACAAGCATCTCCAGAGGCTGTACCCGCACTTCCAAACCAAAAGCCCAATGAATTGTCACCTTTTCCACGAACTAAAGCCCTATAGTAACCGTTTGATTCGTTTAATGTCTTAATCTCGGCTGTCAGTATGTCACTGAATTTATCATTTATCCAAGCAACAATACTTTCACAAGCTTCCTTCATTGTATTGCTTGTCTTTAGTCCGCACTCCTCAAAAACTTTATACGTCTTAAAATAATTGCTCATTATTCATCCTCCTCCTTTTCCTCGGGCACTCCCACAATGCCCGAAACCATGCCACTGACAATCAGCTCGGGCTCACCAATGTACGGTGTTGCCCCAACAAATTCCGTACCCTTTTCACCTATACTGATTCCGTTTCCGTCTGCCGTGAAATTTATTTCATCCCCATTCAGTAATATACTGCTGTTGCCGCTTTTCAATTCTATTCCCTCATTTGTGAAACGAATTCCCGAAGATACATCATTCCAACTTTCGGCAACGGATATATCACCTTTTTCGGATACTCCCATAATTGTCTCCGATTCGGAAACAATGCTTATTCCGTTTTCACTTTGCACAGCCCGACCTCCTGTCAGGATACAAGCCGTTTTTGATTTTAGCTCCTCCAAATCCTCAGCCATCTGTGTTTTTATTGTTTCAACATCGGCTGCCGTCTGTGTTTTCAGCAACTCCACATCCTCAACAAGCTTACTGTAAATTGTAGGTGTTGCAGCATCCGATGCCTGTGCATCATCCTTATACGCTCCGCCTTCCACCCTAAAGCTGTCACTGCCGGTTGTTATCACCGTGTTGCTATCTGCAAGCGCATACACGCAAACTTCCACATAACCGCTTTCACTCAACAACTCCCAAGGTACATCACATACGGCATTTTCCACCTCAACATCAAAAATGCCATTCTTCCCTCTAAACTGGCAAATTATTTTTTTGATTTCCTTGTTCTTCCACACCTCGGAAAAAACAAAGGCAATCTGCAAAAAATTTTTGCTTTTCTCCACCAAAGCATCAAAATTTTTCACCTTTCGGACCTTAATTTTCTGGTCATCAATCTCAGCTTCAAGTAATACTCTCTTTAAAGATTCACTCAAATACCATCCCTCCTTATAAATTCACATTTTGTGTACGTTATATATAATTATACACTATTTGTGAACTTTTGTCAAGAGAAAATACTCAAAAAGTACACAATATGTGAATTGCAATATTGTCAATTATTTCTATTGTGTAGTGTTCACATTTTGTGTATAATAATATTGAGGTGATTACAATGTCAGATTTTCATATAAGATTGAAGGAGTTGCGACTTTTAAACAATCTTTCACAAAAAAATCTTGCCGATGAATTCGGCGTTTCCAAAAGCAGCATTAATATGTATGAACACGGTGAACGTGAACCAAATTTCACAATGCTCAAAAATATAGCCGATTTTTTCGGTGTTGATACCGATTATCTGCTTGGGAAAAGTACCGTTCAAAATAAATCATATATAAATGACGGAAATATAGACATCGGAAAGTTTGATAATATCATACCCGTCACAACAAAGAAAATCCCCCTTATAGGTGAAATCGCATGTGGGCAGCCTATATTCGCAAATGAGGAATTTGAAAGCTATATAGCAATTGACAACGGCATAAATGCCGATTACGCATTAAGGTGTAAGGGTGACAGCATGACAGGTGCAAGAATAATGGATGGCGATCTTGTTTTCATACGCAAGCAACCAATGGTTGAAAACGGTGAAATTGCCGCCGTAATTATAGATGACAGTGCCACACTCAAAAGAGTATACATATATCCGGATAAGCTTATTTTAAATGCGGAAAATCCAAAATACGAACCATTGATATATGTGAATAACGAGCTTGAAAACGTTCACATACTGGGCAAAGCCATAGCCTTTCAAAGCAGGATAAAATAATCATAAAAAATTATAATAAACATATTGAAAAAGGCATTGATTTTTGTTATAATTAGGGTGTATATTTATAAAACTTGTAAAATAGAGGTGAAGATAATGAGAAAGAGAATGAAAGCAGAAACAAAACGCAAGATTGCAGGTGTTATTGCGGGTATTCTGGCCGCTGCACTTATTTTCAGTTCAATCGGTGTTATTTTCATAAGATAAGTAGGGAGAAGAAAAATGAATAGTAGTTTGGATAACAAAAATCCGATTGTTGATGCCGTTGACAAATTTCGCTTTAAACCATGGCATATATTTTTGTTGGCGGGGCTTGCAGTTTTGTTTGTAATTTCCATATATACAATGAAAAGCTACAAGAGTTATGCACAGGATGAATTGACAAAGCAAGAACTTGATATGGATTATATTTATTTCAATGTTTTCGCATCGGATATTCAGCTCGGCGGACTTACAAAGGAGCAAGCAAAAAAGAAGCTTGAAAAAGAGCTTAATGTAGATATGATAGAGGGCAAAACCGTCAATCTTACCACTTATGATATGACATACCAAAAAACATTGACATACGAAGAACTCGGTATGAGCTACAACGTTGATGAATTGGTTGAAAAAGCGTACAACTATGGCAGAACAGGCACCGAAAAAGAAAGACTTGAAGCAATACAAAAATTGCAAAACGTCGGTAACTTCCTTGCACCGGTTATATCATACGATGATGCAAAGGTCAGAGCCGCAATCGAGGCAATTGAACCCGATGTAAACGCAAGCCTTGTTTCCGGCAAAAAGCTTGATGTGGACAGAGCTGTGCAAATGCTTGAAGACCAACTTACGGTCAATGATTACGATGCAACAATCTATCTTCCCGAAAAATAACGGAGAGTATTGGGTGATATATTATGTTTGAAAAAAACAATAAAAAAAAATACGGAAAATTAAGAAAATCCGATGACAGGTATTCCGTGGCTGCCGGCAGCGGTGAACCCGGTAGCAGTCTTTACGGTATGAAGGATTTCAAAAGCAAAACTCCTCACAATGTAAACCCAAGGGCAAGCAGCACACTCAATTCAATTTACGGCATAAAATGCGATGATGACATTAAACAAGCCGATATTGAAGATACAAAACCCGTGCTTACGGCTAACGAGGTTCTTGAAAAGGCACTTGCAGAGAGTGAAAAGGAAGAGCGAGCCGAAAAAATTCGAAATTACAAAAGCGGTGGTAAAAAAGTTCCGAAACCCAGCTATATAACAGGTAAAACCGATGATTTCGATGATATTTACAGTAGCGGTATCGTTACCAACCAACCGAAAAACACCGAAAAGAAAACAGATGATGCCGATTTGAACAAATCGGAAATAAAAGATACTCAATTCGTTGAGCCGCCATATAAGGAAGCAAACGACTTCTTTGATGATGACTATTACAAAGATGATTTTGTCGGCGGAAAACAAGATTTCCTTGATGATGACTTTAAAACTGTTGAACAGGATGTGCCATCTCCCCTTTCGGAAACAGACAAAGTAGTTCCGAACGAGGTCAAGGAGAATGCCTCCTCTGAAAACACGGATTTAAAGGAAGAAAGCAAGAAAGAAAAAAAATCTTTCAACATAAGTCCGACAAAAAAAGCCGAGAAAAAAGAAAACAAGAATAAGGAAAATAATAGTAAGTTAAAGCAAAATAAAGACAGTAACAAGCCTAAGAAAGAGCCTTTACACTTCGATTTCGGTAAGCATAAAGCAAATACTTTCGGCAAATCTTCACCAAAGCCGAAGAAACCGAAAAAAAAGTTTTCCCTTTCTTGGTTGCCGAGTTTAAAAAACTCAAATATGGTGCCCATTGCGGTCATAGCGTTTTTTGTTGTGATTATTGTTTTGTATTTATTCCTGAGAATTCCTCTTTCAAAACTCGGAGGAAATAAGGTATCTCTTTACGGCATAGAGTTAAATCCGGGCATATTGGTGAACAACACCGATATAACCACTCTGAGCAACGGCAAAATAAAGCAGCTTTTGGGCAACGGCAAACTCAACACCGATGACAAGCTTGTGACAATAAAAAGTGCCGATGAAAGTTTCAGCATAGACTATGGCTTTGATGAATTTGATGTGGTTTACGATGTGGAGGGCACAATTGACAGTGCCGCAAATTTTGCAAAGGACCCCACATCGGACAACTGGTGGAGAGAGTACAAATCACTTGAAGGCGGTAATGTCAATTTTGATGTTATCCACTATAACAAGTCAAAACTCAATTCAGCCGTGAAAGCAATAGCAGCACAGCTTGAAGTGCCGAGTGTGGATGCAACCGCCAAAAAGGTTAACGGAAAATTTGTGGTCACCAAATCATCTGTTGGCTATACAATAGATTCAAATACCATATTCACTAACGTGGATAAGCTGATAAGAGAAAGAAACTTCGGTCAGGATGTTGTGTTTCAGCTAAGTGAGGTAAAACCAAGATTTAATGAATCAAATTTCAGTGAGATTGACAACATCATAGGTTCATGCACCAGTGAATATAATGACAGTGACGAAAACAGAGTACAAAACCTCAAAAACGCGTGTAAGAAACTTAACGGCGTGATTTTGTACCCCGATGAAGAATTTTCAACAAACGAGCATTTTCTTCCTTTCAACGAGAAAAACGGTTGGAAAGACGCAGGCACAATTGTGCAAGGCAAAATCGAAGACAGTATAGGCGGCGGTATGTGCCAAGTTTCAACGGCACTTTATGATGCTCTGCTTGAAGCGGAAGTGGAAATCACCGAGAGATATAATCACACTCTCAAAGTAAACTATTCCGAATACGGCATGGATGCGGCACTTGCAGGTGATTACAAAGATTTATGCTTCAAGAACGACACAGGTGCACCGCTGTATATTGAAGCCTATGTTACACGTTCAAATGTTGTTATAAATATTTACGGTAAAGAAGTTCATGATGCGGGCAGAAGAATTGAATTCGAAAGCAAGCTCATTGACACAATTGAACCCGGTGACCCTATAATAACATACGATGATACACTCCCCGAGGGTACGGAAAACATTACGACCTATTCCCTCAAAGGCAGAGTATATGAGCTTTATAAAAAAATATATGAAAACGGCGAACTTAAGGATACGGTTAAAATAAACACCAGCAACTATATGCCACGCCGTGAAGAAAAAACAATCGGCACCAAGAAAGCCGATAGCTAAACAAATTAAGCAACAGCTTAAAAACTTATTTTTCAACTCCGTTACAAATGTTAATACTTTATTACAGCAATTTTAAATTGTAAAAACATTTGCATTATGTGTTGAAAAAGGATGAAAAATGTTATATACTATTATTCGGCAGGCATTGATTTTATTATCTGCTTTGTTTGGTTTTTAATTTCTGCTTGCCGAAAAAAGCGTATAAGCTTTTTTGCAATAAATAAACAGAGATGAGGTCAGAAAAATGAGAATAGATTATAACGGTACTGAAATGAATGCTCTTATGGCAATTTCACTGCTTCAGGAGGATTTGGTTTTTTTCAGAAAAGAAGATATTGAGATGCAGGATGGTCACCATGTAATAAAGACTCTCCAGTTCAACAAGGATGAAATCGACAATCCTAAATTTAAAATTATAAAGGATAATCTTGAGGCGATTGCAAAGTGTTTCGTTGATGTTTGCTACCATGTTGAGAAGAACGAAAAACTTAAGGTGAAGCTTTCAAAAATCGGTTTCCCTATCAGACCTCTTATCTATTTTGAGGATTTAACAGGTCTTACACTTTTGAACCTTTTCGCACATCATGTGCTTTTCTTCCACAGTCCCGAGGAAAACGTATGCCAGATAGTTATTCATCCTAACGTGGTTGAAAATCTTCCGAATGCACGTGAGCTTGTGGATGAGCTTATGAAAACACTTATAAGCTACAACAACCGCCCTGCCGATGAGGTTAAGTACATTATATACGATGAGTTTGAAGTGTACAGAGAAGAAAACGAAAACAGAGCCGAAAATACACAGGCTGAATAATATTGCACTTTAATCATTTTGTCGGGGGATTCACCTTTGTGGTGACCCCCGATTTTTTTAATGTAATTCGTGCTTTAACCTTATAAAGCTTTTAAATTTTTCAACATCGGTATTAAGAACAAGTTCATCGGGAAAGTCCGCAAGCCTCAATATTTTTTCACAATCGGCAAAACCACCTATATATGTGCAATAATGTGCATCACTGCCAAGTACAATGCTTGCCCCCTGTTTTTTGCACTCCTTAAGCATTTCAACCACAACCTCATCCCCACCGCAGCGAGAATTTTTTGGTGAAAAAGAAGTGTTATTTACTTCAAGTGCCACATTGTATGTCTTTGCCGCTTCAACAACTTTCGAAATATTGAACGGATAACGCACATCTCCCGGATGCCCTATTATGTTTACGTACTTATTTTTCATAGTATTTATTATTGCATCGGTGAAATCCCCGTCCTTATCCGTTTTTATGCAAGGCGGATGCAAACTGGCAATAACCACATCAAGTCTTTCCAACAGAGCATCATCCAAATCCACATCACCGTTGTGGTTCATAATATTCAGCTCCACACCTTTCAATATTTCAACACCGAAGATTTTATTCGGTATAACATGCTGATTCACAAAGTGCAATTTTCCGCAGCTACCCGGCATTTTAGGTGCATGATCTGTCATACATATAAGGCTGAGTCCGACCTCGGCGGCATATTTTGCATTTTCCGTAACAGTACTGTAGGCATGACCGCTTGACACCGTATGAGTGTGTGCATCAAGCAAATATTTGTTTTTCAACTCATCATCTCCTTTTTTTACCTCTATACAAAAGCTT
>CAZUXS010000048.1:0-14205 GCA_964624605.1 uncultured Lachnospiraceae bacterium | reverse complement strand
AACTTTGAGGGTGAAACAGGTCCTTATGTTCAGTACACACACGCAAGAGCTTGCAGTATTCTTGCAAAGGCTACAGACATTGACTACACATCAAACATTGATTATTCGCTTATATCCGATGAAGCAAGTGTGAATGTTTGCAAGACACTTTCAGACTTTAGTGATAAACTTGTGATTGCAGCTGAAAAATATGAGCCTTATATACTCACTCGTCAGCTTATAGAACTTTGCAAGGCATTTAATAAGTTCTATAACGACAACAACATTATGAACAGTGAGGGCGAGCTTAAAAAGGCAAGACTTTCCATTGTGTATGCTGTAAGAAACACTATTGCAGCTGTACTCGGACTTTTGGGAATAAACGCACCCGAAAAGATGTAATGTTTCACGTGAAACATTCACAAATTTTATATTGGTTACACAAGCAGATGTTTCACGTGAAACATCTGCTTTAGACTATCATCTGATTTTTATAATTTCAATTATGTTTCACAAATAAACAATATCATTTTTGTGTAATTTTTTTCAGGAAACACACAATTTAATGTTTCACGTGAAACACTTTTGTGTTATAATTGTATATATACAATTTTCACTTTGCAAAACGGAGGATTAAAATGGGAAAGATAATAGCAATAGCAAACCAAAAAGGCGGAGTTGGCAAAACAACAACTTCAATCAATTTGGCAGGCTATTTGGCACAGATGGGAAAGAAAGTCCTTGTGATAGATAGTGACCCACAGGGCAACACAACCACAGGACTTGGCATAAACAAAGCAAAAGTAAAAAACACATTTTATGATGTGCTCACAGGCAACGCAGGCTATGAAGAAACAGTGCTCAAAACAGATAATTTTGAATCATTGTATATTTTGCCGACCGATATTCAGCTTAGTGGTGCCGAAATAGAGCTTCTGGATATTGATAAAAGAGAATATATATTAAAGGGCATCGCAACAGACAACAACTTAAAGGAAAATTTTGACTTTATACTTATTGACTGCCCTCCCTCACTCAACATACTCACACTTAATGCAATGGTTGCAGCCGATTCCGTACTCATACCCTTGCAGTGTGAATTCCTCGCAATGGAGGGTTTGAGTCAGTTCATTCACACATTCAACCTTGTTAAAAAGCGTCTTAATAACAACATAAAAATTGAGGGTGTTGTGTTCACAATGTATGATTCAAGAACAAATCTTTCAATGCAGGTTGTTGAGGAAGTTCAGGGCTTTTTAGGCACACAGATAAACAAATGGATAATCCCACGTAACATAAGGCTCAGCGAAGCACCCAGCCACGGTCTGCCCATAAACCTTTATGACCCAAAATCAAAGGGTGCGGAAGCTTATGAAATACTTGCGGAACAAATTATAGAATTTGGAGAGGAGGATTAACTATGGCAGCAAAAAAAGGATTAGGTAGAGGCTTTAACTCACTTTTATCCGAAAACGCACTTGAAGAGGAAACCAAAACAGAGGGTAACGGCGTGTTGGAAATTGACATAAACAAAATTTCACCAAACAAAAATCAGCCAAGGAGTCTTTTTGACGAAAACACCATTTCGGAGCTTGCGGAAAGCATAAAAAACATAGGCATCATTCAGCCGCTTACAGTCAAAAAGATAGACGATGAATACTACGAAATAATAGCCGGCGAAAGAAGATGGCGTGCCGCAAGGCAAGCAAAACTCGAAACAGTGCCTGTTATAGTAAAGGACTACTCCAACCTCCAAGCAATAGAGGCGGCGCTTATTGAAAACGTACAAAGAGAGGACTTAAACCCACTCGAAGAAGCAATCACATATAATAGGCTTGCGGAAGAATTCCACTTAAGCCAAGACGCAATTGCAAGCAAAGTCGGTAAAAGCCGTAGCACAATAACAAACGCTATCCGCCTTTTAAAACTCGACCCAAGAGTCCAAGCCTTTGTACGAGAAAGTAAACTCAGTAACGGCCACGCCAGAGCATTACTTGCAATAGAAAACGGAGATACCCAGTTTGAGCTTGCAGAGGAAATAATAGAAAACGACCTCAGCGTAAGACAAACAGAAGAGCTTGTAAAAGCCGCCAACACACCAAAAGAAGAAGAAAAAAGCATAGATAGCACAATCAAAAACCCGGAACAAATAAGAGCCTACCTTAATATAGCCAAGGATTTGAAATCAATACTGGGCACAAAGGTGAATATAAAGAACGGCAAAAATAAGGGTAAAATAGAAATCGAATACTACTCCGATGACGAACTCGATAGAATAGTAGGACTTATAAAGAAAACACAAACCCAATGGTAAAAAATATATTAACGCACCCGATATACACAACATCGGGTGCATTTTTATCCCCAAAACTATTAATTAAACCACCTCACCACCATTCTAAACCACCCGTCCCCTTGCGGCGTAGCCGCCCATAAAGTTTAGGTCAAGCCTTTTCAAAGGCTTGTGGGGTGGTGGGGCAAAGCCCCACGGTCTTATCTGCTCCAAGAGTATTTTTTAGGAGCTTTGAAACCTACGCACCGACAAAGCAGTCGGCAAGCCGAAGGCTTGCTTTTGCCGTAAGGCAAAAGTACTTTTCCTTTTTTACGATAGAAAAAAGGGTTCAAAAAGTAAAATAACCAAAAAAGTTAACTTTTAATTCTCCGAGAGATAGTGAGCAAATCTCATCAACTTAACGAAATTATACATATTCAATATTTTGCTCTAAATGCAAAAATAGCTCATTTATATTTTTGATTAATTTTAGATTTGTTTTTATTAATTTATTTTTCCTAAATCCCTAGAAAAAGATTGTTCTTTTTGAGGGCAAAAAGAACCAAAAACCTTGGGGCGTTCCGAATTCGCCCCAAACCCCTAACGGGCAGGGCATGAGGTACGACGGATTATTCAAGTACGGTGGCGGCTTGCCCTGCACCCACCCGTTTTACTCAGAACTTTTGCTACACAAAAGCAATCCTTACGGCTTGGCGATTTATCTTTTCGCTTCATTGGTATAGGTGCAACAAACACACTCAACCACCATTGTAAGAAACATTAAAATTATTTATATTTTTTGCGGAATAATTGCCTTTGTTACGTTATAACTTATATATTTTTCTTAAGTTGATGACATTGCCCCAGCGGCATAGCCGCCCATAAAAGTTTTTGCCACGCTTTTTACAAAAAGCGTGTAGGGTGGTGGGGCAAAGCCCCACGGTCTTATCTGCTCCAAGAGTATTTTTTGGAAGTTTGAAACCTTTTTTACGATAGAAAAAAGGTTTCAAAAAGTAAAAACCCAAGCATATTTAAAATTAAAATCCCCATTTATACATATTAGCAAATCATCAATAGCAATCAATATTAGCAACCAACATTAACAAATCAACATCAACAAATCAACATCAACAAATCAACATCAACATACCAACATTAGTAAATCAACACCCAACATCCCAAATCCAACCACCCCACATTAACAACTTCCACTAATCCAATACCACTTATCAACACTCCGCCCCATTCCATCCACATATCTCCAAAAAACCGCACTTATCAACATCTAAACACCCTACCCCACCCCAATATTAATAACTTCCTCACCATCACACAAACTATCAACTTATCAACATCCACCCCACCGTCCGTCTCTCGTGGAACAATTTGTAAAACCATCAATTTTACCCATCCATCACACAAGGACACAATCTCTTTCCCACCCCATTACACCTATGCATATTTATGCATAAATATGCATCCCCATACACAAAAAAATCCCCTTTCATTTCAAACCGAAACAAAAGGGGAAATCTTTAACTTACTAAACCACTTAACGTATTAACTTTTTTAACTTAACTTTTTTATACAATCACTGTATTACTTATTCTTTATAGCCGCATCAACCAAGCCCTTAAATAACGGATGTGGTCTGTTTGGTCTGCTCTTGAACTCGGGATGGAACTGCACACTCACAAAGTATGGATGCACCGCCTTATCCACCTCAACGATTTCAACCAATCTATCATCAGGTGAAGTACCTGCAATCACCAAACCGTTTTTCTTGAACTCATCTCTGTACTCGTTATTAAACTCATAACGATGTCTGTGTCTTTCGCTTATCTCCTCGGAAGCATACATATCTCTTGAGAAAGTACCCTCTGCAAGCTTACAAGGATAAGCACCAAGACGCATTGTACCGCCGAGATTGTCAATATCCTTCTGATCAGGCATAATGTCGATAACAGGATGTGTTGTGTTCGGGTCAATCTCTGCTGTGTTTGCATCCTTCCAACCGAGTACATTTCTTGCATACTCAATAACGGTACAATGCATACCAAGGCAGATACCGAGGAACGGAATCTTGTTTTCTCTGGCAAACTTAACAGCCTCAATCTTGCCCTCAACACCTCTTGAGCCGAAACCACCGGGCACAATAACACCGTTCACGCCCTTAAGGAGTGCTTCTGCGCCGTCCTTTTCCACATCTTCGGAATTAACCCAACGTATATTTACACTTGCACCGCAGTGTATACCTGCATGATGTAAACTCTCCACAATTGAGAGGTACGCATCATGCAACTCAACATACTTACCAACAAGCGCAATCTCCACATTATCATCAATTGCTCTTTCCTTATTAACAACATCAAGCCAATCATCAAGCTTAGGTTCGGGGCAGTCAACACCGAGTCTCTTGCACACAACATTAGCAAGCTTCTCATCTTCAAGCAAAAGCGGAACTTCGTATAAAGAACTGCAATCGATATTCTGTATAATACACTCCGTATTAACATTACAGAAAAGTGCAATCTTCGCTTTTGACTCATCACTTATCTCATGCTCTGTACGGCAAACCACTATATCGGGCTGTATACCAACACTGAGCAACTGCTTTACACTGTGCTGTGTAGGCTTTGTTTTCATCTCGCCTGACATATTAAGGTATGGTATAAGAGTAACATGGATATACACAACATTCTCTCTTCCCACATCTCTGCTAACCTGTCTTATAGCCTCAATAAACGGCTCACTCTCGATATCACCGACAGTACCGCCGATTTCGGTAATAACAAAGTCCACATTGGAATCCTTGCCTGCCGCATAAACTTTATTTTTTATCTCATTTGTGATATGAGGAATTACCTGTACGGTTGCACCGAGGTACTCGCCTTTTCTCTCCTTATTAAGAACAGACCAGTAAATCTTACCTGTTGTTATGTTGCTGTTCACCGTAAGGCACTCATCAATAAATCTCTCGTAATGACCTAAGTCGAGGTCGGTTTCCGTACCATCGTCCGTTACAAAAACCTCGCCGTGCTGATACGGACTCATTGTGCCGGGGTCAATATTTATGTAAGGGTCAAACTTCTGAATAGTGACCTTATATCCCCTTGCTTTAAGAAGTCGTCCGAGTGATGCCGCTGTTATACCCTTTCCAAGTCCGGATACAACACCGCCTGTCACAAATATATACTTTGTTTCCATAATCTCCTCCTGCTAAAATTTACCGGAATTTCATTCCGATTGTGTATTGCTTCGCAATCCACTGATTTGCTTCGCAATTCAAATTTATCAATCTCACCTAACGGCTCGATAACTTATTCGTCGAAAATCGCAAGCTAGCTTGCATTTTCTCCTCATAAGTTATATTGTCGGAAGTTCCTTCCGATTGTATATTGCTTCGCAACACACAATTTGCTTCGCAAATCAATATAACTACCTCACCTAACGGCTCGATAACTTATTCGTCGAAAATCGCAAGCTAGCTTGCATTTTCTCCTCATAAGTTAATTTATCAGAACTTTATCCGATTTTTCGTCTGAACTACAATTATCCATCTGTTTATTATATAATAATCTTCACTAACTGTCAACAGTTTATGAGATAATATTTAAGTAACCCGTCTTAAGAGTTCTGTCGTTCGTGAGCATATCGGTGTATATCTTAACATTTATGGCTGTTATCGTCTTTTGATCCAGCTCATAGGTTATATCCAAGCCGTTAAGTGCCTGAAACCTGCCCACACTACGCATCATCTGTTGGCTGTTACCCGTTTGCAGACCTAAAAGCTCAAAAGCGGACTTCACCTTTTCACTATCCAAGTCATCCTCCTCGGACACAAACAGCACCTTACCGACAGACACATCCGGTGTTACACCCACACCGTTGACTTTCTTTCCCGTTCTGGTGTAGTATTCGTAGGTCGTCATTTTAAGCACACCAAGCTCGTTAAAATCGGTTACCGACTGCATTACACCCTTGCCGTAAGTCTTTTCACCAACTACGGTAGCCGCACCGCTATCCTGCAAGGCAGAGGCAACTATCTCCGCAGATGATGCTGTCATACCGTCCACAAGCACAACTATTTTCTCAAACGGCTGTGTATACAGTGTTGACATATACTTAACCTGTGTGCCTTTTTTATTAATCGCAGTCACTATTATACCCGCCGGCACTATCTGCTTACACACCTCAATAGCTTGGTCAACATATCCGCCCGTGTTGCCACGTAGGTCAAGTATAAGGCGTGTTGCACCCTCGCTCTTCACCTGTCGCATCATAGCCTTAAACTCATCAGCTGTGCCTGCGGAGAATGCGGATATCTTAATACCCGCCACACTCTTATTCTCATAGCCGCCACGTACATTTTTATTAACTGTCTGTGCCATATCTATGCGCTCTACGCTCTTCACCTTGAAGAACAGCATAGGCACTTTAATCACATCCAGTTTTTTCTTATGCGTATAAGTCAGCTTAACATCGGCAGCCTCCGCACTTGTGGTGAGCGTAGTATACTCACCGCTTTGTATGCCGTAGGTTGAAACACCGTTTATAGCTGTTATCTTATCATTCACACTAAGACCTAAAGCAGATGCCTGACTATCCGAATTTATAGCTGCAACAGTCGGGTAATCATCCTCGGAGAACACACAATCTATACCCAAGCTGTAATATTTTCCCGATTCGGCTTGCTTAACAGCCTCATATTCCTCACCCGTCAAATAATCGCTGTACGCATCAAGCTCACCCGCCATACCTTTTATAGCGGCTTGCAACAGCTTTTGAGTGGATACACTATCCCCGATATAGTTATCATTTATAAACTTGACTATCTCCGAGAAATACTCGCCTGCCGCCTCACTCTGCTCATCGGTGGTCATACCGGAGAATAAATCCCCGTTACCCGTATCGGTTTTTGCAGTCGCAGCGGTATTGCTTTTTGCGGCATACACAAAATTGACATTATTAAATGAAAGAGCCAAAGCAACAAAGACCGCCAGTGCCTTATGCGACTTCATAAAAACCATCTCCCTTTTTTAAGACCTTGGAGGCGCTGCCTCCAACCCTCCGCAAGCCTTTTGAAAAAGGCTTGGCGAAAACTTTTCAAACCCGAAAAGCTTTCGCTTTTCGGCAGTTAAACAACCAAGCATTGCCCGACTTATTGCAAATGCAATACAATTGCAAAATCAAAGGCTTCCTCTTTCAAAAAGCCGGTGGAGTGTGGGGCGATATACCCCACGCTACACCAATTTTCAGAACCTTAATTAATTCTTCAAAACCTTGCTGTTATGAACCATGTAGTCAACAGCTGAAATAACCGTAAGCACCACACTTATTACAATAAGCGCATAGCTTAATACCTTAAATACCGTGTTATTTATATTAAGCAACAACACAATTATCATCAGCATTTGTGCCGTTGTTTTAAACTTACCCCAAATGCCTGCCGCAATAACTATATTCTGCTCGGCGGCAAGTGTTCTAAAGCCTGTTATCATAAACTCCCTTGCTATTATGAGTATAACCACCCACACAGGCAGTGCAACAACCGCATCCGTCATTGAAGTAAGCGCTATCATAGCGGAACAAACCAAAAGCTTATCCGCCAACGGGTCCATAAACTTTCCGAAGTTAGTCACTAAGTTATACTTCCTCGCCAAATACCCGTCGAAGAAGTCCGTAAGTGACGCAACACAGAATATGCCGACGGCTATATACCTCGCCACCTGCATATCTATACCAAGCGGTGCCAGTAAAAAAACAAGAAATACCGGTATTAAAACAACTCTGAACAGTGTTAATTTATTAGGTAAGTTCATTTCTTTTATTCCGCCGTCCTTTCTCCGCCAATTAGCGTACCCACGAGGTCATAGTCCCCCGCTTCGTCTATCCTGACGGTGTAAAAATCCCCTGCAACCAAATCTTCTTCACTCTTGAAGAACACAAAGCCATCTATTTCGTAGCAATCACGATAGCTTCTGGAAGCATACACGCCATCCTCGCCGTCTATCTTGCCCTCAACTATTACTTCAAGCTCCTTGCCTATATACTTATCACATACCTCAGCGGATATGTTCTTCTGTAAGCTGAGCAAGTAGTCCTTACGCTCCTCTTTCACCTCATCATCTATCTGATTAGGCAGTTTATACGCAGGCGTACCCTCTTCTCTGGAGTATGCAAAAACGCCCAAGCGGTCGAACTTCACCTGCTCAATGAAATCACACTGTGCCTTAAAGTCCTCCTCACTCTCACCGGGGAAACCCGTTATAAGAGTTGTCCTTATACAGATATCCGGCATAGCCGTTCTTAACTTCTGTATAACATCAATTAAGTCCTCACGTGTGTTACGCCTACCCATCAGCTTAAGTATCTTATCCTCGCTGTGCTGTATAGGCATATCTATATAATGCAGTACCTTCGGGTTATCACTCATCTCGGCTATTAACTCGTCATATACATTCTCCGGATAGCAGTATAATATCCTAAGCCAGTGTATACCCTCTATCTCGCCAAGCTTCTGTAATAAGGTATGCAAGCTCTTCTCGCCGTAGATATCCGTGCCGTACATAGTGGTATCCTGTGCCACCAGTATAAGCTCTCGCACACCCTTATCGGCCAACATTTGTGCCTCTTCCACAAGGCTCTCCATAGTACGTGAACGATAATGTCCTCTTAAAGACGGTATAGTGCAATATGTACACTTGTTATCACAGCCCTCGGCTATCTTTAAATACCCAAAGCCGCCTGCCGTAGTCAATATACGCTTCATACTATTCTCCGGACTTATTATATGCTCCTTATCTGTTATAAGCTGCACCTGCTTTTCACCGTGTATTATACGGTCTATTACCTCGCCTATCTGTTCAAAGTCACCCGTACCAACAACAGCATCCACCTCGGGCAGTGACTCGAATATCTCCGCTTTATACCTCTGTGCCATGCATCCGGTCACTATTATACCCTTGCAATTACCCTTTACCTTAAGGTCGGCTACCTCTAAAATTCGGTCAATAGCCTCTTGACTTGCGTCCATTATAAAGCCGCAACTGTTGATTATTATTATATCCGCTTCTTCATCGTTGCTCGTTATTATATAGCCTCGCTCGTCTATTAATCCAAGCATAATCTCGCTGTCGATAAGGTTCTTATCACAGCCTAAAGAAACAAAGCTGATTTTTATACTCATTCAAAATTCTCCTTCTTAAGACCGTGGGGCTCTGCCCCACCTCCCCGCCAGCCTTTAAAAATTAAAAGCACTTTTGCCTTTGGCAAAAGCAAGCCTTTCGGCTTGCCGACCATTTTTGTCGGTGCGAGGCTGGACCTAAACTTTACTTCCGAAAAGCTAACGCTTTTCGGAGGGTTTAACCTCCTCACTTCGACTAACGCCCAGCGAAGCCGATAGAAAAGTTTTCGCCCCTCCTTTTTCAAAAGGAGGGCAGGGTGTGGGACAGCGTCCCACTATTGCTCCAAGAGTATTTTTTGGAAGCTTGAAACCTTTTTTACGATAGAAAAAAGGTTTCAAAGAAACACTCTAGTTCTCAACGGTCCTATATTTATAACTACATACACTTAAGTCCATTATACCACCAATCCCCCGAAAAATCCATTACAAATTTATGATTTTAACAAAATAATAATTTCGTCCCAAGATTGTATAAAAATACCGCATCCGTAATAAACTATAAAGCGATAGAATATCTTCAAACACAGCACAAAGGAGGTCTGTTTTTAATATGAAGGATAAAATTTTCGGTATACTGCAACGAGTGGGCAGGTCTTTTATGCTGCCTATAGCGCTCCTACCCGTTGCGGGCTTGTTACTGGGTATCGGCAGTTCATTCACCAACACAACAATGCTTGAAACCTACGGCTTAATGCGTATCATGGGGTCGGGCACGGCTGTTTATTCCGTGCTTTATGTAATGAGTGAGGCGGGCAACTCCGTTTTCACCAATCTGCCGCTTATATTTGCAATCGGTGTTGCTATCGGTATGGCAAAGAAAGAGAAAGAAGTGGCGGCGCTTTCGGCGGCTATTGCGTTTTTTATAATGCACACGGCACTAAGCACTATGTTGCTCATAAACGGTGGCGGTGATACAGCCGCCGAAGCTTGTGAAAACTTGGTTGCCAACGGTATACTTGCCGCCAATTCCTACGGCGATGTTATGGGTATCACCTCACTTAATATGGGTGTGTTCGGCGGCATTATAGTCGGTTTGGGTGTTGCGGCGTTGCATAACAGGTTCTATAAAATCGAATTGCCGCAGGTGCTCTCTTTCTTCGGCGGTACAAGATTTGTGCCTATTATAAGCTCTCTTGTTTATGTGATAGTCGGTATATTAATGTATTTCATTTGGCCGTATGTCGGTCTTGCAATATCCTCTGTCAGCAGTCTTGTTATGAAATCGGGTTATGTGGGCACTCTTTTTTACGGATTTATGGAGCGACTTCTTATACCTTTTGGCTTGCACCATGTTTTTTACCTGCCTTTCTGGCAGACGGCACTGGGTGGCACAATGGAGGTAAACGGTCAGCTCATACAGGGTGCGCAGAATATATTCTTTGCACAACTTGCCGACCCCAACTGCACACGTTTTGCGGTATCTGCAACAAGGTTCATGAGCGGCAAGTTCCCTCTTATGATATTCGGTTTGCCGGGTGCGGCACTTGCAATGTATAAATGTGCACTGCCCGAAAAGAAGCAAACGGTTGGCACTCTCCTGCTTTCTGCGGCGCTCACATCCATGCTCACGGGCATTACCGAGCCTTTGGAATTTACTTTCCTCTTTGTTGCGCCGTTGCTTTACGGCATACACTGTGTGTTCGCAGGCTTATCCTATATGCTCATGCACATATTTAATGTTGGTGTGGGTATGACGTTTTCGGGCGGTATCATTGACCTCTTCCTTTTCGGCATACTCCCCGGAAATGCCAAAACAAACTGGCTTTGGGTAGTGATTATAGGTGTTGTATACTTTATTGTGTATTACTTCCTCTTCACATTCCTCATTACAAAGCTTAACCTCAAAACTCCCGGCAGAGATGCGGACGAGGGCGAAACAAAGCTTTATACCCGTGCCGATGTGGACGCAAGGAAAAACAAGGATAATACGGGCGATGCCGTATCGGCACTTATCACAAAGGGACTTGGCGGCAAGGCAAATATAAGTGATGTGGATTGCTGTGCAACCAGATTGCGTACAACCGTATTTGATCCGAAGCTTGTGGACGAGGGACTTTTGAAGTCCTCCGGTGCATCGGGCGTAATTCACAAGGGCAACGGTGTGCAGGTTATATACGGCCCGAGTGTAACGGTAATAAAATCCAATCTTGAGGACTATCTTGCCTCCGATGCAAGCGACAGCGATATAATAACCGGTGTTGAAATAAAGAAAACTCCGAGCGAAATTAAAAATATAAGTGCAACCGTTTATTCACCTATGAACGGCAAAGTCATAAGTTTGAAGGACGTTAATGACGGCGTATTTTCGGAGGGTATGTTGGGCAATGGTGTTGCCATAGAGCCAAGTGACGGCAAGGTTTTTGCACCATTTGACGGCGAGGTTGAAATGGTGTACGACACAAAGCACGCAATAGGGCTTGTGTCAAAAGACGGTGTTGAACTCCTCATTCACGTAGGTATAGACACTGTGAAACTGGGCGGTAGATACTTTGATGTGAAGGTGGAAAACGGCGCTGAGATACACAAGGGTGACCTGCTTATGCAAGCCGACCTTAATGGTATACAAAATTCGGGCTACCCAACCGTAACCCCCGTTATCGTTACCAATACGGACGATTTTTCATCTGTACACCCAACTGAAAAAACAACCGGCCGCATAGGCGATAAAATAATCGAAATAAAATAGGAGGCTTAAACAATGCAAACTTTCAATTATGTTATAACAGATGATATAGGTATACACGCAAGACCTGCCGGAGCACTCGCCAAAACGGCAAAAACATTCTCATCAAAAATAACAATATCCGCCAACGGCAAAAGTGCCGAGGCAACAAAACTTATGTCCGTTATGGGCTTGGGTGCCAAAAAAGGCACTCAAATCACCGTTACAGTAGAGGGCGATGATGAAATACAGGCGGCAAATGAAATTGAGGAATTTTTGAAGGGTAATTTATAAATATGAATATATATAACGGCAAGGCAATATTCAGAGGTATTGCCATAGGTAAAATAATATATAATTCAAAAGTAAAGCAACAGGTACGCCGCATTAGAATAGCCGATACCAAAGCCGAGCTTGAACGCTTTGAATCGGCTAAAAAAGCCGCCATAGCCGAGCTTAACGAGCTTTATGAAAAGGCGGTTCGGGAAGTCGGTGAGGATAACGCCGCCATATTTGAGGTACATTCAATGATGCTTGAAGATGATGACTTCAACGACGGTGTAAGGAATAAAATAGAGGGGCAATCCGTCAATGCCGAGTATGCGGTGGCAAAAACGGGTGACGATTTTTCCGAGATGTTTGCCAATATGGATGACGATTATTTCAGAGCAAGAGCCGATGATATGAAAGATATATCCGAAAGGGTAGTAGATAAACTTATCGGCAGCAACTCATCTCTAAAGCTTAGCGATAACTGTATTCTGGCGGCAACGGACTTGGCACCGAGCGAAACTATTCAGCTTGATAAAAACAAACTCCTTGCCTTTGTGACGGAACAGGGTTCAACCAACTCCCACACCGCAATACTCGCAAGAACCATGAACCTCCCCGCCCTCACGGGCATTAAAACCGATGAATCTTTCAGCGGCAAACAAGCAATTGTTGACGGCTACAACGGCATACTCATAGTCGAACCCGATGAGCCGACTATGGAAAAATATCGTAAACTTCAAGCCGAGGACGAGGAAAAGCATAAACTTTTGAAAACACTGCGTGGTAAAGAAACAATCACAAAAAGCGGTCAAAAAGTGCACCTTTATGCCAATATAGGCAATATATCAGACCTTGCCCACGTGATTGAAAACGATGCCGAGGGTATAGGACTTTTCAGAAGTGAATTCCTCTATCTGAACTCCGATACCTTCCCCACAGAGGAACAGCAGTTTGCCGCATATAAAAAAGTAGCCGAAACAATGGGCAAAAAGCGTGTTATCATCCGCACACTTGATATAGGTGCGGATAAGCAAGTCCCGTATTTTAACTTAGGCAAGGAGGATAACCCCGCAATGGGTTATCGTGCAATCAGAATTTGCCTTGACCGCCCCGATATATTCCGCACACAGCTCCGTGCAATACTGCGTGCAAGTGCCTTTGGCAATATATCGGTTATGTACCCTATGATAATTTCGGTTGATGAGGTAATAAAGATAAAGGAGCTTGTCAACTCCGTAATGAACGAGCTTGAAGCCGAGGGCAGTGCTTTCAACCACAGCATAGAACAGGGCATAATGATTGAAACCCCAGCCGCCGTTATAATGAGTGAAGAGCTTGCAAAGGAATCCGATTTTTTCAGCATAGGCACAAACGACCTCACTCAATATATACTCGCCATTGACAGACAAAACTCCAAGCTTGATAATATAAATAACCCCCACCACCCCGCCGTACTGCGTTCCATAAAAACGGTAGTCGAAAACGCACATAAATCCGGTATATGGGTAGGCATCTGCGGCGAACTCGGTTCGGATACTTCATTGACAAAAACTTTCCTCTCCTACGGCGTTGATGAACTGTCCGTATCACCTACTTTTATATTACCGGTACGTAAAGCAATAAGAGAAATATAAAAATAAATTTATACCCCCAAAATTTGAAAGTTTAGGTCAAGTACGCACCGCCAAAATGGGCGGCAAGCCAAAGGCTTGCTTTTGCCGCAAGGCAAAAGTGCTTTTCCTTTTTAAAGGCTTGCTTTCTTTTTCGATAAAAAAGGTTCCAATTTTTAAGGTATTGCTTTTTACACCGTTTTAGCGTATACTTTTATTTACA
>CAZUXS010000047.1:0-14485 GCA_964624605.1 uncultured Lachnospiraceae bacterium | reverse complement strand
TTGCAGAGCTTGTTAAGATAGAGGATGTTGAAAATCCGGAATATGTAACAGCTTCTGTAAATGACGAGCTTTTAAGCGCAAGAGAGTTTGAGGCTACAACACTCAAAGACGGCGATGTTTTGGAGTTCCTCTATTTCATGGGTGGAGGTAGCAGATAATGGCATTTTCAAATGAACAGATAGAGAGATATTCAAGACACATCATACTTAAAGAAGTTGGTGTTAAGGGACAGAAGAAGCTCCTTGATGCTAAGGTGCTTATCATAGGTGCAGGCGGACTTGGTGCGCCTGTTGCTATGTACCTTGCGGCAGCAGGTGTCGGCACAATAGGTATAGCCGATGCGGATGAGGTTGATTTATCTAACCTCCAGCGCCAGATTATACACGCAACAAAGGATGTGGGCAAGGCAAAGGTACTTTCCGCTAAGGAGAGTATGGAGGCTATGAACCCCGATGTTAAGGTAATCACATACCGTACTTTTGTTGGTGCGGATAATATTATGGATCTTATAAAGGACTATGACTTCATCATTGACGGTACGGATAACTTCCCTGCGAAGTTCCTTATCAATGATGCTTGTGTAATGGCTAAGAAGCCTTTTTCACACGCAGGTATCATCAGATTTAAAGGTCAGCTTATGACTTATGTACCGGGTGAAGGTCCATGTTATCGTTGTGTATTCAAGAATCCACCACCGAAGGACGCAGTGCCTACTTGTAAGCAGGCAGGTGTTATCGGTGCTATGGGCGGTGTAATCGGTAGTTTACAGGCTATGGAGGCTATTAAGTATATCCTTGGCGTAGGTAAGCTTCTTACAGGTACACTCCTTACTTACGATGCACTCACAATGGAGTTTAGAAGTATTAAGTTGCCGCATAAGGTAAAGGATTGCCCTATCTGCGGTGAGAATCCGACTATCCACGAGCTTATCGATTACGAACAGGCTGAGTGCGACGGTATGCTGTAAGGAAGTGACTTACCAATGAATATGAATACTGCATTACTCCACGGTAATTTTTCCGGGGATAAGAACACAGGCTCAACCCTTGTACCGATTTATCAAGCAAGTGCTTTCGGTCAGGAAACAGCCGAGAAAATAGATAAGATTTGTCACAATGCCGCTCCCGGTTTTATATATACAAGAGTAGGCAACCCAACAGTGACATCATTCGAAAACAGAATTACATATCTGGAGGGCGGTGTGACATCCGTTGCCACATCCTCCGGTATGTCCTCAATAGCGGCTACCTTCCTCAATATTTTGAGTGCAGGTGACGAGATAATCTCAAAGGCATCCATCTTCGGCGGCACAATCGACCTTTTCAGGGACTTGGAGAGGTTCGGTGTTAAAACCGTGTATGTTGAAGATATCACGGAAGAGGAAATGAAGAAAGCCGTAACAGATAAGACAAGAGCGGTATTTGCCGAAACAATAGGCAACCCAAAGCTTGATGTTACCGATGTTAAGAAAGCCGCAGAGCTTGCACATAGCTATGACCTGCCTTTCATCCTCGATAACACAACAGCAACCGTCTGTCTTATTAAGGGTATAGAGCTTGGTGCGGATATTATAATCAACTCCTCATCAAAGTATATAAACGGTAGCAGTAACTCCATAAGCGGCGTAATAACAGACGGCGGTAAGTTTAAGTGGACAGTGGAGAGATACCCCGCAATGTCAGCTTACACAAAGTTCGGTAAATTGGCTTTCGGCATAAGACTCAGAGACGACGTATTCCGTAACTTCGGTCTTTGCTTAAGCCCAATGAACGCTTATTATAACTCACTCGGTATGGAGACACTTGAGCTTCGTATGGGCAGACACTGCGAGAACGCTTTAGCACTCGCACAGGCACTTGAAGGCCTTGAGGGTGTACGCTCCGTAAACTACCCAATGCTTAAGTCCAGCCCATGGTACGACTTGGCAAACAGCCAGTTCGGCGGCAAGGGCGGCGGCTTATTCACTATCCGCCTTTACTCAAAGGAACGTGCTTATGCCTTCATAAATAAGCTTAAGTACGCCATAAACATAACAAACATAGGTGACACAAAAACACTCGTCATCCACGCATCTTCAACAATATACGCCCATAGCGACGAAGCCATACAGGCAAAAGCCGGCGTATACGACGACTTGATACGTGTTAGCGTGGGTATAGAGGATATCGAGGACTTGATTGCAGACTTCAAACAAGCACTCGATTATGTAAATAAAGAATTTCCGGTGACGGAATAAAAAAATATAAAATTTTGAACTTTAAGTTATATCGCAACATCAAAGTTCGATGAAGCACGGCGAAGCCGAAATAAAAGTTTCGCTCCAGCCTTTTTAAAGGCTGGTCGGGATCAAGGGGCTGAAAGTCCCTTGCAGGTACGGACAGCGTCCGTGTTGCTTAAAGAGATTTTTGAAAGTTTGAAAACTACGCACCGACAAAGTGGTCGGCAAGCCGAAGGCTTGCTTTTGCCGAAGGCAAAAGTGCTTTCTTTTTCGATAAAAAAGTTTTCAAGGGAGGTATTGGTTATATGTATGATTGCGTTATAGTCGGTGGTGGTCTTGCCGGACTTACTGCGGCGGTTTATACGGCGAGAGCAGGTCTTAAAACACTGGTGCTTGAAAAGGAACAGTGTGGCGGTCAAGCGGTGCTTGCCGATATGGTGGAAAACTACCCCGGTTTTGTGGGCAGTGGTTACGACCTTTCCGAAAAGGTACGTGAGCAAGCCGAAGCAACGGGTGCCGAGCTTGTATATGACGAGGTCCAAAGCTTGGAGCTTGACGGCGCAATCAAAAAAATAACCTGTGCCGAAAACGTATATGAAACAAAAACTGTCATTCTCGCCCTCGGTGCAAGCCATAAGCATGCAGGTTTCAAGGGTGAGGAGGACTTTATCGGTATGGGTGTTTCATACTGTGCCGTATGCGACGGTGCATTTTTTGAGGATGGCACAGTTGCGGTAATCGGTGGCGGTAACTCCGCTGTGGGTGAAGCACTCTATCTTTCCGATATTTGCAAAAAGGTGTATATCATATACCGCCGTGATAAATTGCGTGCGGATAGCACCTTGGTGGAAAGAGTACAGAAAAAGGATAACATAGAAGTTGTATATAATGCCGTGCCTTTAGAGGTAGCGGGCGGTGACGGTGTGGAAAAGCTTGTAACCGATAAGGGCGAAATAAAAACAGATGCCGTGTTTGTTGCAGTCGGTCTTGCACCTCAAACCGTAATTTTGAATAATATACTTGAACTTGATGAAAGCGGTTATATCATAACCGATGAAAATCTTTGCACAAGCAAAAAAGGCGTGTATGCGGCAGGTGATTGCCGTGTCAAAAATTTACGACAGATGATAACAGCGGCAGCGGACGGCGCAATAGCGGCAAATTCCGCAAGCAAAGCAGTGAAGATGGAAAGCTAAGCACTTCTTATGTGCTCAATATAGAAAGGGAAGATAAATATGAAGGTATCAAAAAAGACAATATATGCAATCATATTAATGCTTGCCCTTGCCAAAAATGAGGGTAACGGCATTTTAACTATGAAAGAAATTGCCGAAAATGAGGATATATCGGTTAAGTATCTGGAACAGATTGTAAGCGTACTTTGCAAGGCAGGTCTTGTAAAGAGCCAAAGAGGTTCAAGAGGCGGCTATCGCCTTTCAAAAAAGTCCGATGAATATACTCTCGGCTGTATAATCCGTGCCGTAGAGGGCGAAATAACAGATGATTATATTGAAGATAAGGGCCTGCTCTGTAAGTTCTGGGACGGTCTTTATAAGGCAATAAATGACTATATGGACGATATTACCATTAAAGATATTATTGATGATGAAAAGGTAGATAGTCAGAATTTTGACTACTGTATATAAACATATTTTTTTTCAAGAACCCCGATGCACGTCAACATCGGGGTTCTTGACGTATGGTTGTTTTTTATGATAGTTTTCGTTTACGTTTATATACCCTTTAAATTGACAAACAGTATAAAATAAAGTATACTTATTTTAACATCAATGATAGGGAGGTTTTATTATGATTACTGCAACCGATACCGAATTACAAAATAATTTCGGACAATATCTGCAATATGTTCAAAATGGTGATGAAATACTTATTCTTAAAAACGGAAAAGAAGTTGCAAGACTGATTTCATATTCGGCAAGTGTTTCATTTCTCACAGATGCACTCACAGGTGTTTTGAAAAATGATTATGATGAAAAAACTCCCGTTTGCAAAAACGCATCTTTATTATAATTTCTTGACAGTAATATAACTAGTGTGATATTATATATATAATTAGATATACAATTAGATATACAAGCGAGGACGTAAAATGATTAAGTTAAAAGATTGGTTTTTGAAGTTATATTTTGTATTTTTTGCAATTCTTCTTATTGATGTGATATCGTATTACGATAAGCGAGTGACCGTTGTTTTCTTCTCCGCTTTGAGTGTTGCGATTGCGGCTTTTATCGGTCGGTTTTTTGCCGATAAGATAAACAGGTTATCGGGGCGTTTCATTTTCCTGTTTTCCGTATTTGTTATACTTTTAATGACGGTGGGGCTTGTTCTTATCGGCTTTTATATGATTTCTGACCCTAAAACCGATTGGGGTGTTGTGTATCAAAGTATGCAGGATATCATAAGCAAGGGACACGTAAGGACTGTTGCGGTAAAAGGCGATGAGTTTTCTTGGTTTGCGGCTAAGTCCTACAACGATTATTTTGTAATATACAATAACAATTACTTTTATCTCTGTTTTTTGACCGTGTATTATAAAATTGTGACTTCATTCGGCATTGATGTGTATTCCGATACGGCATTATATGCGGGAATTTTACTCAATGTTTTTTGTATCGATGCTGCTGTTG
The DNA here is from genome assembly GCA_964624605.1 of uncultured Lachnospiraceae bacterium. GTDB lineage: Bacteria > Bacillota > Clostridia > Lachnospirales > CAG-274 > CAZUXS01. Next base: position 9,619 of record CAZUXS010000047.1, on the reverse strand, counting down.
CAGTCGGAACGTTGACGGCAAAGAAGCTTTACGGTAATTTTGGAAGTGTGATTTTTGTTCTTATGTCCGCTGTGTTTGTGCCGTACTACATACACGCTTACAGATTTTATACCGATTCGCTTTCCATACCGTATCCGATATTGATTATTCTGCTTTATATATGTGCTTCAAAAGCAAGTGGGTATCGCAAATACGTGTATTATGCCCTCATGGGACTTGCTGTTGGCATAGGTGTGCTGATTAAAGCAAGTGTGGTTATTGCCTTTGTTGCGGTTTTGCTCGATATATTCACAAGCAAAATAAATAAGAAAACACTGTGCAGTGTTGCTTTGTGCTTGGGTGTGACAGCAGTGGTTTTCGGCAGTTGGAATGTGATTTTTCAAAAATCCAAATGGGTAGATACGCAGGAATACGACAGCTTGAATATGCCCTTTACACATTGGGTAATGATGGCACTTAAGGGTGACGGAGGATACAGACAGGAGGATTTTGAATTTTCAAATTCTTTTCCGTCAAGGGCTGAAAAAAAGGCGGCACAGATTGAGGAGATAAAAAACAGAGTGCGTTCATACGGTTCAGTGGATAATTTTGTTGAGTTTGAGGTCAACAAAATAGCAAATGTTTTAGCCGACAACAGATATATACAAAATAACCACATGGAGTGGTGCAGAAACAGGGGTTTGCTTTTTGAAGTTGTGCTCGAAACGGGCAAATATTTTTCAAAGTTTTCGGCATATACGAAAATATTCGGCACAACCATGTTTATGCTGTGGCTGTTTGGTATTTACAAGGGTATAAATGATAAAAATAAGGACAAGGATTTCCTTTTGCACGTCACAATTTTCGGTGTTATACTGTTTTTTATGCTTTGGGAAACCAGATCACGATATCTTCTTAATTACACACCTGTGTTTTTACTTGCAGCGGTTGGAGGAATATCTGAGCTGAAAATGATGTTTGATAAAAATAAAAAATTATAATTGCTATATACAACAACCCCCGATGCCGGTGTGCATCGGGGGCTGTTTGTCGGAAAAATTATTTTTTTAATATTATTCGTCTGCACCGTCGTCGTAAGCACCGGCATCCCAGTCCTCTTCATTTCCGTTTGATATAACTTGCTCAAATTTATCCGGTTCAAGCTGTACATCATCGGAATCTGCGGTTTCATCGGCTTCTTGCAGGTTGCCTATATCCTCGAAGTTTTCTTCAATTGCATTTTCAGCCTTAAGATTTTGCATATTTCTCCAAAGCTTGTAGGCTTCAATTTCCTTATATGTTGCCTTTATGGCATAGGCAAGAACCGCCATATCGTCAAGGTATCCCACAATCGGGATATAATCGGGTATTATATCCACAGGTGAAACAAGGTATACCAATGCGGCAACCACGGCAATCACGGTTGAAAGTTTAACCTCGGTGTAGTCACGTTTTACGTAATCTCTTACCATGGCACACATATATTTTATTTCGTCCACATACTTACCTATGCCGGGCACTTTTTCCATAGTGGCAAGTGCCTTTTTGATAAGACCGTCGGTCTTTTTCTTATCCTTTATAATCTCGCTTGCGACAGATGATTTGTCGGAAATTGCATTTTGAATATCTTTTGTTGAAAGCTTATTTTTTTTCATAGCTTATTCACCTCAAATATTATTCACTGTAAATATCATTTTTTTCTGCATCGTTTACACCCGAATCGGCAGGTATATCCTGTATAACCTCGGGTTGTGTTGTTGCAGGCGCCGTTGTTGTCGGCTGCTGTTTTGCGGGAGCACTTGTTTGCTTTGTTGTAGCCTGTGTTGCAGGCTCTGTTCTTGTGCTCGGTATTACTTCTTTTTCAACCGTCTTTGATGGTGTAAGCACAAGACCGCACTCAACCGTTTCACCCTCGTAGGTCACATTGACGGTTCTGCCGTCGGTTGTAAAGCCGTCTGCCTTAGCTGTGATTGTATGCTGACCAACCTCAACTTCGGTTTTTGTCGAACCTGTGCCTATCTTCTTGCCGTCTACGTAAACAGCTGCCTTTGACGGGCTGACAGTGATATATACAGTACCGAGTTTAGGCTTTATAACCATATTAACGGTAAGAGTTACATTATCCTTATCTATCATAACCTTTTCGGAATAGGTTGTGTAGCCTTGCTTTGTGACAGTGACTTTGTGCTCGCCGTAGCCGAGTTGCAATTGCTCGCCGTCCTCTATAGGATTGTCATCAACATATATGTTGCAATCGGAAACATTCGGTACAACAACAAGATTACCCATTTTTTCCTCAATCTTGGAAAGATCAAGTGTGCATGGTGCGGCAGGTGAAATATTGACTTCTTTCATCCAATCCACTCTGTTGGAACTTGTTATTTTTATTGTGTAGGAGCCTTCCATAAGCTCGTATTTGTTCTGGTCGGCAAGATTGTAGGTTGCATCACCTATGCTGAGTTTACCGTCTATAATGCTGTTGTAGTTTTGCAGCACAAGCTGACCATGTCCCTTTGTTATTTCAATTGAATATACTTTTTTAGGCTTGTTCTTGGCATCACCCTTGCCGCCGTAGCCACGCACGGTTACGTAGTCTATGCTTGATATATCGCCGAAGCCCATGTATTTATCCTTATATCTTACAGTGGTTAAGCCGTCGGCATATTTGAAGCTTTTGCCGGCATTTGTTGCGGCGTTTTCACCGAATTTGATGAGGTTAGCCTTAGTGTTCACACTTGCATCCTGATCTGAATATTCCCATGCATCGGCACAGGATTTAAGCTCCGTAATGTTTTTATCTTTATCATATACATAGGTGACTATATCACCTACCATATAATTTTCAAATGTCTTGTTTTCGGGATATTTAGTGTCGCCGTTTACTTTGAGCGAAATTGTTGTGTTCGCCTTAAGATTAAGGAATGTTATTTCCTTGCTTTGTGTATCGATTTCCTTTACAACACCATCCAAATCCGCACCTATAAGATTTGCCTGTGCATTTTCAAGCACTCTGTTTGCGGAAAAAAGACTTTCGGCACTGTCCTCTGTCAGTGCTTCGTCCGCCATCATGTAATTGTAGCTTATGCTGAAACTCTCTATGCCCACAAGCAGACCTATGATGAGCACAACTATAATAACAACAGACGAGTTGCTTCCCCTTCTTTGCTTTTTCTTGCCGGATATGTTTGCCATAATAACACCTCAAAAATTGTGAATTTTGTACTTTACTCTTGTATCTATATTTACATTTTAACCTTAAAATGACACAATATCAAGTCTTTTTTCAAAATTATGAAAAAAAACGGAAAAATATGGATTTAAATTGTAACTAAAATCAAAAAAACGGGCTTTGATTATAATTTCTTGACATAAATATCGGCTAAAAAAATAAGTTTTCTGTGTGGCTGTGTTTTGGCGTGTTGTCAAAGCACAGTCGCTTTTTTGTTATTTTGTGTGATTTTTGTGAAAATTTGTGTTGTGTTAAGCTATATTTTGTGATACAATACCTATGTATTATGTTTATAATTTACCGAGAGGAGATTTGCAGATGCAGAAAGTCAGTATCCGCAATGTTGAAATAGGTGGGAATATGCCTGTTATATGTCTGCCGATTGTCGGCAGAGGCATGAATGATGTGATTAACCAAGCAGGTGATGTCACAGCGGCGGCTGAAAATATACCCGCATATATGGTGGAATGGCGCATTGACCATTTTACGGAGGTTTTTGATAATGAGGCACTTCGCAAGGCAGGTGAGGCGCTCAGAAAAGAACTGGGAGATGTTCCGTTGCTTGTTACATTTCGTTCCAAGGCGGAGGGCGGTGAGTGTGATATAACGCAAGATAAATACAAGGAACTTTGTTTTGATATCATAAAAAGCGGTATAGCCGATATGATTGATGTTGAGTTGTTTCTTGCGGAAAATTTCACCGATGAAATAATAACGGCTGCAAGGGCAGCGGGTGTTAAGGTGATAATGTCAAATCATGATTTTGAAAGAACACCACCTACGGAAGAGATAATACAAAGACTTACCGTTATGGAGGAAAAAGGTGCCGATATTTGCAAGATAGCCGTTATGCCAAAGGGCAAAACGGATGTGGCAAGGTTGTTGTATGCTACGGCGGCTGTTTATGAAAAAAGTAATGTGCCTTTGGTTACAATGTCTATGGGAGGTACCGGACTTATAAGTCGTTTGAGCGGTGAAGCTTTCGGTTCGGCAATCACTTTCGGCTGTGCACTCAAAGCATCAGCACCGGGTCAAATCAGTGCGGATAGGCTTTATCGTGCACTGGAGATAGTTCATGACGGTATGTAATGTGAGGAGCTTAAAATGAAAAAGATATTTTTGAAAGCATCGGTTCTGGTATGTCTTTCGGTTATGTTTTCGGGTTGCAATGTGAATTCCAAAACATATAAAGTGGGCGTGTTGGAACAGGCATCTTGCACAGAGCTTGATGAGGCTTACGAGGGCTTTCTGGAGGGACTGTCCGAAGCGGGATACAAGGATGGAGAAAATATAAAAATCGATTTTTACGACTGTGAAAATGATTTATCAAAAAGAGACAAGTATGCGACAAAATTGGTTTTCGATAAAAAGGACCTTATTTTTGCACTTTCCGGTGGTGCAGCCGAAGCGGTGGCACAGAAAACACAGGATATCCCGATAGTTGCAACAGCTGTTACGGATTTTGAAAAATCGTCTTTGACAGCGGCAAATATAACCGGTACATCGGATAGTATACCCGTGGAAGAGCAGATTTCACTTCTGCACGAAATGTTGCCTCAGGCGGGCAACGTTGCCATAGTGTATAACAACAACGATGAAAATTCGGTGGCACAGGCAAACAGGGCTGCTGTGAAGTGCAAGGAATTCGGCATTGTGTATTCATTTAAACCCATTACCTACGAGGGAGATGCCGAACAGGATATGTATAACATAATAGGTGCTTACGATGCGATATATATACCATCAGACCCTATTGTATACAACTGCATGGATGTTATAAAGCAGTTTTGTGAAAAAGCAAGGATGCCCGTTATAGTGGGTGATGAGGGTATGCTTGAAAAATACGGTTTGGCAACCGTTGTTGTGGATTACAAGGAGCTGGGAAAAATTTCCGGCAATATGGCGGCTAAGGTGCTTGAGGGCACTTCTCCGTCCGAACTGGAGGTATCACGCAACACAAGCTACAAGCTTATTGTCAGCGAGGAATGTAAGCAGGCAATAGGTCTTGAAAGCAGTATAGTATCGGGCAGCTATGCACCCGTTGAGTCTCTTGCCGAGCAGGAGGAAGAAGAAGCTTTGGAGGAACAAAGCGGCACCGATGCGGTAACACAGGAAACAACACAGGAAACAACACAATAAATTACAAAAAGGTAACAGGATAAGACCATACAATTAAGGAGCGTAATTATGGAAGACAAGGACAATATTCAGATAGATCTCAGGGAATTGTTTGATGTGTTTTTGAGCAAATCGGGCTATATCATAATTTGTGCAATAGTTTGTGCGGTAGTGGCATTTTTCTTCACAAAGCTTGCTTTGCCATATCAATATACATCATCTGTATCTCTTTATGTAACAAACAACACATACACAAGCGGTATATCGGATTCCGTAAATATATCCGATGTAAACGCATCTCAACAGCTTGTTGATACTTACAGAATAATTTTGAGTGATGAAGTGGTTATGGATAACATATCCGAAAGACTTAATGAAGCATACGATCAGGCGGATCTTTCAAGATTCATAGATTATTCACTCAATGATAATGATGAGCTTATGCCGTCTACCGATTGCATAAAAAAGTGTATAGATTTCAGTGCGGTTGAAGAAACCGAAATACTTAAGGTGAGTGTAACAACGGGCAGCCCGAAGCTTTCAGCCGAGATTTGTTCTTATATAACGGAAATTGCACCCGAAACCATAATCAGGGTAATAGGTGCCGGTTCGGTTGAACCTATAGGTAAGGTCAAGGTTCCGAAATTACCATCCGGTCCCAATGTGAAAAAGAATACGGCTGTTGGCTTTGTTGCCGGCTTTGTGCTTGCACTTGCAATTGTGTTCTTGATTTACTTTATGGATAATACACTTACTAACGGTGATGCATTCAAGAACAGAATAGATCTTCCCGTACTCGGTGAAATACCCAGCTATGACTTAATAGGAAAGGGTGAGGAAAAAAATGAAAAATAACAGACTTACAATAAAGTTGAAAAGGATGTTTGGCAAGGATACAAATGAAAGAAATGAGAGGCTTGAAAGAGCAACCATACTGGATGTTGAGGTGCCTTTTATTGTAACCGAAGCCTATAATACATTAAAGACAAATATCACTTTTGCCCTTGCTACGCAAAAGAGTAATATATTCCTTGTTTCCAGCCCCGTGTCCGGTGACGGAAAATCAACCACCAGCGGCAATATAGCGGTTTCAATGGCACAGAGCGGTTCAAGTGTTGTTATAATAGATGCGGATATGAGACGACCGACACAGCATAAGCTGTTCAGACTTCATAACAAAGTCGGTCTTTCCACACTTTTGGGTGGAATGAGCAAGGTGGATGAAACAATAAACCACACAACTTGTACGGGTCTTGATGTGATAACGGCGGGTCCTATACCGCCGAACCCGTCGGAACTTGTAAACTCCGATAACATGGTGGAGCTTTTGGAAAAAATATCAAAGATGTATGACTATGTAATAGTTGACACGGCACCTATAAATGTGGTCAGTGATGCACTTGTGCTTTCAAAACTGACAGCGGGTCTTGTGTTGGTTACAAAGCAGAATGCCACAACTTACGAGGATGTAAACAGGGTAATAGACAGTATGAGCTTTGCAAGAAGTAAGATACTCGGCGTGGTTATAAATCAAATGCGTGACATGGGCTCAAAGCGTTCATATCAGTATAAGAGAAACTATAAATATGATTATGCTTACGTGGAAAAGAAACAGTAAAATAAAATCATATCGCAAATATAAAATAAGTGTCATCTCTTTGCGGATGACGCTTTTTTTGTTACAATAAGGTGTTTAAAATATTACAATTTAATTTTTTAACATATTTCACTTGACTATTTTAAATTATGATATTATTATATAAATATATAGGTTTTTAATTTATAGTGGTGTTGCGTAAATATGATAAGCTTCCAATTGCAATAATATCATATAAGAATACGGTTTTACCTTTGTAGATTGAGGGGATGATAGAATGGATGGCAGATTTTTCTCGCATGAGTTTGATTTTATTGAACGAATAGCCTTCCTTAAAAAAATGGAGTTTAATTATTTGAACATAGATGCTGTTTTTGCCGATGAGACCGAAAATTATCGTACGCCGGCAGCACCCGAACCGGGAGACAAAGTTACTTTCAGGATAAGGGTTGCAAAGGATAATACGGATATGGTTTTTCTGCACTACGGTAGCAGTTATGTCAAAATGGATAAATGTCCTCCAAAGGAGAACAGCCGTTTTGACTTTTACACGTGCAATCTTGTTGTGGGCGATGAAAAAATAAATTATTACTACATTATTCGCAGGGATGGCAGAAGATACTATTACAATAAGCAGGGCGTGACGAACGATATTAATCCGGATTTTAATTTTGTTGTGCTGCCGGGTTTCAAAACACCGGATTGGGCAAAGGGTGCGGTTATGTACCAGATTTATGTTGACCGTTTTTATAACGGCGATAAATCAAATGATGTTGTAAATAATGAGTATGCTTATCTCGGCACTCGTGCAAAGCATATAGATGATTGGGATGCACCTCTTGAAAACTTGGACGTGTGTAATTTCTACGGTGGTGATTTGCAGGGCGTTATAGACAAGATGGCATACCTCAAGGATTTGGGCATAGATGCCATATATTTCAATCCGATTTTTGTATCACCGAGTAATCATAAGTACGATATACAGGATTATGACAGTGTTGACCCGCATTACGGTGTGATTATAAATGACGGTGGTAAGCCGCTTGAAAACGGTTCAACGGATAATACATTTGCCGAAATGTATATGATAAGAACAACCGATAAGGAAAATTTGGAGGCGAGCAATGCTCTCATGATAAAGCTGATTGAAATTGCACACCAAAACGGTATAAAGATTATATTGGATGGTGTTTTCAATCATTGCGGAGCATTCAACAAGTGGCTTGACAGAGAGGGTTTCTATGAAAGAAACGGTTATCCCGTAGGCGCTTACTCCTCCGAAAACAGTCAATATCACGATTTTTTCAAATGGCACGAAAATCACTGGCCGGGTAATAATTCCTACGATAGCTGGTGGGGTCATTCAAACCACCCAAAGCTCAATTTTGAGGGGTCAAGAGAACTTTGTGATTATATTTTGGGAGTCGGCAGAAAATGGGTTTCACCTCCGTTTAATGCCGATGGCTGGCGACTTGATGTAGCTGCCGACTTGGGCTTTAGCAAAAAGTTTAATATGCAGTTCTGGCGTGAATTCAGAAAGGCTGTTAAGGAGGCTAACCCCGAAGCTATTATACTTGCCGAACACTATGGTGACCCGAAGGATTGGCTGATGGGTGACCAGTGGGATACGGTAATGAACTATGATGCCTTTATGGAACCGCTTACGTGGTTCTTGACGGGTATGGAAAAGCACAGTGAATCAGCCGATGACCAAAAATACAACAATGCAGGTGCTTTTGAAGCATCAATGAGATATTTTATGTCACGTTTCAGCTACCAGAGTTTGACCGTTTCAATGAACCAACTTTCAAATCATGACCATTCAAGGTTTTTGACAAGAACAAACAGAAAAACGGGCAGACTCCACACAAACGGTGCGCATGATGCCGATATAGGCATAAATAAGGGTATAATGAAAGAAGCTATAGCTTTCCAAATGACTTGGGTGGGCGCACCCACCATATACTACGGTGATGAAGCCGGTATGACGGGTTGGACAGACCCTGATAACAGAAGGACTTACCCTTGGGGTAGAGAAGATATGGAAATTTTGAATTTCTATAAAGCTATGATTAAAATTCGTAAAAAATATCCTTGCCTTTCAACAGGCTCAACAAGCTACCTTTTCATGGACTACGGCTTGATGTGCTACGGTAGATGGGATAAGGATAATAAGATGGTTGTTGTTATAAATAATAATGATTACGAAAAAGAAGTTGTTGTGCCAATGTGGCGTACGGAATGTGATGACGGTGATGAGATTGACAGAATAATCACTTCCGACATAGGAAGCTTTAACGAGGACGTAAGAAAGTATACGGTTAAAAACGGATGCATAGTTGTAAAGGCTGCACCGTTTAGCAGTAATGTGTTTGTGCGTAAAGAAAAGATAATATATAACGATTTTGCATAATCGTAACAACCTATCATAAAAAATAAATCAAACAAATCATATATGAAATAATCGGTACACAGGCAGAAAATTACATTCTGCCTGTATTTTAAAATTTTTCATAAATAATGTAAAAAAAATTCAAAAAGTGCTTGCATTAATAATTTTTATATGTTATAATGCTGTATTGGTGATATATGCGGTTTATTTGTGCCGAGTATAGTACAAAACAATGATTATGGTTTAAGAGGGTAAATACCTTTAGAGCCTGAAAGCGTGCAGTCGGGAAGCGGCTGTCCCGTTG
>CAZUXS010000046.1:0-14553 GCA_964624605.1 uncultured Lachnospiraceae bacterium | reverse complement strand
ACTGAGATTACACATATCGGTCAACTCCTTTTCAATTTTAGCATTTATTTCTACGTCAAAATCACCATTCAAAACCAGTTTCTTTTTCTCAATATTCACCTCACCTGAAAGAAGCACTCTCAGAAGTTTCAAGATACCCTCACCTTTATTTACGGAATCTTCGCTGTCTTCGTCAAGGCAAATCATAATCAAATTCAATATGTCATATTTCTTTTGGTCTGCCTTCATACCGCCGATTATATTTTTCTCTGATATACAATATTTTGTTATTGTATTTTTTGCGTATTTCGGTGTATCGGTACATATCCATATTGAATAGACTTTCTTTATATTATCGTAATCGTCGCTTGCGAACTCCGTTTCATATTGTGCGGATATAAGTCTGCAACAATAGTATAATCCTCTGCGAATTATTGAATAACCCGGATTATATTTATTTTGGGCTTCGATGTTTATTATAAGTCTTATATTTTCACCAGTTTGTGGTAGTATTGCAACAAAACGGATATCAAAAAACACCGTACCCTCGTCCTGTGTTTTGTCCTCCGTATTCGCACCTATGATTTTTTTCGGCTTACTTCCCCTATGCACCGACAACTCCGATATCTGTGGTGTACCCTCGATACAATTATCGGCAATGTATTTTACATCAAAATCTCTAAACTCCTCCACACACTCCTTAATAATATGTGCAAGAATTTCTCTGTGTGCCAGCAAATTTTTGCAATGCCTGTCGTATCTTGCATCGTATGAAGCATTATCAAGCTCCTGTGACAATTGATTTTCCACCCCTACCCCTTCTTTCGTAAATATCCTTCTTTAAATTAATTTTATTACTTATATATCAAAATGTCAAGCAAATTTATCACAATCAAAAACCGTGGAACAACTTTCACATCATTCCACGGTTTTACTTTATTTCTCGTATATTTCAACTTCTATACCACTGTCCTTGAGCATATCCAAACCCATTTGGTCGGCATAAAGTCTTTTAGCCACTATTCTGACTATACCTGCATTTATGATTTGTTTTGTGCACATTGTGCAGGGACTATCCGTTATGTATATGGTGCCGCCCTTGCAGCTCACACCATTGACCGCACACTGTGTTATGGCATTGTTTTCGGCGTGTACAGCACGGCAGAGTTCGGAGCGTTCTCCGCTGGGTATCTGCATTTTTTCTCTCAAACACTCACCCAAATCACAGCAGTTGGCAAGTCCTTTAGGTGCACCGTTATATCCCGTTGAAAGCACTTGATTATCTCTCACCAAAACAGCGCCCACCTGCCTACGCAAGCAAGTTGACCTCTTGCCTGCAAGCTCCGCCATACTCATAAAATACTCGTCCCAAGTTATCCTTGACATAGCCACACTTCCTTATTTTGTTACATATTCTTATCTTTTAAAATACTGTTTGTTACAGCCTGTGTCACTGCCGCCGTAAACTTATACTCATCCAGTGTGCAAACGCCCTCAATTGTTGTTCCGCCGGGGCTGCACACATTGTCGCAAAGCTGTGCAGGGTGTTCTCCGCTTTGTGAGCACAGTGCCGCACTGCCGTAAACCGCATAAGAAGCGATTTCAAGTGCCTTTTTCTTATTCATACCTGCTTTTACCGCACCCTTTGCAAGTGCATCTATAAACATAAATACATAAGCGGGTGAACAGCCTGCAATTGCTGTGAATATAGCAAATTGCTCTTCCTGTACTTCCGTTGCAAGTCCTATTTTTGAAAGTGTGGTTTTAACGTAATCATACACTTCATCACTTACACCCTCACCCTTGCAAATTGCCGTTGCACTGAGGCTTATTGCCGCACTTACATTTGGCATAATTCTTATTACGGGCACGTCACTTCTGCCAAGCATAGCATTTATATCCGCAATTGAAGTACCCGCAGCCATAGACACCAGTGTTTTTTTGCTGTTTAAATAAGCGGAAATTTCGGGCAAAAGGCTTTTGAACACAACAGGCTTAACCGCAAGATATATGATATCGCTGTTTTCAATAAGCTCCTTGTAATCGTAAAAAGCATTTATATTAAGCTCCGCACTCATATCTTCAAGTGCCTTTTTGTTTTTTCTTATTACGTTTATATTTTCGGGCAAAACCGCCTTACCGCTTATAAAGCCTCTTATCACGGCACCGCCCATATTTCCTGCACCTATAAAACCGATTTTCAATCGTATCATCTCCTTAGCTGAGTGAAAGCATAACATCAAGTGACTTTATCGCCTGCTCTGCCGTATGCTCATCAACGGTTATCTTACTGTAAGTCTTACCCTCTTCGATTTCTTCAAGTGTTTGAAGAAGGTTTTCAAGATTTGTCTTGTTCATATTTGTACAATGGCTGTTTGTATCGAGGATTTTAACTTCCTTATCGGGATTTTGCTTTGCAACTCTCTCAACAAGGTTAGCCTCCGTACCAACGATGAATTTACTGCCCGCAGGTGCATTTTTAACTGTGTTTATAAGATATTCCGTGCTGCCGCTGCCATCAGCCTTTGATGTGATTTCATACTGACATTCGGGATGCACTATCACCTTAAAATCGGGGTTATGCTTTCTTGCAGCCTCGAGTATCTCGGGTGTAATTTTATGATGTACGTGGCAGAAACCGCCCCAAAGTATCATTTTTACATCTTCCTTGTTGCAACTGTATATGAGCTTTTCGTTTCTGTAATCGTAAAGTGCCATATTTTCAAGAGGTATACCAAGATTGAAAGCAGTATTTCTTCCCAAATTTTGGTCGGGCAGGAAAAGAACTCTCTTCTTTTCGGCAAGTCCCCACTTAAGCACCTTTTCCGCATTACCCGAAGTAACCGTTGTGCCGCCGTGTTCACCGCAAAATGCCTTTACTTCCGCCTTGCTGTTGATATATGTGATAGGTACTATGCTGTCATCGCCAAACTCCTCCACAAGGAGCTTAAGACATTTTTCGGCACCCTCCTTATCAGCCATATCAGCCATAGGGCAGCCTGCACCGGATGCGGGGAGATATACACTCTGCCAATCCTCTGTGAGTATATCGGCAGTTTCAGCCATGAAATGCACACCGCAAAATACAATATATTTTGCTCTCTTGTTCTTCTGTGCCATCTGAGCCAATTTGAGTGAATCGCCTATATAATCGGCAAGTTCCACAATGTCATCGGTCTGATAATGGTGCGCAAGTATAAGTAAATCCTCGCCCAATCTTTCTTTTATTGCTTTTATTTTATTTATCATATTGTTTATTCTCCTTAACAATCCTTAATTATAGTTATTAAAACCATTATACCGTAATATTAAAGAATATTCAACATAAAAATTTCAAAATTAATATGTTGTAATGCAAAAAAAAATATGTTATAATTAAAATTGCAGAAGAAGAAATATTGGTTAAATAGCACAAACTTTTTAGCCGTTGATTACACAAGAAACAACAAATGATTATATACGAGGTGCTGCTATGGTAAATAATTTCGCAATTCTTGATGAATATTTCAACGTTGTTAGTGCCAATCCCGATTTTTTCAAACTTATGGGAGCATCAAATTTTTCCTCGTTTTTGAAAGCTATACACCCAGAGGATAGAGATTTGCTTGTTAATTCAAGGCATAAACTGACAGAGACCGATACAACCGCTCTTTATCTCCGAGTCAAGGGAGCGAGCGGAGCTTATCACGATATGTACGCAATACTCAGTCACGTAAAAGTAAAGGACAAGGATGACCAAAACAGGGTCAGCCTTGAAATGGTGGATATTCGGAAAAACATTTCGCAGCTCAGGGAGTTGGAACATGAAAACTATGTTTTAAGACGACTTGCCATAATGCACAACTGCGTTGTGTTCACATACAATCCGCAAACAGATGAGTTTCGGGAATTCACAATTGACAAAAACAGAAACTTTGACGTATTCAAAGGTAGCTTGGATGAATGGTTCGAGAATTTCAAAAATCGAAATTCCATACATCCGGACTACGAGGATGCATTGAAGCAGCTTTATTTGGATATACGGAGTTGTGATTTGAACTTTGAGCACGAACTTGTTGCAAGCTTGAACGGCAAAAACAACAAAACATTCAAAGTGCGTGGACGGGTAGACTATATAAACAACACCTATCCTTTACTTGTGGGCGAATTTTATTCGGAGTTAAGCGGTTTTTTAAACAGTGCCTCACTCTATAACAAAGAACCCATGACGGGGCTTTTTGACAAACCGTCTATAATAAAATACGCAAAAGACAAAATCGCCGAATCCGGTGGAAAAAACGTTGTTATCGCCATGATTGATATGGATAACTTCAAATCCGTAAATGACACCTTGGGTCATTCCGTAGGTGATAAGGTCATAATACGTTTTGCCGAAATACTTTCATCCATAATAGGTTCCTACGGTGCCGTGGGACGTTACGGCGGTGATGAATTCATGGCTGTCATAACCGACTTTAACGATGAAAACGGCATAAGGACGTTTTTCCGTTCCATAAGGACAACCGTGCAAACGGAGTTTGACAGGATAAACGGAAGTGATGTTTCGGTCACCTGCTCAATAGGCAGTGCAAATTATCCGATTGACGGTGATGATTTTTATAAGGTTTTTGAGCTTGCCGATACCTGTGTTTATATAGCCAAGGAATACGGCAAAAACAGATATGTTTTCTATTGCGATAAAGTTCGGGACGTTATAGAAAACGACACAATGCTTTGGGAAGGCAGAAACAGCCGTGCGGCAAAGCATGATGATATCACATTCCGACTTTCATCCATGCTCTTCACAGATGGCGGTGCCGTTGTTGAGGACGTGCTTGAAAAGTTGGGGCTTTATTTCAACCTAAACTGCATAAACATATATTGCGGTGATGAAATGAAGCTTATACATGGCTGGGACAGCTCCGGCAACAAACCGGATAAGCACTGTGCCAAATATGCTCTTGATGAGGACTACGTAAAGCGTTTCGCCCTGAATGACATATTCAGAATAGATAACCTGCGTAAGATAGAAGTTCTCAACCCGAAAGCATACTCGGCACTGCTAAACCGCAACGTTGACAGAGCGATACAGTATATAGTAAAACAAAACGACAAACCCGTAGCTCTCATAAGCTACGAACAGAAAGTACCTGCCACGCATTATTGGCATGAAAACGAGGTAAATACCTATTGCCTCGTCAGCCGATTGCTTGGTCAAATGATAATAAAGACAGATGTAAACAAAGAATATAATTATTAATACACAGGGGGCGTGTTTTATGAGTTATTCAGGCTTTGCAAAGCTTTCAAACGGACTTGAGATAAAAACAACAAACACAAAATTTTTAAAGCTTGTGGGTGCAAGCACCTATATTTCTTCACTGACGAAAATAGTACATGCAGAGGATGCCGATCGTTTTGAGGAAATAGCTTACAGCTTAAAAGCAAATGAGGAAAAGCGCTTTGTTTTCAGAATGTTATCCGGCGGTGAGTACAAAAACTTCTATGCAAAATTGAAAAGAACAGAGGACAGTGTAACCTGCTTTGAAATAGAACTTTTTGACATTGAAGAGGTATGCAGAACTGTTGAGGAATTTGCCGACACAATAACGAAACAAAGGTCATTACTTGTTTCCGACGAAAACATATATTTTGAATACAATTTCAAAACAAAGAAAATAAAGCTTTCTCAAATTACTCCTACCAGAGCGGTTGTTAAAGCAGAAACGGAGCTTTCTCAGTGGAAAGAGGAATATCTGCAAACGAATGTGATATCCGATGAAGATATTCACGCATTCCACCGTCTTTGCTTTGACATTGAAAACGGCAAAAATGTACATGCCGCATTCACTGTCGGTGAGGAAAAGGACGAATTTCTTGTGATTGACGGCAAAACAATAACAAAGGACTGCGAAAAATACTGTACCTGTGGCACAATAACAAGCTGCAAAAAAACACAGCTTCCGGAAGAGGAAAAATCCGACAATTCACTTGATGAACTGACGGGACTCTACAGAAAGAACAGGATAAGAAAACTTGCCGAAGAAGGTATAAACAACGGTGGCAGTGAACTTGCTTCACTTGTAATCATAGATATAGATGACTTCAAGCACATAAACGACAGCTACGGCCATCTTTTCGGTGACGAAGTGATAGCCACCATTGCCGAGATAATAAAGGATGCTGTAGGCGAGGACGGCGTTGTGGGTCGTTTCGGCGGCGATGAATTTTTCATACTGGTTGACAGAGTCAAGAACAAGGATGAACTCAGGAGTATTCTTCGAACAATAAAGACAAATGTATATGCCAAAAGATGGCAAAATCAACCTTCCGCAATTGCAAGCTGTTCAATAGGCTCAGCCACATATCCCGTAAACGGCAAGGACTACGACACAATATTCAAAAAAGCGGATAAAGCGCTTTATATCGCCAAAGAAAAAGGTAAAAACCGTTATGTAATATATGAAGAAGCTATCCACGGGGAGCTTAAAACGGAAAGCACAGCCGACAAATTCGGGCTGATAACAAACCTTGGCACAGGCAGCTCAGAAACGGCAAAATTCATAAACTACATGACGTCGGAACTTATGACAAAGGGCGAAAAAGCAATACCTATCGTTATGGAAGCATTGCAAAAACGTTTCTTTATAGACAGAATAAACATCTATTACGGTGAGGACTTTGAGAAAAAGGCTCATCTCGGGGAATACAAAAGATCCGAAGTTAAAAGCTACATTGATGATGACTACATAAAACTCTTCGATGAGAGCAATATACTTGTTATGAATTTCATATACAAGTTGGAGGCTACACATGAGGCAGCATTTAAGCGTCTTTCAAATGAGAATGTTTATTCTGCCGTGCAGTGCATAATAGGTTCAAAAGAAAATGTGCGCGGTATATGCTCATTTGAACTTATAAACTATAAAAAAATGTTTGCCCACGATGAGATTATGATATACTCAATGTTTACCAATATGGTTGGTATGATTTTGGACGCCAAGTAAAAAGCATACCCGTATGTTACAGCCATATTAAACAATTATTACAATATAATTATATTTTGTGCAAATTCATAAAATTCTCTTTTCATTTTTAACTTTTTGTTGTATGATAGATGATGTTATGTTGCACGAGAAAGCAAGAAACACAGAGAAATAAAAAAGGAGGTCTACGGGGATATGATTTCTAATCAGATTTTACAGAGTACGATTGACGGACTTAAAAACATTACAAGACGAGAACTCAGTGTTGTTGAGAGAGAAGGAAAAGTTGTTGCAACAACCGAGGACGATATGGTCAACTCAACAATAGACAACATTGATATCTTCGTAAACAGCCCGGCTGAAAACCAGCAGGTTCAGGGCTGTCAATATTTCAAGGTATTCGATAACGGCAATACCGAATATATAGTTATGATAAAGGGCGAGGATGAGGAAAGCTACCGTATAGGTAAGATTACCGCTTTCCAAATTCAAAACTTGCTTGTCGCTTACAAGGAAAGATACGACAGAGATAACTTTGTTAAAAATCTTTTACTTGACAACCTCTTGCTTGTTGATATATACTCAAGAGCTAAAAAGCTTCACATTGAAAACAATGCACGACGTATCGTTTTCCTTATCGAAACGGAAATCGACAAGGAACTCAACGTTGTTGAGATTGTTCGCAACATCTTCCCCACAAAGCAGAAAGACTTTGTAACAGCTGTTGACGAAAAGAGTATAATACTTGTTAAGGAGCTTAAGGACAAGGACGGCAAGGAAGATATCGAAGCTATTGCAAAATCAATTTACGATACCCTTACCGCAGAAGCAGGCAGTGAATCAGCAAAGATCGGCAAATCAATACACATTGCCATCGGCACAGCCGTAAATGATCTTAAGAACGTTTCAGCCAGCTACAAGGAAGCTAAGATGGCACTTGAAGTAGGTAAGATTTTTGAAGAATCACAGAACATAGCCAACTATGAACAGCTTGGTATCGGCAGACTTATATATCAGTTGCCCACATCACTTTGCAAAATGTTCATAAATGAAGTTCTCCACGGTATTTCAATGGATCAGTTTGACGATGAAACACTTGCAACCGTGAATAAGTTCTTCGAGAACAACCTCAATGTTTCCGAAACATCAAGACAGCTTTACATACACAGAAATACCCTTGTGTACAGACTTGATAAGCTTTACAAAATGACAAATCTTGATTTGAGAAACTTTGACGATGCCATTATATTCAAGATTATGCTTATGGTAAGCAAATATATGAATTACAGAGATAACTATATGTATTAAGCGTTATATACACGCTATGAGTTAAATTTAATTTAGGGTTCATCGGTGCTGTGCCCTTTTAGGGCACGGCATCGGTAAACCGCATTATAAAAATACTTACAGTAAATGGATTGAAATTCGGTTTTTATCGAATGGTGTACGGTCACTTATTGGGAGATGAGTGACAATTGAAAAGGATGTTTGTATATGATAAGAATGGAACATGTATCTAAAGTTTACGAGAACGGTGCAGTCGGGCTCAATGATGTGAGTGTGCATATTGAGCAGGGTGAGTTTGTTTTCGTTGTCGGTCCTTCGGGTTCGGGCAAGTCCACATTTATACGTCTGCTCATGAGGGAGATTGAAGCGGACAAGGGGCTTATAACCATAAACGACGTGGACATAACGGCACTTAAACATAAGGAAATACCTTACCTCCGCCGAAAGGTCGGCGTTGTTTTTCAGGATTTCAGACTGCTTCCTTCAAAAACGGTTTATGACAACGTTGCCTTTGCCATGCAGGTTGTGGAAACTCCGCAGAGAATAATAAAGCGAAATGTGCCACAAATACTTGCAATGGTTGGGCTTAATAAAAAGGCTTGGGCATATCCTCATCAGCTTTCCGGTGGTGAACAACAGAGGGTTGCACTTGCAAGAGCCATTATAAACAAGCCACCTATACTCCTTGCCGACGAACCTACCGGCAACCTTGACCCCATAACCGCAAGAGAAATTATGGATCTTTTGCAGGAAATAAACGAGAGAGGCACAACAATTGTTGTTGCAACTCACGCCAAGGACATTGTTGATGAAATGCAAAAAAGAGTTATAACCATCAGCAAGGGTAAAATCAAGCGTGACGAGGAAGGAGGCTACGGCAATGAAGCTTCAGAGTTGGAAATACTTTTTTAACCAAGGCATACGTGGCGTGGCTAAAAACGGTATTATGTCACTTGCCTCAATAGTAATCGTAAGTGCCTGCATATTCATTGTTATACTCTCACTTTGTATAATAATAAATATCAACTATGCACTTTCACAGCTTGAATCCGATATCGGTGTCGCCCTGTTTATAAACGATGATACCACCGAGGAACAAATTGCGGAGCTTACCTCCGTGCTTGAGGGAATGGATGAAGTCAGTTCCGTCACCTACTCTTCAAGAGATGATGCACTTGAAGATGTAAAGGAAATGTACGGTTCCGATTCACTCGAAGGATTGAGGGAGGATAACCCTCTTCCACGTTCACTTGTTGTAAAGCTTAAAAGCATAAAATATCAAAAGGAATTTATAAACACGGCAAAGCAGCTCCAGCTTGATTTTGAGCAGGAAGTTGTAAACGGTGTGAAGGTTGGTATGATGCAAAATGCCGCACCCGAAAATGTGCTTGCCGAGGCATCTGTTCCGGATGAAGCTCAAAGTGAGGCTCAAAGCGAGGCTCAGAGTGAGCAGACAACCGCACAGGCCACGGAGGCGCAAACACAGGTTGCCGCATCGGAGATAGGCGGCAGTGATTATACTTTCAAAGGTATAAAAACCATAAGACACGCAGAAGTGCTCACAGACTACTTCCTTGCAATAAACACGGCAGTTAAGGTAGTCGGTTCCGCACTTATAATAATACTTTGCATAACATCAATAGGTATTATTATGAACACAATAAAGCTCACCGTTTTTGTAAGAAAAACGGAAATAGGAATAATGAAGTATGTCGGCGCAACAGACTGGTTCATAAGATGGCCTTTCATAATAGAGGGTGTTGTAATCGGTCTTATAGGTGCGGTCATACCTATAGTTATATGCTGGCTTGCCTATGCAAGGTTTGAGGTTATATACGTAACAAGCTTTTCAATAATAGCAAACACAGCAAGCCTTAAAACAGGTCTTCAAATATTCAGCATAGTAGGTCCGATATCAATACTTATGGGTGCCTTACTCGGTGCTGTAGGCAGTATAACAGCAATAAGACGACATCTTAATGTGTAATTGATAACGGTAAAACATAGAGGATGTGTATATATGAATAACAGAAAAAGGATAGCAAGCGGTGCTGTATCGGTTCTGCTTTGTATGGCAACTCTCACAAACAACGTAAGTGCGAAGACAATAAGTCAGCTTATGAGTGAAAGTCGCTCCGTACAAAATCAGATAAGCCAAAACAAATCGCAGCTTACCTCCGCTCAAAATGCAAAAGCAGCGGCGGTTTCCGATTTGCAGGCACTTGATAATCAGCTCTCCGCTGTGCAAAGCGAGCTTGCCACACTAAACGGCAGACTTGCCGCAACCACCGTAAAGCTGCAAAAAAGTCAAGAAGAATATGATGCGGCGGTTGTGAAAAAGAACGAGCAGCACGACACACTTTTAAAACGTGTGCGTATTATGTATGAAAACGGTTCAATGGGCTATATGGAGGCGCTCTTTGAATCCAAGGACTTCAACGATTTCTTTAAACGTCTTGAATACGCAAGAGCAATTATGGACTATGACAAAAAGCTTTTGGAAAGCTACGAAGCTGCTGAAGAAATAATTGCTCAAAACGTGGAAACCATAAAGACGGAGAAAGCCAATATAGAAAATCTTCAGCAACAGCAGCTTGCAAAGCAAACTCAGCTGAACACCGCAATACAGAACAAGCAGTCTATTATAAATCGTATGGATAAGGCATCAGCCGCCTATGCGAGCAATATAGCCAGCTTGCAACAGCAAAGTGCATACGTGCAAAGGCTTATAAGTCAGTCACAAGCAATTGCGGCAGCTGCCACAAGGCAGACAAAGACAACAGCCGGCAACAGAAAAACGAATACCAAAAGCAACTATAGGTATTCAACAAGCACTTCAAAATCAACAAGCACAAAGTCCTCGGGCAACAGAACCTATACCTATACGAACTCCGGCTCGGGTTCAAGCTCAGGTTACGGTTCAAGCGGTGCGGCACAATCTGCGGCGGTTGACTACAGCAACACAAACACCACAACAACCTACAACAACGAAAGCAGTGCCGGCTTCGGATATGACAATTCCCAAGTTGCTTCCAGCTCCGATGTTGTTGCAGCTGCCGACGGCACGGTAATTTATTCCGGCAACAGAGCAGGTTACGGAAAGTGTGTGGTAGTTGACCATGGTGACGGCTACACCACGGTTTACGCAAACAACAACTATATAGATGTAAGTCTGGGACAAACCGTAAAAAGAGGTGATGTAATAGGCGGTGCAAGCAGCGGCTATTCATCCGGTCAGTATAATGACTTCGATGCAAAAATCGGCGGTTCACACTCCAATGTTGACAGCTATATAGACCAATAATTTTTTAACTAATGATTTATGCGGTAAGACTATGTGTTCACAGAATACATAGTCTTACCATTGTATATGGAGAAAAGATAAAATATCAAGGTGCGAATTATGAATAACAAAATGATATTAAACATAATGATTGTATATTTCGTGTTGCTCAGTATTGTACTTGCGGTACAGCTTTATAACATGAAAAAAAGAGGTCCGGTTGCCTCGCCTTCAAGCTCGGGTGATGTTATGACAGAAAACAGGCTTGCCAATGCTGTTGTTTTCTGTGATGACAGTGCTGTTATGCTTGTCAACAAAAAACAAATGGTAATTGATGAAAACGATTGCTCCAATGTGCCGTACACCGATAACAAGGTTGTTTATGTGCCCGTTTCACTTTTCAGACGTGCGTATGATGCAACCATTTCAACCGATGTGCAAAAGGGTACGGCAACAATAAGACTCTCAAATGAGGCTCTTGTTTTGGATGCCACCACAGCAAAGCTCGTGGACAGTACGGGTGAAAAGGCACTTGCCTCACCCACACTTAAAGTAAAAAACGGTACGATTTTTGTATCGGTTGAGCTTTTTGCAACTGCCTTTAACATGGCTGTGGATTACTATGACGATATGACAATAATAAGTGCCGACGAGGATATATTTAAGGCGGATGAATCCGCAACCTTCCTCAGCAGTTTGCACACACAGGTCAGCACTCTCCCGAGTGTTTCAACACAGGCAAATCTGCGTGACCTCATAGGCGTGAGCGGCACATTTATAAATGTACTCTCCGATAATTCAAGCACAACCGTTTCAGATGAAAACTTGAATCTTATCTCGGAGAATACCAATGTTGATGCGGATGTAATTGCGAATTCGGATAACTTCATTTATTACACAACGGGCAAAAAACTGCTCATTTCAAAAACAGATGGCAATAACCTTTCTCTCACATCACAGTTTGAATACGGTGCCGATTTCAATGCGCAAAAACTGTATCTCTATGGTGAGCGACTTGTTGTTATAGGTACAAAGACCACGGAAAATAAAAACCCGTATACGGAGAATGACGTTTTCTACCCACACAAGAACGTGTGCACGGGTGTCTACGTGTACGATATTTCCGATTCAGCCAACGTAAAAGAAATACGATATATGGAAATTCAGGGCAGCTATCAGCTTTCAAAGCGTGCCGGTGACTTACTCTGTGTGATGACATATTGCGATGCCACAAACCTCACCGATGGTGAAGTTTGGTACACACCTTATTGTAAAGATAAGCGTGGAGATAATTCAAGCACCGTTTCACCTAAGCTTGAAAACGTTGAATACTTTCCGGAAATGGTATCAACAAACTATACAACACTTGTTACCATCAACCTTGCCGATACGGTTCAAGAACCCGTTATAAGCTGTTGGCTCGGTGCAGGCAAAAACCTTGCCCTCACGGACAGCAGTCTTTACGTAATGGCGAACCGCTACGGCTACTATGAAAACAGCAGAACAAAGATGAACAGCACATATATTTATCGTTTTGATAAGGCAGACGGCTACGGCGGCATAGCAGGTCACGGCACTGTGGCAGGCAAGGCATCAAGCGTGAATGATTTCAGCTTCAACAGCCGTGGATTTTTGAGAATAATGACATCAAACAAGTCTTCAAACGATAAACAGACAAACAACATCTATGTTTTGAACAGCAACCTTGAAACGGTTGGCAGTGTCACCGGTATAGCTTCCGGAGAAAACACCTCCGTAACTTTCACGGATGAGCGCACATTTTTAATGGTTCCCTCACCCGACAATGACACGGCAAACCTCTTTGTTGCCGACGTATCGGACGAAACACAGCCAAGCATATTGGGCAGTGTAACACTGAACGGCTACAACGGCTTTATCTACCCTTATGACAATGAGCACATAATAGCAATGGGTAAGGTACTTGTGCCAAACGGCAACGAAAAAATTATGAAAGACCTTAAAATATCCGTCTGTGATATTACAAATATAGCCGAACCTAAAGATATATTCTATGCAACAACAGGTGACAACGGCACGGACAGCAACGTATTCAGCGACAAAAATTCATTTTGGTTCGACTCCGAGCTTAATATGTTTGCACTTCCCGTCAACCTTTGCTTAGTCCCCGAGGATAAAAAGACCGGCGAAGAAGCCGACCAAACTCTCACAGGTGATTTAAGCTACAGCGGCGAATATTTCTATTCCATAAACAGAGGCATAGTAAACTATGCGGGCAGAACATCACACATCAACGATGATGCCTATACAAACGGCTTCACGGGTGATGCACAAAAGACAATTAAACGAGTATTACGCATTAATAACAACATCTATGCCGTATCCGACAGCGGTATCTCCACATTCACGGCAGATGCTATTGATTCCGTAACCAAACTTGATTTTTGATAAGGAGTATGAAAATGAGATTATCAGATTTTAACAAAATTCACTTCATAGGCATAGGCGGCATAAGTATGTCCAGCCTTGCCGAAATACTGCTTGACGGCGGTAAGAAAATAAGCGGCTCCGACAGCAATCGCTCCGCACTCACAGACGAGCTTGTGTCAAAGGGCATAGACGTAAAAATAGGTCAAAAAGCCGAAAACATAACCTCCGATTTGGACCTTATAGTATACACAGCCGCAATCGGCGAGGATAATCCCGAGCTTGTTGCCGCAAGAGCCTCAAACGCAAAGGTTATAGACAGAGCCGAGCTTGTCGGCATGATGATGCTTGACTATACCTACCCCGTTTCCGTGGCAGGTACACACGGCAAAACAACAACATCATCACTTGTGACGGAAATCTTCCTTGCTGCGGAGAGTGACCCAACCGTATCAATAGGCGGTATACTCCACGATATCGGCGGCAATTTCAGAATAGGCGCTAAAAAGTATTTCGTACTTGAAACCTGCGAATATTGTGACAGCTTCCTCAAGTTTAACCCACATTCAGCCATCATACTCAACATAGATATGGACCATGTGGACTACTTCAAAAATCTGGATAACATATACA
>CAZUXS010000045.1:0-15010 GCA_964624605.1 uncultured Lachnospiraceae bacterium | reverse complement strand
AGGTGTTACAAGAATAGGTGTTGCACCCTTTTCCTGTGCAGGAAGGATATAGTTTTTGTAAATAGAGTTCTTGAAAGAACCTGCTGTATCCTTTGTGCCGCCCGGTGTTGTGCCTCTTGTTGCATCGTCAAGCTTTTCGTCATTGTGACCGAAAGCTATAAGAAGATAGTCACCCTTCTGGATTGAAGATGTAAGCTTTGTGTAGTTAGCCTCTGATGTGAAGCTCTTTGAACTTCTACCTGAAAGTGCAAGGTTTACTACTGTTGCATCGCTTGTTAAATAATCGCTGAGAACAGTACCGAAACCTACTCTCTTATAGTAGTAGTTTAAATCTGTGTTAATATAGTCGCAACCTGTTGAATCACCTACAACGTATACTGTTATAGGGTCATTTGAAGTTGTCTGTGTTGTTGTTTCTGTTGTTGAATCTGTTGTTGTCACTTCTGTTGTTGCCTCTGTTGTTGAATCTGTTGTTGCTTCTGTTGTGCCCCATTCAGGCTTCTTGCCGTCCTTTTCAACCTCGAAAAGATAATCACTGTTGAGTGACTTTTCAAGGATACAAGCTGCATCAAATGCTGTGATAGCATCCGGTACATCTGCAGAAGCGACATCTGCAAGTGACTTATCGAATACTACTGTTGTATCTACATCGTCAAGCACATCATAAGCTGATACAACATTTGTGAAGATATCAGGGTTAAGTGCGTACTGAAGTGTAAGAGCTGCATCGTTAGCTGATACCGTACCATCATGGTTAACATCGCCCCAAGCGTATGATGCAAGTTCTGCATCATAGTATTCAGGTGTCCAGTCTGCAAGGTAAGTTTTGATTACATCATCTGATGTAAGTTTTGAAATAACCTCTTCATCTGTTACCTGCTTGCCCGCAAATGTTGCTTCAGGGTTAGACTCGAAAGCCTCGCCGTTTGATGTATTCTTGTATTCATTGAAGCTGTAGTCTGAATCACTTGAGCTCATCTGACCCCAAGCATCAGCCTTGATAGTTCCGTTTGTTTCTGTATTTACAAAGTAAACCAAAGAGCCTGTGCCCCATGTTCTACCATACATACCGAGAACACCGTCTGTTGTTCCGATATCTGTTGTTACCGTACAATTTCTAAAGATATATGGAGAAGTTTTGGCAGCTGTAATGTAACCGATACCATTGTTCTTAGCAGTGTCTGAATATGTCTTCCACTGAAGCTCGCAGTTATCGAAAAGTGCTGTAAACTCACCACAGATGTAGTCAACGTTACCGCCGATTACACAATCCTTTAAGTAAATATGGAAGTTATTGTTGTTAGAACCGTTTCTACCAAATGAATCCTGTGAAGAAAGAATCTTACAGTTCTTCAATTCGATGTTGTCAGCCTCAACATAGAAAGCGTTAGACCTTTCCTTAGCCGCATAAGCTGTAACATCACTTGTAAATCTGTCAGGCATACCGCTGATTGCGAATAAACCATCCTCTTTTTCCTTTTCTGTTACTTCATAGTTATAAGTATTTCTGAATGTAACATCTTCAGCTTTGAAGTTATCGCCTCTTACGATAACAACACCGCCCCACCAGTTTCCGTCTGCCTCAGCAGTAGAATACTTATCGTGGAAAAGTGCCTCATCATAAAGACCTGATACTGAATCAACTGAATAATACTTTGTACCAACACCGTAGTACCAGTTAATTTCGTGACCGTTACCGTTGATTGTAACATAAGGAGCATCAATAACTACCTGCTCTTGGAAATCACTTGCAAGGTTAATTGTTACTCTACCTGCCTCGCCTTCCGGTCTGTCCATACTCCAGATAAGCTCATTAGCCTCTGTCAATGTTGCAGCATCGCCGGGAACTGTAATTTCAGACTTGTAGTCAACAGCGTCTGTAACCTTAATCCAGTAAGGATAGTTTGTACCAGAACCGGTAAAGTTAACATCTACGCTTGTTTCCGTACCATCTGTAACATAGGATGTGTAAGCAAGATTTCTTGCATTTGGATATCTTACCTTGTCAAAAGTGATTTCACTCTTGCCGTTAATATTCATAGTACCGTTGTACCAACCTGCTACCTTAACAACCTGCTTGCCGCTTACAGGAACTGTGATGCTTGAACCCTGTCCCGCATTAAGTGACTGGTCGTTGTTCTTGCTAAGTCTTACACCCTCGGGTGCATTGAATTTCAACGCTGATTTTCCCTCATCCTTTGAAATTTCAACAGGCAAATCATAGAAGTTAGGGTCTACAGCCTCGAAATAAATTTCGTTAACTGTGTCGCCGTCAACCTTAACATGGTCGCTTGTTTCATAACCTTCTGCCTCTGCAACCGTATTAAAGTCGCCGGGCTTAATTGTTGCTGTGTAAGTATTGCCTGTGATTGTTGCAGGATATTCCGCACCTGAAACCATACTTACAAATTTAATACTCTTAACTGCACTTACATCATCAATACCTGTGATTGTACCTGTAAGAGTTACATCGGGGATAGTAACAAACTCAATTCCGATTGAGCTGCCTTCCTCTGCCTTGTATGTGCTTGAACCGTTGATTGTTGCACCTGCACCGCCATCGTTTGTTGTGATGGAATATGTGTGGTTCTTTGCAAGGTCAAGACTTGTTGTATCCGGATTAATTGCGTACTTTGTGCCTAAGCCGACATCTGTCAAGTAAACAACAACCTTGGAGAAGTCGTAGTTACCATCGTCTTTTCTGCTTGTAACCTCTGCCTTGAAAGGCTCGTCTACAATATATTCAACGCCTGCGTAAGCACAGTTGTTTGTCTTACCTGTTGTTGACATAACGTATGTATGTCCCGCCTTAGCTTGGAAAGCATAACTTGGAACGCTAACCTCTGAATCAACATAACCGTATCTCTCACCTGTGTTTGCATCAAAATCCCAAACTCTGAGGAATGATGTTGAGAAGAAATATGTTGTCAATGTACCTGTTGCAACAGGTGTGAAAATAAGTGCTGTACCATCACCCTGCTTTGGAATTGTTGCAATATCGTTGGCATTTGCGTTTCTTGAGCCTGCCTTGTAAGCATTGGCAACTTTTTCGCCGTAATCAACGTTAGCACCTGCCGCAAGCTGAACGAACTTTTCTGTGCCGTTACCAACAAGCTCGAGAACGGCGTCACCGTACTTGTATTCGCCGGGTTCAACTGTTGCAACACCGTCAACATCCTTTGCCAAATCATCGAACCACTGTACGAAGTTTTCTGCAACGCCCTCAACAACTGCCTCATTTTCAACTGATATACCGTGAAGATAAGACTCACCTTCCGGTGAAGATAATGTAATTGTGATTGTTGTGGCATCACCCGTATAAGATATAGTTTTCACTGTTTTATCGGTTGTGTCTGTCGCTTCCACTGTGCCAACTTTGTTGCCACTTGCATCAACTGCTGTGTAACTAACACCTTTGCCATACGTACAAACAGTAAGTGCAATGGTCGCATTGCCTGCAACAGCCACCTTAATCCGGTCGCCGTCCTTCAATGCAAGACCGTGTTCTGAACCATGGTAGTAAGCCTCATTCTTAGGTGATACAACCATAATTGTGTCGTTGCCAAACTTAACGCCGTCAACCTTGGACTTATCGCCCGGATTAAGAGTTGCAAAATCCGCAGAATATGTCTTGCCTGTTTCCGGTGTGGCAAGATCCGACGTGTCAAGAGCACTACCACTCTCAACCGAACTACCGCTTGTAACCGATTCCGAATAAGCGGTAACATTGCTGTTTCTGGCAGCCTGTATTGTTGTTGTGCCCACTATTGATGTGAGAAGCATAACAGATGCAAGCAAACCGCCAAAAGCTCTTTTGGAACTTCTTTTCATATTTTTGCCTCCTTTTTTTATTTACAGCTTGTAGATATTTTTAAAGCTGCATTATTTTTTGTTATAGTGCATAACCGACCCCCTGTAAACGAGCCAAGCCCTGTCAACTTGCACTATACTTGAGATAAGTATAACACAATTGAATAACAAATGCAACAATTTTTGAGCAAAACCGAAATGTTTTTGAAATGTTCACATTTGAACGTATGTACAAAAAAACACATTGACACAATAGTTATTGTATTGTAAAATTTAGTAATAAAGGACGAAAACTTTTCTTTCGGCTTCGCCGCTATATAATTTAGTTTGCTGTATAATTTAGTTTTATGTTATTGTTCCGACAATAGAATATATTCATTGAAAGGTGATGTAATATGGATTTTAAGGTTGTATCAAAATACAAGCCCACGGGTGACCAGCCACAAGCCATTGAGGAGTTGGTGCAAGGGTTTAATGACGGCAAAAAATTTCAGACATTATTGGGTGTTACGGGTAGCGGAAAAACATTCACAATGGCTAATATAATAGAAAAAATGCAGCGACCCACCCTTGTGATTGCACACAACAAAACTCTTGCGGCTCAGCTTTACAACGAGTTTAAGGAGTTTTTCCCCAATAATGCGGTGGAGTATTTTGTGTCATACTATGACTATTATCAGCCTGAAGCCTATGTGCCCTCAACCGATACGTATATTGAAAAGGACAGTTCCGTGAATGATGAAATAGACAAGCTCCGCCACTCTGCAACCTCCGCACTTTTCGAGCGTAAGGACGTTATAATTGTGGCTAGTGTGAGTTGTATTTACGGTTTGGGTGCACCTATCGACTATTCCGAGATGACACTCACCATTCGCCCCGGTATGCTTAAGGACAGGAATGACGTAATCCGCAAGCTGGTGGAAATACAGTATATGAGAAACGACCTTGCTTTCACCCGTGGCACTTTCCGTGTGCGTGGTGATGTGGTGGAGATTTTTCCGGCAGGCAACAGTGACACGGCAATCAGGGTTGAGTTTTTCGGTGATGAGATAGACAGGATATCGGAGATTGATGTGCTGACCGGTAAAGTGCTTGCCACAAGAAACCATATTTCAATCTTCCCCGCTTCACACTATGTAACAAGCAAGGAAAAGATGGAAATTGCCATAAAAAACATAAAGGACGAGCTTGCACAAAGGCTTGACGAGTTAAGGCGAGAGGATAAGCTTTTGGAGGCGCAAAGACTTGAACAGCGCACCAACTATGATGTGGAAATGATGCAGGAAATGGGCTTTTGCTCGGGCATTGAAAACTATTCACGCCACCTTGACGGCAGAGCTCCGGGGAGCACACCAAACACGCTTATAGACTACTTTCCCGATGACCTTTTGATGATAGTTGACGAAAGCCATGTTACTATACCGCAGGTGGGTGCTATGTACAACGGTGACAGGTCACGAAAGACAACACTTGTGGACTTCGGTTTCCGTCTGCCCTCCGCACTGGATAACAGACCGCTTAAGTTTGAGGAATTTGAAAGCAAGATAAATCAAATGCTTTTTGTGAGTGCCACACCCAATAAATATGAAAAAACTCATTCCGAAAATGTTGTGGAGCAGATAATAAGACCTACGGGCTTGCTTGACCCCGAAATTGAAGTACGCCCGATTGAGGGACAGATTGACGATTTGATAGCGGAGATAAACAGCACAACGGCAAAAAAGCAAAAGGTGCTTGTAACGACCCTCACCAAAAAAATGGCAGAAAGCCTTACCGACTATCTCACGGAAGCGGGCATAAGGGTGAAATATCTGCACTCCGATATAGACACGCTTGAAAGACTTGAAATAATACGTGATTTCAGACTTGATGAATTTGACGTGCTGGTGGGTATCAACCTTTTGAGAGAGGGACTTGACATACCGGAGGTAAGCCTTGTTGCCATTCTCGATGCCGACAAAGAGGGCTTTTTGCGTTCCGAAACATCACTTATACAGACGGTGGGAAGAGCCGCACGAAATGCGGACGGTCACGTTATAATGTATGCCGATGTAATGACGGATTCAATGCGAAGTGCCATAAGCGAAACAAACAGACGACGCAATATTCAGCAGGAATACAACCAAATGCACGGCATAGTGCCGAAAACGATAATCAAAAAAGTTCACGATATAATAAAGGTTACTCAAGCCTTTGAGGACAAGAAACACGGTATTCTCGATAAAGACCCCGAGTCTATGAGCCGTGATGAACTTCTTGATGCAATCAAAAATCTTGAAAAAGAAATGCGTAAAGCTGCGGATGATTTACAATTTGAAAGGGCAGCCGAGTTCAGAGATAAGATAGCTGAACTTAAAAAGCTATCCCTAATGTAAGAGGAGCAACAAAAATGAACACAAACAAAATAAGTGACAGTGTTGCAATGCCACGAGACCTAAAACTTATAAACAGAGCAAAAATAATTTCATATCTTAAGGACTGTGGCGTTACCACGGTGAATGAAATAGCAAAAGCAACGGGAATAAGCAGGCAGACAACCATAAAATCTGTGGAGGATTTTGTGCACATGGGGCTTGTACTCTCCCTCGGAAAGGGAAGCTCCACAAAATCAGGCGGCAAAAAACCCGAGCTTTTCCGTTTTAACGAAACATATCGTTTCAATATTTGCGTTCGCTTTGAAAATCACACCGTAATAACCGCCCTCACCGACCTACATTCAAACAGTCTTTGCATAAAAACAGCAGAGCACAAACCGAATGAAAAGCTTGAAGTTATACTAAAAGATATTGAAAGGCTGTATAAAGAAATACTTGCGGAGCAAAATATCACTAAAGAGCAAATTTACGGTTTCGGCGTGTGCATGGGCGGTATCTGCGATTCACAAACGGGCATAATGCGATATAACTCACTTTACCCCTCTTGGGGGCAGGATATCCCCATTGTGGATATGCTGCGTGGTTTTGTGCCCGAAAATATACATATTTTGGTGGCAAACGATTCAAAAATGACGGGTATAGCGGAGCTTTGCTATGACGAAAGCCTTGCAGAAAAAAGGGTTGTAACTCTTTACAGCCTTGACGGTATATCCGCTTGCTACATAAACAAGGGTAAAATAGACCTCGGCGACCACAGCCTTTTGGGTGAAATAGGACATTTGACCGTTGATATAACGGATGATGAGTTATGCCAATGCGGCAGTAAGGGATGTTTTGAAAGACTTGTTTCAAGCGAGAGGTTATATAAGATGATAACCGCCGACAAAAGATATAACTCTTCCTTATTAATGAGCTACGGAAATAATATAAGAATGAAAGATTATTTTGCCTGTGTGAAACAGGGTGACGAGCTTGCAAAAACTGCGGTTGAATATGCCGCAGGCTACTTTGCCGTTGCGCTTAGGAGTATAATGCTTATGCTTGACCCCGAGCTGATTATAATACAGGGAAAATACGCCTATGCGGGAGATTTTTTCAAAGCAAAAATAAAGGAAAAAATGGTAAGCTTTAAATACTATCCCGAAAAGGAAATTGAAATTGTGTACGATAAAAGAGAAATAAGAGAGCTTGCAATCCTCGGACTTTCCCACACACTGAACAACAGATTTTTTGCAAACGTATAAATTGAAACTAATTGAAATTGCCCCCGATTGTACATCGGGGGCAATTTGTATAACATTATGAAAGTGTTATTGAAGAAATTGTTGTGTTGTTACTGCTGTCCGCACCTGTGATAGTGTATGTGGAGCTTGCATTTAACTTGATTGTTATTGTGCCTGTGCCGCCATCATCATATACTGTTGTGCCGCCGCTCTTTGTGCTTGTAACAACAACACTCTTACCTGTAACCTCAAGTGTGAGTGTGCCCTTGCTTGCCTGGAAAGTGATTGTGTCACCGCTTCTAAGCTTAACACCGCCGTTATCAACACTTCTTACGTTGAATGTCATATTATTAACCGTGCAACTCTTGCTTGGCACCGTACTCTTGTTGAGCACATAAGTACCCTTCGCAAGCTTTGTTGATGTGCTTGAACTACTTGCCTTAGTTATTGTTTCTGTTGTGGCTTCCGTTGTTGTTTCCTCGGTTGTAGCTTCCGTTGTTGTTACCTCTGTAGGAGCTTCTGTAGTAGTTGTAGCCTTTGTTGTGGTTGTTGTTTCTTTTGTTGTTGTGGTGGTAGCCTTTGTGGTTGCCTCCGTTGTGGCTTCCGTTGTTGTGGTAGCCTTTGTTGTAGTTGTTGCCTTAGTTGTTGTTACCTTAGTTGTTGTAGTCGTTGCCTTTGTGGTTGTTTCTGTTGTGGCTTCTGTTGTTGTGGTAGCCTTAGTTGTTGTAGTTGTAGTTGCAGCTGTTGTGGTTGTTGCAGCTGTAGTTGTTGTATCACTTACAACACTTCCGTTTACACCGCCGATTGAAACAATACCGCTTGTGTAGCTCTTAAGTGCACTCTGGAGTGCTGTATTGATTGCATAAGACTCATCATCAA
Source organism: uncultured Lachnospiraceae bacterium (assembly GCA_964624605.1). Lineage (GTDB taxonomy): Bacteria > Bacillota > Clostridia > Lachnospirales > CAG-274 > CAZUXS01. Next base: position 6,723 of record CAZUXS010000045.1, on the reverse strand, counting down.
CAGAGTTGTTGAATGTCCACTTGAAGTCACCGCCGTTTACTCTGCCTGCATAAGTTGTTACAACTGTAGGTACATTCTTAGGGTCGTCAATTTTGCTTGTGCTTACACCCAAATCATACTTTGTATCAAAGTTGCTGTAGCTTGAACTACCTGATACGGACTTAACGGAAGATGCAATTGTTTCGCTTCTTGAATCAACAACATAAGCATCAAAGCTTGTTGCGCTTGTTGCTGTTGCACCCGTAACACTCTTTTGAGCAATAAAGCTCTTCTGACCTGTCATATAGTTGTTGTATGCCTTAATGATACCGCCGTCTTCACCGCTGAATGTGCCGACACCCTTGGCATCAGTACCCTGTCCTGAAATCATCATAGGGTTCTTACAGTTTCTGAAATAGTTGTTTTCAACAAAAGCTGAACCGAACTCCGTAACACCTACGCCATACTTTGCATTGCCATCAAAGTAGTTGTTGTAAAGGTGGATATAACCCTGTCTTATTCTTGCGTGACGTGAATCGGAATGGTCAAACCAGTTGTGGTGATATGTTACCATGAAAGGTGTGCCTACATCCTGATGCATACCGCAAAGTGAACTCTTTCCTGAATCCCAGAAATGGTTATATGATACAGTAACATAAGTTGAACCGCCCTTTACGTCAATAGAACCGTCACCCTTTACCTGATCTTTGTCGCTGCCCGGAGCGCCGTAGAATATATCATTGTTGTGTACCCAAATATTTTCGTTTGAAGTATCAAGGCTGATACCGTCATCAACAAACCACATTACGCCGAGGTTTCTTATTTCAATATTGTGAGCACTTCTTACAAGGAAGCTCCAACCGTCTGTGTAAGTATCATCGCCGACACCCTCAACAGTTACGTTGTAGCAGCCCTTAAGCTGAATGTATCCGCTTGAATTAAGTCCGGAAACATTGCTGCTCTTTACATCGCCTATAAGACGAATAATAAGGTGACGCTTGTCGTAACCTTTCTGTCTTGCTGACATAATTGAAGCAAGACCCGTGCAAGTTGTTTCCTTGCCCTTTGAGTTTGTGATTACGTTAAGCTGAACCGTATTTGCAGTATCATTTGTTATATATATAATCTGTGCATCGGAAGGAATACTGCCGTCATCATTGTAACCGCCTGAGCTTGTACCCATAGGTGAATTTGATGAGAAAGCAAAACCGCTTCTGTCATAGCTCTGCACGCTGAGTGTGCTTGTTGTTGCTGAAAGTGCATCATTCTCGGCACCGTTGATTACAGGCACTACCTTTATTGCATAGCTGCCTGCCGCAAGACCGGGTGCATCAACTCTGTAATATGAACCGTAGTTTCTTATAAGCTCGTTATCAAGCTTTGTATATCCGCTTGAACTCTTAACATAAGCTGTGTAACCCTCAGCACCGCTAACCGGTGACCACTTTGCATAAGCACTTTCAAGCCAACCCTGTGACTGTAAAAATGAAACGGAACTTGTTGTTGCCGCAAGTGCCACAACAGCGCTGTTTGTAAGCATAACCGCATTCACTGATGAAAATACCATTGTAGATGCAATAACTCCACCGATTACTTTCTTGAATTTTGAATACATTTTCAACTTCCTCCCTGTTATCTTCAGTTATCCGATTTGTTGCCCCAAACCAAGGGCATATCAATTGCAATTGTGCATTTTTGCACCAAACGGCTATAGTATACGACTTATTTTTTCAAATGTAAATATAAATAATTAATAATAAAAAAATATTTTTTAGGTTATTTTCACAATAGAAAACAACCTATTTATATATAATGTATAAATTATAACTACATTAATTATACATTATTACTATAGACGCTTGCATTATTATAACTCTTACACTATATTGAAATTAATCATTTGGTTAAATCTCACCAATCCACCATCCCCCACCACTCCCTTTAATTTCGTTCAAAAATATGATAATATACCCTACTTCACTCCCACCTCTTTAGAGCTTCTTTCACTTATAAATTCGAGAATTTTTTTGCATAAAAAAAGCACAATCATATTTTTATAATTGTACAAATTTTGCTATTTTTTGTTGTTTTATATAATTTTATATGTTATACTATACATGTTGTCACTCCTACACCGGCAACGGAAAGGAGGAGTTGCGGTGAAAGAGTTTATTTTTTCGTGCTTGGTATCTGTTCTTGTAAATATTGTAAGTGATATTATCTTTTACATAATTCGCAAGTGGCTTGACAGATAGCCGAGAACATCGTGACAATATTCAAGCCAAATTCACCGATTAAAAAAGGTGACAAAAAGCCCTGCAAGTATGTGGAAGTCCTTGCAGGGTCTTTTTGCGTTGTCTGACGGTGTCAGAGTTTATTATTTTTTTCGTGTATGCCTATATTATACACCAACCCAAGCAATTATGCAAGCATTTTTTCAAAGGTTTTACTCATTCCTTAAAAACAGCATTTTTATATCATCACTCTCAATCACTTCACCCTCTACCGTAACAATTCCGAGCAATTCACCATCATTGTTTGTTATAGGTATGTGGTCGTATTCAATATTGTTTGTGTTTTTCATACTGTCACCTCACTAAAAAAGCACCCTTTTCAGAGTGCCTTTAATCAATATATAATTTTGGTTGCTCCCAAGAATGTCTTTCAGCCTTTGTTCCATAAAGTTCTATCGTATAATCAAAATTGTCATCAATACATTTTTGCAATATCTTGCAATATTCTTTGCTAGCTTCTTCATCACCCATAACAACATCAAAAGGAGCTTCAGGAATGTAATTAAACTTATAAAGAAACTTATTTTTCATATTTGTGCACATTTTCAACATTTTTACAAAACTCCTTTCAATTTATCTTCAAAATATTTTAAAGATTTCTGAAAAACTTTATTCATCGCATTATATCTTACTTCATCAAACTGACCCTCAAACATATGGGCATAGGTGACAAAAAGCCCTGCAAGGACTGTCGAATACTTGCAGGGTCTTTTTGCGTTGTCTGACGGTGTCAGAACTCATCATCTCATTTACAAGTATAGTATACACCAACCCAAACAATTATGCAAGCATTTTTTCAAAAGTTTTACTCATTCCAAAAGCAGCATAAATTCATGTGTCCCCCATCAAAAAACTTTTCCCGCTTTTTTCAAAAACCCCCTTGACAAATCGCCGTATTAACTGTATTATAATTAATAGACAGTTAATACAATTCCAATCTCATCGGAGGTGAAACCCTATGGAATTAAACTACAACGACCACCGCCCCATTTATGAGCAAATAAAGGAGAAAACAAAGGAGTACATAGTCAGCGGTGCTATGACTGAGCATGAAAAGCTCCCCTCGGTGCGAGAGCTTGCCTCGCAGCTTGCCATCAACCCCAACACCATACAGCGAGCCTACAAGGAGCTGGAAACGGAGGGGTACATTTATTCGCAAAAGGCAAAAGGCTATTTTGTTGCACCTATGAAAAAAAGCATACGTTCCCTCAAAACCGAGGAAGTTACCGAGCAGTTGGAGGTAATTTTGAACGAGCTTTGCTATTTGGGAGCTAAAAAGGAACACATAATCAACCTTGTTGAAAAGGTCTATAAAGATAAATAAGGAGGCGATACAATGATTAAGGCAAACAATGTTATCAAAACTTTCGGTGATTTTCATGCACTTGACAGCCTGACTTTAAGTGTCAAAAAAGGTTCTGTTTACGGACTCATAGGCCCCAACGGTGCAGGCAAAACCACCTTTATAAAAACCCTTATGGGTGTGTACAAACAGGATAGCGGCGATATCACAATAGACGGCGAAACGGTGTACGAAAACAACGATATAAAACAGAGAGTTGTGTACATAAGCGACGATTTGTTTTTCTACACCACCTACACCATAAAGGATATGGCAAAATTTTATTCCGGCATATACAAAAACTGGGATTGGGAGATGTTTGAAAAGCTCAAAGCACTTTTCAAAATAGACGTGAACAGGCGTTGCCGCAGGCTTTCAAAGGGTATGCAAAAGCAGGTTGCATTTTGGCTTGGTATATGTTGCAAACCCGATATTATGGTGCTTGACGAGCCTGTTGACGGTCTTGACCCCGTAATGCGCCGCAACACAATGTCCATAGTTTTGCAGGAGGTGGAACAGCGTGAAATGACTGTGCTTGTTTCAAGCCACAACCTGCGTGAACTGGAGGATATCTGCGATGAAGTGGGCATAATGTTTGACGGCAAAATAGTGCTTGAAAAGTCACTTGACGATGTAAAGGGAGAAACTCACAAACTGCAAATCGCATACAAGGGCGGCACACCAAAGGAGCTTGAAGAAAAGCTGAATATATTGCACAGCAGCAGCTTCGGCAGTGTTACAACCTACATTGTGCGTGGCGATGCCGACGGAATTTCGGAGCTTTGCAAAGCCTACAATCCCCTTATCTGCGATATACTGCCGCTCACATTGGAAGAAATTTTCATATACGAACTGGGCGGTCTCGGTTATCGTTTTGAAAATATTCTTGTATGACAAGGAGGTATAATATGAAGATATTAAACAAAGCCGTTATAAAATCCGATTTAAAAAGATATTGGTGGGTTTCCGCTATTTATATGCTGCTCATGGCATTTTTTATACTGCCGTTTGCCGTGACATACAGCACATACAGTTTTTCAACAAGCTTGAATTACCGCACAGATGAGGGATTTCTTGCCTTTATGTTCTCCATAGCACTCACGATTATGATTTTTTCATATCTGCAAAAAGGCAATGCTGTTTCGGGCTTGCACTCACTGCCCGTAAAAAGAAGCTCTCTTTATTTATCACACATATTTTCGGCTGTGGTGCTTATATTTGTGCCTATAATCATTTCAAGCATAGTAATCGGCTGTGAGGTGTTGCACATAAAGCATATAACACCGATGAACGCCCAAATCACCGAAGAAGTTACGCACTATGTAATAAAATATGCCTACATAAGCGGAGTTTACGCCCTCTTGGGTATGATGATTTCAGCCTTTGCGATGTTTCTTGCAGGCAGTGTGGCATCGGGGGCAATATTTACGATTGCTTTCATGATACTGCCGTTTTTTGTAATTCAAATGTGTGATTATATAGCACGAGGCAATGTTTACGGTTATGGCTATTATGACCACACATCCGATATATTGAATCATATTTATTTGTGCGGTATTGACGATATGTGGTCAAAGCGTTCAATTTTATACATAGTTGTCATAGCTGTGCTGTTTTTAATAAACCTTTTGCTTTATAAAATCAGAAAGCTTGAAAACTACGACGAGGTTGTTGCCTTTTCACCGCTCAAAAACGTGTTTATGTACTCGGTTGCTGTTTGCTTCGGCTACTTGGGCTATTTGTTTTTTGATTCAATGTTTGGCGACAGCTCACTGTTTTTGGGTGCACTGCCACTCGGTTTGATTGCTCTCATAGCAGCCTTTATGCTGAACCGCAAGAGCTTTTCAATAAAAAGTCTTGCCCTGCCCGTTATATGCTATGTTGCCTTGGTTGGCTTAATAAACCTCGGCATTTCTTATGACATAACAGGCTATGAAAGACGAGTGCCCGATGTTGACGATGTTGAGAGTGTGGAAGCTTATGATAACAGATTCAACAGTGTTTTCAACGATAGCTCTTATTTACGAAATAATTACTATAATAAATTCGCATATAAGGGCAAAATAACCGATAAAGACGGAATAGCCGATATTACGTCCTTTCACAAATATTTGACTGAAAACAAGCCTAAAGACTTTTCATATATCAACTACTCAAACTACAGTTATAACATCAAATACAACCTTAAAAACGGCAAAACACTTTCAAGAGCATACTATGTACCCGATGTTGAAGATGTAGAACCTTACCGTGCCTATTTTGAAAGAGATGAATACAAAAAGACGGCATATCCCATAATAAATGATGACAAAAAGGATATCACATCCGTAAATATCGAAGGTATAGGCATAAACGGCATACTTAACATAACCGGCATAGACAGTGAGAAGCTCCTTGAAGCGCTCAAAAAGGATATACTTTCCTTCACTGCGGAGGACGAGCTGAACATATCAACCGGCAGTGCGGACGTAACAAGGCTTTACATTGATTATTACGATTTTATAGAAGCCGACGGAAAGGATGAGAAATTCACTTGTGAATGGAGCATATATTTGGGACAGCGTACCCCAAACACACTTAAGCTCATAAAAGAAGAAATTTCAAAATATCCAAACTACCTTTACGATGCGGAAGATATCACAGGTGTAACCCTTGACTATTCACAGACAGCCACAGAGCAAGAAAAAAAGGCTGTCGAAATCACCGACAGAGCCGATATTGAGGAAATTTACAACTTCCTTGCGATAACAAAAAATGCAGGTGAAATCGGCGAAGAGGATTCAACACAGGATAAGCTGAGTTTATCCATAAACATCATATATGTAGGTGGAGAAAATTATGCTAATATCGACCTCACACCCGACCAAATCCCGAATGTGCTTAAAAAATACATGAATTTTGAATCGGAAGAAAATCAATCGGAAGAAAGAAATCTTTCGGAATAACACAGCACCCCGAGCAGGCAACAAAGCCGACTCGGGGTACTTTTTAAGCAAAAACAGCAAAAACGGCAAAAAAATAACAGCCGAAGCTGTCACAAATAAAAAAAAGGCGACACCCAGATTCGAACTGGGGATCAGGGAGTTGCAGTCCCACGCCTTAGCCACT
>CAZUXS010000044.1:0-15077 GCA_964624605.1 uncultured Lachnospiraceae bacterium | reverse complement strand
TAAGCTTAGGAGTATGGTTGATGAGGGTGTGAAAAAGGCGGAGCTTGCAATAAAAGTTACCGATAATTCGGCAAAAATGCTCAGTGCAATCCTTATAGGCAACAATGTTGTAAACATAGGTGCATCTTCACTTGCAACCGTGATTGCAACAAATATGTTCGGCAGCAAGGGTGTCGGCATTGCGACCGGTGTTATCACCATATTAATTCTTATTTTCGGTGAGATTACGCCAAAGACTTATGCCAAGGAAAACTGTGAAAAAATAAGCATTTCCGTTGCGCCTATAATAGCATTTTTCATGTTTATACTTACACCTTTCATTTTTATTTTGAATAAAATCACAGGTTGCATTTTTATGCTTATAGGTATGAAACATAATAATAAGCCGTCTGTTACGGAATCCGAACTACGTACAATGGTTGATATGAGCCATGAAGAGGGCGTGCTTGAAACACCGGAGCGTGAAATGATAACAAATGTGGTTGACTTCGGAAACATTGATGCCGTTGACGTTATGGTGCCCAGAACGGATATGGTTGCCATACCGCAGGATATATCTTATGAAGACGTTGTGAATGTGTTCAAGAAAGAAAAATTTTCAAAACTGCCCGTATACAGTGACACAACAGACCACATCATAGGTATACTCAATTTCAGAGATATTATGCTTATCGATGATGTGAAAGGCTTTAAATGCGTGGATTACGTTAAGCAACCGTATTTTACTTACGAATCAAAGCCTTGCACGGAGCTTTTCTCAATTATGAAAGCAAATAAGCTTGCTATGGCGGTGGTGCTTGATGAATACGGCGGAACGGCAGGTATTGTAACACTTCAAGATTTGATTGAAGAAATTGTCGGCGATATTATCGATGATGTCAGAATAGATGAAGAAGAAATAAAGCCAATAAGAAATAATGAATATTTGGTTGACGGCAGTACACGTATTGATGATGTGAACGATACACTCGGCATTGAGCTTGTGTGCGATGATATCGAAACAATAGGTGGTTATGTGCTTACTTTGCTCGGTCGTTTCCCGACTAAGGGCGAAGTGATTGATGATAATGAAAACAGCGGAATAAAATTCGTGGTTGAAAACATAGATAAAAACAGAATTGAGCTTTTGAAGCTTGAAAAACTTACAGCAGAATAAATACCAAAGAGTGATTTACTGCTTTGAAGGAGAGTTTGTATGTTTATTGGTACAGATATAGGAATAGATTTGGGTACCTCCACCGTGCTTGTGTATGTGAAAGGTGAGGGTATAGTGCTTAATGAGCCGTCTGTTGTTGCTGTAGACAGCGCAACACACAGTGTTGTTGCCGTGGGCGAGAGTGCAAGAGAGATGCTCGGCAGGACACCCGGCACAATAAAGGCTGTCAGACCTTTGAAAGAGGGTGTTATATCCGATTTCGGCATTACACAGATTATGCTTAAATACTTTATGGAAAAGGCAATAGGCAGGCATTGGTTCAGAAAGCCGAGAGTTGCGGTCTGTGTGCCAAGCAAGGTGACAAGCGTTGAAAAACGTGCCATACAAGAGGCTACAACAAATGCGGGTGCAGGTCAGGTTTTTGTGATTGAAGAGCCTATAGCCGCTGCAATAGGTGCGGGAATTGATATTTCAAGAGCCTGTGGTTCACTTGTGGTTGATATAGGCGGTGGCACAGCCGATATTGCCGTTATATCACTGGGCGGAAATGTGGTAAGCAATTCACTCAGGACGGCAGGCGATGATTTTGACGATGCCATAATAAGATATATTCGCAAAAGGGATAATGTTATTATAGGTGAGCGTACTGCGGAAGAAATAAAAATAACGGTGGGTGCGGTTTATGAAACTGCCGTAAACAATGAAATGCAGGTGCGTGGCAGAAGCCTTGTGAGCGGTTTGCCCGAGATAATTTCAATCACAACGGACGAAACAAGGTTTGCTATGGAAGAAGCGGCACTTTCAATTGTGGATGCCGTGAAGAGTGTTCTTGAAAAAACACCTCCCGAACTTTCAAGCGATATACTCAACAGGGGAATCGTGCTCACGGGCGGCGGTTCTCTCTTAGTGGGTATGGATAACCTTATTGAGGAAAAAACGGGGATAAAAACCGTTGTTGCCGATGATGCTTTGCAGTGTGTGGCACTGGGCACGGGCAGATTTATAGAATATCAAACACAGAGGAAAGGCTTTTTCTCTTTTCTTTCCAGAGGATAAACAAATGTGAAATATCTTCAATGCGGCTACCGTGTTGGAGATATTTTTTTAAATGAGGTGGTTACATGAAAAATACATACAATAATCCCGTGCACAGGGGATTTTTTCCGGACCCTGCCGTTATAAGGGTTGGGGAGGATTATTACAAGGTAAATTCCACATTTCAATATTTCCCTGCAATAGTTATTTCACATTCCCGTGATTTGGTCAATTGGGAAATAATAGGGCACGCAATAAATAAAAACGAATGGCTTGATTTATCGGAAATTATGGATTCAAGGGGTATTTGGGCACCCGATATATCATATCACAATGGTAAATTTTACATATTTGCAACTCTTAGGCACAACGGAAATTTGGGCGAGGTTGTGCCGCTCCGTTCACAGCTTATGATGGTGAGTGACAAGCCCGAAGGCCCTTATTCTAAACCCGTAATATTGCCTGTTGACAACATTGACCCCTCTCATTTTGTGGATGATGACGGAAAACATTATATGATAATTGCACCTGCAATAACTATAGTACCGCTTTCAGATGATTGCACAAAGGTCATAGGCGAACCTGTGCAGGCGTGGGCAGGCACGGGTGAAAGATGCAGTGAAGGTCCTCATATATTCAAAAAAGACGGTTGGTATTATGCTGTTGTTGCCGAGGGCGGCACAGGCTACGGACACGGTATAAACGTGGGAAGAAGCAGAAATCTGTATGGACCTTACGAAAGTTCTCCGTATAATCCCGTGTTAAGGCAAACAGACCCCGATGCACCCATACAACGCAGTGGTCACGGCTGTTTGGTGGAAACTCAAAACGGGGATTGGTGGTGTATGTATCTTTGCGGAAGAGCCAACAACGGGCATTACACAACACTTGGCAGAGAAACGGCACTTGACCCCGTGCACTGGACGGAGGACGGTTGGTTTATAATAAATGACACAAAGCCGTCAAATAAGCAAATTATGCCGCTTCCGCCACATAAATTCAACGAAAACAAGAGATATGATTTTGATGAAGATACTTTGTCACTTGATTTTGAATGGGTGCGTAATCCAAATGAAAATAACTACAGCCTTACCGAAAGAAAGGGATGGCTGAGGTTATATACGGGGGATAGTCCGCTATATGAAATATCTTCACAAAATACACTTGTCAGAAGAGAGCAGGAGCTTAAATACAGTGCGGATACGAGATTGTGTTTTAAACCCGAAAACAACGGCGAACAGGCTGGGCTTGTGTGCTATTACGCAACGAATACTTATATACGTTTCGGCATTGTATACAGTGACGGAATATGTTTGCAACTTGCCGTGAACAGAAATAAAGGTTTTGAGGAAGTTATTAAAACAGTTCCGATAGATTGCACCGATGTGAAACTGCGTGTTGATGTGGACGGGCAGAATAGGGAATTTTATTATGATATTGATGGGAAATGGAAGTTTTTTGATAGGGTTGAAAATTGTGTTTTCCTCTGTGACGAGGGTGTGCAGGGGGATAAGAAAAGACATACCGGCACTATGGTCGGTATGTATGCCAACAATGGTGGAAGCGGGAGGAGATTAGCTGCCGATTTTCATTGGTTTAATTACAATGATTAAGTTATATAAGGCTGTGGATTTTTATTAATTTACTTTTCCTAAAAAAGATTGTTCTTTTTGAGGGCAAAAAGAACCAAAAACCTCGGGGCGTTCCGAATTCGCCCCGAACCCCTAACGGGCAGGGCGTGTGGTACGGTGGATTATCGGGGTTCGGTGGCGGGTTGCCCTGCACCCACCCGTTTTACGGTATGTGGTGGAGCAAACTAATTAACCACAATTGTAACTAATACTAAAGTTTTTATGTTTTTTTGCGGCATAGTCAATTTGTTGCATTATAACTTATATAGTTTTCTTAAGTTGATGACATTACCACTACGGTGAACTGTGAACAGCCTCGGATGGGGCGGAAAACTAAGGGTTATAACTCACTTAGGTTCGCCATTCTTCCGTCACTCATCCACCGCTAAAGCGGTCCCCCTTCCCTAGAAGGGAAGGCTGAAAAAACAATCTTGCTCCAACCACGCAAGCTTGCAAAAGATATAGGAAACACAGTAGCACGCTGAAAAAACAATCTTACTCCACCTACGCCCACACCGTAAAACGGGTAGGGTGCAGGGGCAACCCGCAACACACTCCGCTGAGTTACCAAAGTACACCGCCCCTGCCCGTTAGGGGCATGGGGCGAATCTAGTTTCAAAATTACAAAGTAATTTTGAAATCCCGTAGGGATTCGCAGTTTTGCTTCGCAAAATGCGAACCACCCATCGTTTTTGGTTCTTTTTTCGTAAAAAAGAACAACCTTTTTTTTACTTTTCTTTTGGGTTGAAAATCAGTGCCGAAACAAAAGCCGAAACTATAGCCGCCGATATACCGGAAGATGCGGATTTTATGCCGCCCGAGAGTATACCTATAACGCCCTTTGAATCTATTTCACTTTTTACACCCTTTGCAAGCAAATTTCCAAATCCGGGTAGGGGCACGGAGGCTCCCGAACCTGCAAAATCAATAAGTTTTTGATACCAACCTATGCCGCCGAGTATACAGCCGCACACGACAAAAAGCACCAATATTCTGGCCGATGTGAGCTTTGTTTTGTCAATCAAAATTTGCCCTATGACGCAGATAAGTCCACCCACGATAAAAGCCTTTAAATAATCCATAATATCACCTTAATTTGTAATTTCAACGGCATAGGCTATGCCACATATATTTTCTCCCTGTTGCACACTTGTGGGGCTCATTAAAGCACCCGTGGGCACAAAGAGGAGTTTATTCATTTTTCCGCTTTTCAGCTTATTGTAAAGCAGACCGCAAAATGTTATTGCGGAACAGGCACAGCCACTGCCACCGGAATGGGTATCTTGCAATTCCTTGTTGTAAATTTCAATTCCGCAATCGCTGTAGTTTTTAAGTATGTCAATGCCTTTTTCGGCAAGTAAATCGGTTACAATGCTTTTGCCGATGTAACCCAAATCTCCCGTAATTATTAAATCGTAATAATCGGGTGTGCGGTTTGTGTCCTTCAGGTGGTTGTAGATTACATCAGCTGCCGCAGGTGCCATTGCCGCACCCATATTGTTTGCATCGGTTATGCCGAAATCAACTATTTTGCCTGCCGTGACAGAGCGTATATAGGGCGGTTTATCCTCGTTTGTCAAAAGCACCGCACCGTCACCCGTTACCGTCCAAGTTGATGAGGGCGGTCTTTGATTGCCGAGCTCCAAAGGAAAACGAAATTGTTTTTCGGCTGAACAAAAATGGCTTGAGGCACTTGCGACTACTCTTTTCGCACCTCCGCCGTCAATCAACATCGAGCCGACACTCATTGCTTCACCAATTGTGGAACAAGCACCGAACACACCGAAAAAGGGGATATTCATATCCTTTATGCCGTAGGAACTTCCGCAACATTGATTGAGCAAATCTCCGCTTACTATAAAATCTATATCCTCGTTTTTCAAATTTGCCTTTTTTATCAGATTTTTAATATTTGCACTTACCATTTTGCTTTCGGCTTTTTCCCAAGTGTCTTGACCGAATAAATTATCTTCTGAAATTGTGTCGAAAAATTCCGCAAGAGGACCTTCACCCTCCTTTTTGCCTGCAAGGGAAGATGTTTCCGAAATCGATATTTTGCTGTCGAATCTTATTGTTTGATTACCTATGTGCTTTGCCATATTGTCCTCCTAAAACATTTTTGAAATATAGTAAATTATGCCTACGATTACGGAGGTGAGTGTGCCGTACAATATAACGGGGCCTGCAATTATGAAAATTTTTGCGCCCAAGCCGAGTATAAATCCCTCTTTTTTAAACTCTATTGCGGGAGCTGTGACGGAGTTGGAAAAGCCTGTTATAGGCACGATAGAGCCTGCACCTGCGAACTTGCCTATTTTGCTGTATATGCCAAGCCCCGTGAGCAGGGATGCCGCAAACACAAGTATAACCGAAGTGTAGGTTGAGGCATCGTCAATTTCAAAACCCATTGCAAGAAAGCGGTTTGTGATGAATTGACCTATAATGCAGATTATGCCGCCAACAAAAAATGCTTTCAAACAGTTTGATATTATGGGGCTGTTGGGGGAAGTTTTTTCAACCAGTTTTTTGTATTTTTGTTTATCCATATTGACCTCCTAATTTGCATAAAAACCCGGAACATAGTAATATAATATTGCTCCTATAAGTTTACCAAGTGCAATAGCAATTATGAAATATTTAATACCCTTTTTAAGACCGCCACGCCTTGTGAGTATGGGTATAACGTCCAATACCTCCGCAAGGGAAACGGCAAGGCAACCGTAAAACACACCAATTAAAAAGCAAAGAATAACCACCAAGGGAGCACAAAGCGGTATTCTGTAATTTATCATAATAGAGGAAGTGCCTATTATACCACCCGTTATTATGGCATTTTCGTATATTCTTATATATTTTTCGGTGCGAGTTTTTTGCGCAAGCCTCGGCACAACACCTATTATTGCGATGAAGGCAAAAACCGCACCTGCTATCACATTGCCTGCACCAAAGCCTAAAAGTATGAGAAGTATATATTTTAATATATTCATCATTTGCCTCCGTTTGAGCGTTCGCAGTTGAGTGTGTCAATTATGTTGTCGGCAACCTGTCCCTCGTAAAGTGACATTTCAACTTCAATGGGCGTGGGGTCGCTTGTGAGTTTTTTGCCCGTGAAGTGGTTAAAGAATACTATTATGCCGAATGCAAGACCTATTGAATAGGGCAAATTTATTATTGTTGGATTTTTGACTTCTTCACCGAAAAATATGGTGTAATAATTTTCAAATATGGTTTCCATCTGTGCATCGGAGTGAAAACTCATTATCGCCGTTGCCGAACCGAAGGCAAGAATTGTGCACACCAATATAATTTTTGAAATAAGAAAAAAACGGTTTTCGTTTTTCACCCTGTGGCTGTATTCCACAACACAATCCGTTTCGCCCACGCTGTTCACCGTATGCCCCGTGAAAGCTTTATCCAAAGCATTTATAACATCAATTATGGTTATGAGATAGCTTTTATCGGCATTATCTTTTATTTCAAGTATTTTGAGATTTTCAACCCTTTTTTTCATTTGCGGTGAGGTGTAAACCTCGGCGATATCCTTTATGTGAACCTGTTTTTCGCCGTATAGGGCAAATTTTTTTGAAAGTTTGATGTAAATATCCATAGTCGTAACCAACCTCTTACGATATTGTATCTTTGTTTGTAAATTTAGTATGGCTTGTTTTACTCAAAATATTACAAAAAAAGAAGTCCTTTTATTGAGGACTTCCCGAATTGTTGAGAATTTCAGCCATATTGTTTATTTCGTCGATTGCCGCTTTATCTTCACAAGTAGGCAGGGTTGAAGTGTGAAGAGAACGCGCGTAGGCGACAACTTTTGCATTTATGCTCATGAGAGTTATGCGTATTGTTTTTTCCGCATCCGCTGAATTTACAACGCAATCACCGCCACCGCAAAGTATCACCGCCGCCGTTTTGCTTTTGCCTTTGCTTTTTGCGGCATATTCGGCTTGAAAACGGCTTGCCAGAGTTAAATATACCGCTGTTGGCTGGTTATAGTGAAGAGGTGAGGCGATGACAATATTGTCGCAATTTCGTAATGCTTCAAGAATATCCGTTGCATCGTCTTTTATTGCACAGCCGTTTTCGGCAAAACAAGCACGGCAATCTACGCAGGGGTGAATGTTTTTTTCGTATAAATTTATTATTTCAATTTCACCGTTTAATTTATTCGCAAGTTCGTTTATTAAAAAAAAGGTGTTTCCGTTCTTTATGGGGGATGAATTAAGTATTATTGTTTTCATATTGTTCTCCTTTTTGGATGAATGGTTTTCAGCCTTCCCTTGTAGGGAAGGGGGACCGCTTTAGCGGTGGATGAGTAGTGGCAGAATGGTAAAATTGGGGTGAGGCATATATTTTAGTTTTACGCCTCATCCGTCAGGGCAATGTCATCAACTTAGCAAAGTTATAAATGTTATAACATAAAGATTTCAGGATATTTGCTCTTTTCTAAATCCCTAGGAAAAGATTGTTCTTTTTTACGAAAAAAGAACCAAAAACGATGGGTGGTTCGCATTTTGCGAAGCAAAACTGCGAATCCCTGCGGGATTTCAAAATTACTTTGTAATTTTGAAACTAGATTCGCCCCATACCCCTAACGGGCAGGGGCGGAGAGTGCATCGGTTTAGCGGAGCACGGTGGCGGGTTGCCCCTGCACCCACCCGCTTTACGGTATGTGGTTGGAGCAAACTACTTAACCACCATACTAAATATATCTCCTTCTTATATATTGTAAGCTATTTTAGGCTTTTTTTCAATTATTTGTTGTGTAAAATCAAAAAATGTTATATACTACTACTGTAAAGGAATGATGTATATGAATTATATCGATGCACGTGAATATATAAATGATGCAACAAAGAGGGGAATTGTGCCGGGGTTGGAGAATATAACTCTGCTCTGTGAGGCACTCGGGAATCCTCAAAAAAAGGTAAAAACAATACATATTGCAGGCACAAACGGGAAAGGTTCGGTAGGCTCATTCATCACCTCCGCACTCATTGCGGCAGGCTACAATGTGGCTAGATATGTTTCACCTGCGGTGTTTGAATACAGGGAGATTTTGAGCATAAACGGCGAAATGATAAGCGAAGAGGATTTTGCCGAGTGTGTGTCAAAGGTTAAAGCGGCTGAAGCAAGTCTGCCCGAAAAAAATATGCCGACATCTTTTGAAATTGAAACGGCGGCGGCTTTTGTATATTTTGATGTGAAAAATTGCGATTATGCCGTTGTGGAATGCGGTATGGGCGGCAGAGGAGATGCCACAAATGTTACGGACAAGGTGCTTTCCGTCATCACTTCAATTAGTTTTGACCATTCGGCTTTTCTGGGTGACACCGTTGAAAAAATTGCGGAGGAAAAAGCCGGAATAATCAAGGGTGCGGCTGTGAGCGCAAATCAGATTGAGTCCGTAAAAGAGGTTATAAAGGGCGTGTGCCCGTCTGCCGTATTTGCGGATTACGAAAAGATTGAAAACGTAAATTATACTTTGGATAAAACCGTATTTGATTATAAGGATATTAAAAATATCGAGATAAAATTGCTTGGTAAACAACAGCTTGAAAATGCGGCAACTGCAATTGAAGCGGCTGAAATGCTCGGGCTTGATGAAAAGAGCATAAAGCTCGGACTTAAAAATGCGGTATGGCATGGCAGGTTTGAAGTTGTAAGCGACAACCCTATTATTATTGCCGACGGTGCACATAATTACGATGCGGCACTCAGGCTTAAAGAAAATGCAGAAATTTATTTGAAAGACAAGCCCTTGTATTTTGTGATGGGTATGTTTAAGGATAAGGAATATAAGAGGGTGGCGGAGGTTATGACACCGCTTGCAACGGAAGTTTTCACCATAAGTCCAAAGGGCGAAAGAGGTCTTGACAGCCGAATTTTAGCCGATTATATAACTACACTGGGAACAAAGGCAACCGCCTGCGATAATCTTTCAAAGGCACTTGAATTTGCAAAGGAAAAAGGTGGTGCGGTGCTTGTATTCGGCTCATTGAGCTTTTTGGGGGAATTGTACACGGAGGTGCACAATGGAAAGATATAACAAAATACTTAAGAATGAGGATTTTTTATCCGCTGTCGATGCTATCGAAAAAGACGAAGAAAAAAGAATTTACTGCAAGCACGGCATAGACCATCTTTTGGATACGGCAAGAGTGGCTTATATAATTGTGCTTGAAAACAAAATGAATATCGACAAGGATATAATATATGCTGCGGCACTTTTGCACGATACGGGCAGAGCTGTTTCCGCAGCCGAACACAACAAAGAAAGCCGAAAAATTGCGGAAAAAATATTGCCCGAATGTGGCTACAATACCGATGAAACGGACGAAATTTGCAGGGCAATAGAAGTCCACAGAAAAGATACCGATAAACTTGAAAATCTTTCCGATGTGCTGACAATGGCAGACCACCTGTCACGCAAGTGCTATATGTGCAAGGCTGTTGAGAGTTGCTATTGGAGTGAAGAAAGAAAAAACAGCGATATTGTTTACTAGGAGGATAATATGGTAATAGGAAATAAAAATTTTGATGAGAAAAGAACTTATGTTATGGGTATACTCAACGTAACCCCCGATTCATTCTCCGATGGCGGAAAGTGGAATAACATTGATGCGGCTTTAAAGCACACCGAACAAATGATACAGGACGGTGCGGCTGTGATTGATGTGGGCGGCGAGTCCACCAGACCCGGCTACACTATGATAAGCGACGAAGAGGAAATAGGCAGGGTAGTGCCCGTAATTGAAAAAATAAAGGCGAATTTTGATATTTCCGTTTCAATCGACACATATAAAAGTGCCGTTGCCGAAGCCGCTTGCAAGGCGGGTGCTGACCTTGTAAACGATATTTGGGGTTTCAAGTATGATGAAAAGATTGCAAAGGTGACAGCCGATTACGGAGTTGCCTGCTGTCTTATGCACAACAGAAACGATATGAACTATGTAAACTACATGGAGGATGTGCTCAAAGATTTGCGTGAGAGCATAGCAATTGCAAAAAAATACGGTGTTGCGGACGATAAAATAATAACCGATCCGGGTGTAGGTTTCGCAAAGTCACTTGAAAATAACCTTGAAATAACAAATAAGTGCGAAATGCTTAAAACTCTCGGTTATCCCGTACTGCTCGGAACATCAAGAAAGTCTATGATAGGGCTCACACTTGACTTGCCGAGGGAGGAAAGAGTTGAGGGCACACTTGTGACAACGGTTATGGCTGTTGAAAAGGGCTGCCTTTTTGTGAGAGTGCATGATGTGCTTGCAAATAAGAGGGCGGTTGATATGACAGAAAAAATATTAGGGAAGTGGTAATTTGGCTGACAAAATAATAATTGAAAATTTGGAGTGTTTCGCAAAACACGGAGTTTTGCCCGAAGAAAATGTACTGGGGCAAAAATTCATAATTTGTGCGGAGCTTATGACAAGCTTTGCCGAGGCTGCCGAAAACGATGATTTGACAAAATCAGTAAACTATGCCGAGGTGTGCACCGATATAACCGATTTTATGAAAAACAACACCTTTGCACTCATTGAAACCGTAGCCGAGGGCATAGCGGAAATGCTCCTTACAAAATATAATATCGAGGGCGTAAAAATAAGGGTTAAAAAACCTTGGGCACCAATTGGCTTGCCTGTGGAATATGCAGGTGTGGAAGTTGAAAGACGTTGGCATAAGGTTTATATATCTTTCGGTTCAAATATGGGCGAAAGGGAACTGTATATTGAAAATATGCTTGAGGGACTTAAATCCGATAACAAGTTTAAAATAACGGGTGTTTCCGAAATAATTGAAACAGAACCTTACGGATATACGGAGCAGGGAAAGTTTTTGAACGGTGTGCTTTCTGCCGATACTTTGTATTCTCCTCGTAAATTGCTTGATTTTTTACATAGCGTTGAAAATGCGGCAAACAGAAAAAGGGAGATACACTGGGGACCTCGCACACTTGATTTGGATATACTTTTATATGACGATGCCATGATAGCCGAAAAGGATTTGATTATACCGCATATCGATATGGCAAACAGGTTTTTTGTGCTTGAACCGCTTGCACAGCTTGCACCCTATGCCAGAAATCCCGTAAATAACAAAACGGCTGTTGAAATGTTAAAGGAGTTAAAAAATGAGGATTGAAGATACAATTCAAAAATATATAGACTCTGAAAATCTTATATATATCGAAAGAAAGGATTTTGAGGAATGGGCAATAGAGTGCATACCTCAAAAAATAGTTGGTGATTGCGTTGTTGTGAGAAACACAACAGACTTTGTAAACAACGGTTACAGAGTTGTGCTTACCTGTGATATAAGCGATATTATGGTTGATGAAACCACGGTTTTCAGAGAAAAAATATACAGAAAAGCCGAAAAAAACAAATATGAATTGCCTTGTTTTGACGGCTGTAAAACGCTTGAAGATATACTTGCCGTGCTTGGCAAGGAAGAAATACTGATAAGCGTTGATGCGGAAAAGGACGAAGATTGCATATACTTGACAGGTAAGGTTGTTTCTGCAAAAGACGGAATATTAACCATCCGCTGTTATGACGAGCTTGCACGTTGGGAAAGAGCGAACACGGTGCTTGAAATCGAGTGCATAAATGCAATCACATTTTATGACAGGTGTTCACTTGTGATGAAAAGATATTTGAAGGAGGCAAAATAATGAGTATACAGAGTGATATTCAAAAATATATAGATAACGGAAGTTATATATCGATTGAAAGAGATTTTATTGACGATGTGGATTTGGGAATGTACGGCTTTCCCCTTGCAATCTGCGGCAATGCGCTTGTGGTGAGGTTCACGGGTGATTTTGAATACAACGGCTACAGAGTGGTTAGTTTTGACGACATAAGCGGAATTAACTACGGTGAAACCGAAAAATTTTACGAGAAAATTCACCACGATGTGGCGCAGCCAAAGGATGATTTGCCCGATTTCACGGGTGCACAGGGTATGGACGATATACTCAAAGTGCTTATGGAAAATGACATTGTGACGGTAATAGAGTGCGAGCTTGATGAGGACGGCTATTACATGGGTAAAATTGAAGCTGTTGATGAAGATACGGTCACAATAAAATGCTTCGATGGCTGCGCAAACTGGTTCGATGAGCCTATGACGGTTGATATAGGTTCAATCACTATGTTGACATTCTTGGATAGATATTCCACCACACTTGCGGAATATGCAAAATGACGAAAATGAACCTATAGAGATAAAATTTCATTAAAATTATTGACAATAAATGAGAGATAGAGTATAATTTATTTGTGAATTTAAAGTGAATTATATTAAAATTTATTGGAGGTTTTTGGATGAAAAAATTTATAGGGTTAATGCTTAGTTCATTTTTGGTGTTTGGTGGCTTTGCAAGTGTTTTTGCGGGTCAAAGTGATACTGTCTTGCTTAAAAGCGCATATAGTAATATGACAAAAGCAAGTATTGGCAGCTATACTTACGGCTGGCAAGCAGAGCTTGTTGCCCAAAGACCTAATTTTACGGACGGTGTATTGACAGGTAAAATAGGTGATTATGACAATGACGGTGCACAGGAATTGTTGACTTTAAAAATAAAAAATTCCAATGCGGACGGTGTTTATGCTGTTGTCAGCCTTGATATGTACGAGGTCAAAAACGGCGTGGTTGAAGATGTTGCACAGACGGATGATCTTGAGTTAATCAGAGAATCAACGGATGCGGGCGGTCTTGAACTTTTTACAAAAAACGGATATATTGCGTTGCAAGCCGGCGGACAGAATAATACATTTGCCGATGGCACAATGCAAAAGGCGGAAATATTAAGTTATAACGGAAATGGGTTTGAAACAAAAATGAAACTGGAATTAACAGGTTCAACCGGTTCTTTTGAATGTGGCACCGAGGTTCAGGATCTTAAAAATTTGGGATTTACGGGAACTTCAAAATATACTTCCCAATATTTTAATCCGTATTTTTATTGCATGAGCGTTAAACAAAAATCAAAGTTTGTCGATGATAACAACGGATTTAATATGGCACTTTTGGAGGATAATATAGATCCAATATATGAAGTTATTATAACAAATAATCGTGATGAGGTATCATGGGATTTAGATGATATAATAAAAAATCATGTAATGACTATGGAATTTAATGATTTTTCGGATGTCAATTCCAAAATAATTGTTATTTTGGACGGCGATGAGCTTTCATTTGAACAAGACCCTTACATAGAAAATAACACAACAATGGTACCAATGAGGAAAATATTTGAGGCGTTGGGTGCAGAGGTTGAATATAATTCCGGCACAAAGGGAATCACTGCAACCAGAGGCGGCAAAGTGATCGAAATTGCAATAGATTCCGACAATGCAAAAATAAACGGTGAAGCTTATAAGCTTGCCGCCACCGTCAAAAACAAAAACGGCTATGCAATGGTTCCGCTCAGATTTGTTTCCGAAGCTTTGGGTGCCGAGGTTAATTGGGACGGAAATACCAGAATTGTTACAATAAATCAAGTGATATCAAAGTAGTTATAATAAATCAAGTGATATCCGGGTAATATGCAAAAAAGACAGGGTGTGCAAAATGCTGCAATCCTGTCTTTTTATGTTTAACAAAATCTGTTTTTGAGATAGAATTTTATCCGTAATATCAACGGAAAATAAAAAAGTAATGTATCTTGTCGGTATTTTCGTGTTTTGGATTTTAAGTGGCAAAATAGGTTAATATAACTAAATTAAGGGTAGTGATTTGCATAAAAATATACTATATTATGGGAAAATGCACAAAATTGTTTATAATGTAAAAGTTTTTATATACAAAATTGGCTTTTTGTGATATAATTAGTGATATAAAAATAACATTGGGGCAAGCCCCTATAAGGAGGTTTTTTTATGAAAAAGTTTTTGGCTTTAACAACTGCCGCTATGCTCACGCTTTCCGCAATGGGTGTTACGGCTATGGCAGGCGATGGAGTGAAACTTGTTGTAAATGGGGTTTCTGTGGATTTTACGGGTGACCAAGAGCCTGTTATTCAGAACGGCAGAACGCTTGTACCTTTCCGTGCCGCTTTTGAAAAGATGGGTGCACAAGTAAATTGGTATGACGATATCCATCTTTGCGAAGCTGTTTACGGTGATACAACTGTCAGCATTGCAATAGGTGACACAAATGTAAATATCGGTGATGGTACGACAATTCAAAGTGATGTGCCTGCACAGATTATAAACGGCAGAACTATGGTGCCTTTG
>CAZUXS010000043.1:0-15132 GCA_964624605.1 uncultured Lachnospiraceae bacterium | reverse complement strand
CATAAGTCACTTTCCGCAGAGGGTATCGGCGGCGGACTTAAGACAAAGATAAACGTAAACCTCGGTATCTCCGGCGATGCAAAAAATTACGAGCTTGAATGGCAGAAAGTTGAAACAGCGCTTAAATTCGGTGCGGAAGCTATAATGGATTTGAGCAACTACGGCAAAACAAACCGTTTCAGAACGGAGCTTATTGAAAAATCACCTGCTATGATAGGTACAGTGCCTATGTATGATGCAATAGGCTATCTTGAAAAGGATTTGCTTGATATCACTGCAAAGGACTTCCTCAGAGTTATTGAAGCACACGCAAAAGAGGGTGTTGACTTCATGACAATTCACGCAGGCATAAACAAGCGTGCGGTTGAGGCTTTCAAGCGTGAGGGCAGAAAAATGAACATCGTTTCAAGAGGCGGTTCACTTCTTTTTGCTTGGATGGAAATGACAGGCAATGAAAATCCTCTTTACGAATACTACGATGATGTACTTGATATTCTTTATAATTACGACGTAACAATCAGCTTGGGTGATGCTTTAAGACCGGGCTGCATTGATGATTCAAGCGATGCGGGACAGATAAGCGAGCTTATAGAGCTTGGCAACCTTGCTCAAAGAGCTTGGGATAAGAACGTACAGGTTATGATTGAAGGTCCGGGACACATGGCTATGAATGAAATTGCGGCAAATATGCAGCTTGAAAAGAGAATTTGTCACAATGCACCTTTCTATGTTTTAGGACCTCTTGTTACGGATATCTTCCCCGGTTACGACCACATCACATCAGCAATCGGCGGTGCTATTGCGGCTGCCAACGGTGCGGATTTCCTCTGCTATGTTACACCTGCCGAGCACCTCAGACTTCCCGATTTGCAGGATGTTAAGGATGGTATTGTGGCAAGCAAGATTGCGGCTCATGCGGCTGATATTGCAAAGGGTATTCCTCATGCAAGAGATTTGGATAACGCTATGGCTGATGCAAGACATAAGCTTGATTGGGATGAAATGTTCAAGGTGGCATTTGACCCCGAAAAGGCAAGAAATTATTTTGAAAGTGTTCCTCCAAAGGACAGACACAGCTGTTCAATGTGTGGCAAGATGTGTGCCGTAAGAACAACAAATCTTATTTTGGACGGCAAGAAAGTCAACTTCACAAAGATAGATACCGATTGCTAAAAGCAAATCGGATTTACTTAAGTTTCAATATAAACAAACAGGAAGAATAAAATTTACAAATAAAAACAACTTTAAATAGGAAAAGATTCATTCCGAAAAGGTTTGAATCTTTTTTTGCATTACAAAAATTTGTACTGTTGTTCAAAAAACTTAAGAATCATCTAAATAAAAACTGTTGCGTAAAACTGAAATTTATGATATAATTAAGATAAAACAATGAAATAGTAACAATATCCTTTATTTCTACATTATATAGCTGAATTTTATCGCTATTCAGCTAAAATGGTGTTTGTATTTAGGGGGGGGTAACGGACTTATTATGGATACAATTAACATTATAATTTGTGATGACGACAGGGCTTATGCGCTCACGTGTAAGTCAATGGTTGAAGCCGTTGCGAAGAAGCACGGTGTTGACGTATCCGTGGATATAGTTGAATCCGGAGATAACCTTGTGTTCTTTATAGACACAAAATATTCAAAGGCCGACCTTATCTATTTGGATTATAATATGCCCGGACTTAATGGTTTGCAGACTGCTCGCCTATTGCGGGAAAATGGCATTTTGGTAGGGATAATATTTGTTACGAAAGATGAAAGTCATGCACTTGAGGGCTATGACGTTGGAGCGATAGCTTATCTTGTGAAGGGAAAAACGGATAAGGCTAAGTTTGAAAAGACCTTTTTAAGGGCTGTAAGGCGCTTGAAAATGAGGAATTCTGAAATTATGACCTTTACATACTGCGGAGAGCAGAGGCACGTATACATATCTGATATTCTGTATTTTGAAGTCAGAGGGCAGAAAGTTATGGTTCACTATTTGAGGAATGGCAAAACGGAGAAGTTTGAATTTTACTCCACATTGACTCAAATTTCCAACCAGCTTGCAGAGAATGGCTTTGAGAGAAGCCACAGGTCATATTTGGTTGCCTTAAAGCATATTTACCGAAAGGAAGCCAACCATATAGAAATGGTGAATGGTGATATTATACCTATAGGCAGAGAATATATGTCAAAGTTTCGTTAAGGATGTCGGACAAGGGGATTACATCGTGATAGAATAAGTGGCAAAGTGTGGTTTGTGGCACAAAATATCAGAATTAAAACGTGATAAAATAAGTATCAAAGTGCATTTTGTGATATTTAAATTGCAATTGGTAATAATTTGAGATACAAAACGAAAAAGAAATGATATAACTAAGGCAAGATAAAACACCAATGTGGGTGTTGAGTTGATTACTATTACAGCATGTAATTTTTAAGTCTGAATGGTACATCTTGAAAATAAACTTTTAAACTTGTCGGAAATTCTCGATAACGGCTTAAACAGGATGGGTATGACAAAGTGCTTGTTTCTGCTTTGGTTGTTTAAAAAATTTATCTGCGGTTAATCTGTGTGTTTTAAAAGATGGCTGATGTGGTGCAAATGAGTGTTGCAACATAAAGGCAAAGTTGCCGTGGAGCTTATGTTATTAGGTGCTATTTTAAGAAGGTGGTTAAGGTACTTAATAAAATAAAAGAGATACTCAGCCGAGGGAATACGGCTGAAGTAAAAAAGGTAAAAGAGGGCATTGTGGTTTTGGAGGTGCACAAGAAGATAAGGTACACCGAAAACGGAACGATGCTCGAGAATGAGGGCAAAGGTGAAGTTGTAGAACGAACTCTTAAAAAGAAAATAAGTAATGAGGAGTTCGAAGACGGAGTCGATTTTGAAAATTGAATGAGGAAAGCGGTGCGGTAAGTGGTCCGTACTAAGAACCGAGCGGGGTTGGAATTTTTAATTTCGACCCCGTTTTGTGTTTTTCACGATGTATCTTTATATACTAGAAAGGGGTGGCAGCAGATAATGTCGAAAGGTAAGGATGTTTATAGGTAGTTTTGTACTGCATACCCAAGTTGGGTAAATGCAATAAGAGGAGAGATTTAAGATGCTGGCTACTATTAATGAGATTCTCAGTCGAGGCAATACGGCAGAGATAAAAAAGACTAAAGACGGAATTATTATTCTGGAAGTTAAAAGAAAAATAAAGCTCACGGACGATGAAATCAGAGAAACTGAGCATCATCACGGTAATTGAAAAACAGCGGGGAAGCCGTGAGCTTTTTTTAATAATTTAACGGTGCAATAAGTGGATTGCACTAAGGACTAAGTGGGGTCGGAACAAAAAATGTTTCGACCTTTTTTTTGTTTATGTTTTATAAGCAGAAAGTGAAGGTGGAAATATGATAGATAATCAATTGCGTAGATTGAATCGACTGGAATTGCTTGAAATGCTTGTAGACCAAAGCAAGCAGATAGACGATTTGCAAAAGCGTCTTAACGAAGCTGAAAAAAAGCTGAGCGAGCAAGAAATAAAAATTAAGGAATCAGGCTCTATAGCCGAGGCGGCACTCAAGCTCAACAATGTTTTTGAAGCGGCTGAGGCGGCAGGCAAGCAATATGTTGATGCACTGAAAAAGCTGTATCAGGAAGAATCGGATCGTTCCTTGAAAACAGGTGGTGATTTCACATGAAAGAAAATGATAAATCGAAATCCTCCGAAAACCCGATTATAAATTCCGTTGATGTGATAAAGGATGAAGTAATTCAGAAATTTCATCGCAAAAAGGATATATCCGAAATGGATATAAACCCGACAACCAAGGAATTTGAAACGGAGCTTAAAAGAGAACGCTACAAAACCAGATACAAGCAGGTTTTCAGAAGCACGATATATCTTTTGCTTGTTGCGGCGGCAATAGCCATATTGGTTGTAACGCTTTGGATGCCCGTAATAGAGATTTACGGCAAGTCCATGACTCCCACTCTTGACACGGGTGAGATAGTGGTGCTTGTTAAAACCTCAAATTACAAAACGGGTGATGTAATAGCTTTTTACTACAACAACAAAATACTTGTGAAGAGAGTTATTGCACAGGCGGGCGATTGGGTTGATATCACAGCGGACGGTAACGTAATCGTAAACGGTAAGGAACTTGATGAACCTTACGTTTCCGAGAAAGCACTCGGTGAGTGTAATTTGAAGCTGCCATATCAGGTACCCGATGACAGAGTGTTTGTTATGGGTGACCACCGTAGCGTATCCGTTGATTCAAGAAGTAGCCAGATAGGCTGTATAGCAGATGAACAGGTAGTAGGTAAAATAACTTTCAGAGTATGGCCTTTTAAGAGATTCGGCAACATATAAGCCGAGCTTGGATATAGCTAAAGAAAATTAATATGTCGAAAGGAGTGTGTAAAATGCAAAAAGGTTTTTTGTCAGCATTAAAAAAGATTCTTGCTGACAGACATCGTCGTAAGGTGTGGCAAAGAATAGTCAGCAGTATGATGGCGGTTGTTGTATTCTGTACAACCTATGCGTTGATACTGCCCGGCATTACACTTGAACGACAGACATATTGTGGACTGGAAGAGCACACACATACGGATGAATGTTATGCAAAGGATGGCGGAGGTGGATTAAAGAAGTTAATATGCGACCCCGAGTCGGAAGCCGAGTTTGTGATACATACACATGATGATATGTGCTACAGAAACGGTGAATTGATTTGTCCGTTGGACGAATTGGAGGAACATGAGCACACGGATGATTGTTACTCCGTAACGCAGGAGCTTATCTGTGATAAGGAGGAAAGCGAGGGACACACACACAGTGATGAGTGTTATGAGCAGACCTTAGGCGAGCTTACCTGTGATGACACAAGCGAAACTCACGAGCACGATGACAGTTGCTACGAGCAGAGTGAAGAACTTGTTTGCGGTCAAGAGGAATCAGAGGGACACACGCATGATGATAGCTGCTATATCGAGAATAAAGAACTCGTTTGCGGTTTTCCGGAAGTTGTGGAACACAAGCACGATGACAGTTGCTATGAAAATGGCGTTCTTGCTTGCGGTAAGGCGGAAATAGTAAAGCATCAGCATACGGATGAATGTTTTGAAACGGTCAATGTTATTGGCGGTTCACCAGAGGAGCTTGATTGCGGTAAGGAAGAACATAAGCACACCGATGAATGTTACAAGAAGACCGAAGAGGAAACAAGTAGCAGCAGCGGTGGCGGCGGTGGCGGCGGAAGTTCAGCCGCTAAGGAAGAAGAAACAGCCGTTGACGGCGCAACCGAAACAACAACGGTTTCAGCCGATGAAGCAACGGAAACAACAACGGCAGAACACGAAGATTTGGTATTCCCGTATTCAGATGATAATGTGAGCGGTATTATAACATTACCTTGGAGTGAGGAATTGCCGGATGACCTTAAGTGTGAACCCGTTATAATAACTAAGGATGATGACGGTTACAGTTCAATGGTTGATTCCGTTGATTCTGCGGCAGTTGATAAAGGTAAACGTGTTGAAAACTTGTATTTATACAGACTTGAATGGACTACAGGCGAGGAAAATGACACCTACGTTTTGCCCGAGGGCTTAACACCTACAGTTAAATTCACAGTGCTTAATGCAAGCGATGATAAGGATATCAAAGTCAGAGGTATTGTAATCAAGGATAAAGAACCGGGTGACGAGGATGAAATCACCGAGGATGAAGTGGTTGAAGAAGAAGCCGAAGCTTTGAATACGATGATTGATAAGTTCTCATTGAATACCATTGACGAGGTTGATATTGAAGCTTATGAAGCTGATGATGAAGATATCGCAACGAATGTCTATATGGATGAATCCGAGATTAGTAAGTTGCCCGAGAGAGATGACGAGATGTTCGCAGCTAATCGTGAAGCTCTCAGAGCTGATGATACGGATTACACACCAAATGTTGATGTCAATACAACAACATACGAGGACGAAGATAACTATGAAGCCGAGATTATCCCAAGCAATACAGAGGATCACAGTATAGATGTTGATTTGACATCTGTCGGCATATTTGCTTTTGCAGAACTTAGCGAAAGTGATAGTGAAAGCGGAGATGTGTATGGTTCAGATGGTTATTTCAAGAGGATAACCGATTTGAGTGAACTTAGAAATGACGGAAATTATGTCATTGTTGCTCAGAACGGTGTTAAGGCTGTGCAGGCAGGTGCAGGTTCAAACAGTATGCTTTATAATACGGGCTACACGGATGAATTGGGTAGAGCAGGTCAAGTTTTGAAGTCAGGCTACAAATATAAAACTACACAACTTGAAGTGCAAAGGTTATCTACAACACTTGATTCAGATAGTGTCAATGCTCCCGAGTATTATAGGCTTGTTGACCCAAACAACAGCGATGCTGCTATTACACCAACAGCGTATTCAAATCTGTTTTGGAATATCAAGAGTTCAGAGGCTTTTGATGGATATGGTATTGCAAAATATGGTGCGACTGCTGAAATTAATGATGAGGCAGATAATGCGTTTGAGGCTTTCAAAGCTTTTAATACAGGTAATGCATTGGTATTTGGCGGTGATTCAAACTATACATATACCAAAAAGTATCGTGTATTAGGTCAGGTATTCATTGAAAAGTTCAATAATACCTCTTGGAAATTTAGCGGATATGCTTATAATGTGGATCATGACCAAATGGGTAATACGGTATCACCGGCAACGTACACATTGGAAAAATCCTATTTTTACACAGATAGCACAACCGATAGGGTTTACCAGATGCCAACCAGAGAAACCGCTTTGTCCAAATCAGCCGATAGTATATTGTTTTCAGGATTCCAGATATATGAATACTGTGACAAAAACAAAGCATCTGTAAGTGATGCGGATGCGGCAAGCAAGGTTGAACCCAGTGTAATCGGTACAATCAGTGTAAGCTTTAAACCGAGAACAAAGGCAAAATGTGCAAGGTTTGTGGATGTCAGCGGTGCACAGTCAATAGAAGATACTTTAGGTATAGACCGTATTATGAACGGTGCGGATATAAGTGCAAAATCAGACCCATCAACATCACAGATAGAAGCAAAGTTCTGTTTGGATGGCAGTGAAACGGATGCGAAAGCATTATATGATAAGCAAGCGAAAAATAACGGACGAGTTGTAAGTGATAAATCCGTTATATACGGCACTGATGATTATAATGCTTTTGATGCCAAGGATTACAAAAAAGGTGAATTTTCCGTTGCACTTTCAACACTCGGACAGGAGTGGCAGGTGGATGCAAGTAAGGTGGCAAAAACACCTTTGGATGTAGTATTTATATATGACCTTTCCGGTAGTATGAGAGCAAATGACGAGCCGGATTCAACCACACCAAAGTGGGTGGCAAGTGCAAACGCTATAAGTGATGCCATGAAAGAAATATATGAAGCCAATCCTTTAAACCGTGCAGGTTTGGTTGCCTTTTCAAATTGCGCTGAGGATGTGTTGCCTATAGGCAGATATTCAGCGGATGATGATGCGTTATTCAAATATACCGTATCCGATATGGTGATTACGGGTGAAGTTACCGGTAGTGATGGTCAGCAAAAGGAAGATTATGTTCCCGAAGAACATCAGGATAACGGTATGCGTACACTTAGTCTTTCCGATAGCTTGCGTGACGGTTATACAACAGATGAAAACATATCATCTTCTACTTATGCAGGTAAGACACTTTATAACGATGGTATGGGTGCTGCAACAAATACACAACAGGGTTTGCAGCAAGCATATAACCTGTTCAGAAAGGTTGATTCAACACAGGTTTATATCGATTCAATTAAAAAGACGGTTGACCGTCAGCCGCTTATTATACTTGTAACCGATGGTGACCCTACATTCTGTACGTTCAACTATATGAACCCATTGCAAGGACCTACATACGGTGATGGTTTGAGTAAGGCATTGGATGGTTATTACACAATACTTTCAGCTAACTATTTCAAGAACCTTACAAGTATTTTTTATAACAGACAGGCTTGTTTCTATACAATCGGTATGGGTATAAAAGACAGCGGTTATGGTACTTTGTATGATGAACAGGTGCCTGATGCGGCTTCATACAATTCTCAATATCGTGAATTGTATGCTTATTATCCGGATCATTCGTATATGCGAGCTGTCCTTGACCCGACAAAGGATAATATAGATATGTTGGATTCATACAGCAAACACTGGGAGGAACTTGCCGCAACGGCAGACAGTGACAGCGTTGCAAGTGATATGAAAACGACACAAAGATATGTGAAAGAATTGTGGGAATTAACCAGTAAGCCTTTGAAAGAATTGCTTACCGGAAAAACAACGGACGGTGCAGATGTTGACCCAGGTACCGTTTGGAGTAAAACAATGTATATGTCATCAAGTCAGAACCCCGGATTGACAGGTGAAATAATCATCAGAGATGGTTTGGGATATACCGAAAATATGGTAAACGCTGCTATTAATCCTTACGGTGATGATTACAACTATGTTGACGGTGCTTACTTCGGTGAGCTTTCAAGAAGCGACCTTGATGATATATTTGATAAGATCGTTACATCCGTCACAACAAACAGCCGATATGATTTCTTGCTTAAAGCAGGTTCAAATGTTGTAATGACAGACCCTATAGGCACGAATATGGAGGTCAAGGGTGAACCCGTATTGAGATACTTCGGCACAAACTATGCTATTGATAAGGATAAGACGGTTAATGGTTCAGACGATACTTCAAACTATGTGGAATATCACTGGAAAGGCACAGCTAAACGTCTTGAAAACTCCGATGCAAAGGCTGATGATTCAACGGTTGATATAAGCGGCATTGTTGCAAGAGTGAGCACAAACAAGACAACGGGCGATCAAACAGTAACATTTACAATCCCCGAAGATGTTTTGCCTACTTTCTATCCCGACTTGGCAAGAGCGTTCTATTATGAAGAGCTTCCTATAAGACTTATATTCAGAGTAGGTTTGACCGAAAAAGAAGAGCAGAGGCTTAAGGATGAATACGAGGTAACAAAGGAAATCACCGGTACATACTACACAAACAAGTATGGCAATGACGGTGTTGCAACGGTTACATTTGAGCCGGACGAAAGTGACCCGTATTACGAAAACTTTAACGGCACGGTTACCGAAAATAAATCAAGCAACACAACGCAAACCGAATCTTACAGCTTTGTTGAAAACTATGATAAAGATGCGGATGTTGTAACTCAGAAACTCGGTAACAACGGTGTTCTCACATTGGCAAAGGATAACACGCTTACAGTAAACGTTGAAAAGGTTTGGGCAAATAAGGAAAAAGACCATCCCGATTATGTTGTTGTCGGACTTTATGTTGATGGCACAAAGACCGACGGAAATGGCAACAAGACCGCTTTTTCAAGGCTGTACGCTTATGTTAAGCTCAGTGATAGCAATAACTGGAAACACGTTTGGAAGAAGCTTCCGAGAGAAGAAGTAATCAATGGTTGCACATACAATTACGATGTTTACTATGTTGGTGAAAACGCAATTGATGGTTATACACCGTCATATACGGATGCACTCGATAGATCTCTTGTGGTGAAAAACAGTTCTTACAGTGTACCGCAAGATTTGGTTAAAGACGTCGTTAACGACTCTACAACCGGATTCCTTTACGGTTTTGATTTTCTTAATGCATACAGTGCAGACAATGAATCAATTGAGGCTATGTCATTTGATGATGTCGAGAGTAGTCAGGCTTTGACGGCATACAGCAGCGAAAATCCCGAAGATGTTAACATCGAGCCTATGGTTATGTCATTGAAATATAAGGTTACGACAACCGTTGCAAACGCAAACAACGGTAGCGTTGTTATAACAAACATAGATGGCTACAATTTGCCTTACACAGGCGGTAGCGGTAAATTAGTTACATTTAGTGCAATAACACTTTTGTTTGGTGCACTGTTTATGTATATTTTAAAAAGACGCAAGGAAATGCGCTCATAATTAAACGCAGTTTATATGCGCGCAGGAATAGGAGGCGGTGCCAATGGCGCTTTTGGAACGGTAATATTGTAAAAGTAGTTTTTTGAAAGGACTGAAATTTTTATGAAGAAAACAAATTGTTTAAAACGACTTATGGCTTTTTTGACAGCCATGGTTATGGTGCTTGGTTGCGTAGCAATGAATGTTTACGCCGATAATGAAACAAGCGAGAAAACAGGTAAGTGGAAAACGAATGATGCAAATAACACATTGGAACTTGAATCAACCAGAAACAACAGAAACTACTCAGCATATCAGTTGTTCTATGGTAATAAATCAGGCGATATCCTTACAGATTTAGAGTGGGGCGCAAGTGTATCAAGTTCAAAGGATTTGATTGCAGTTCTTAAGTCTGCAACTGTAAACGGAAGAACAAATACTGTACAATCTGCTTTTGCTAATTTGACAGATACTTCATCAGCTGAAGACCTTGCAAAGATAATCAAGGGCATAACAGATAAGGATGCTAAGGATATGCTTGCATACGACCTTATTTATGCATTTAAGCAGCAGTCACCTGTATCATCAATAACCGCAACATATAAGGGCGCAGGTAGCGAAGAAGGTATTTACGAATACTCATTCGGTTCTGTACATAATGGTTATTATCTTGTAGAGGATACAACAAAGTTAGCATCAGGCGAAACAAAGGCAGTTTCAAAGTACATGGCTAAGGTTGTTGGTCCTACAACAATTGAAACAAAGGAACAGAATGGCCCTACAATCGAGAAGAAGATTGTAACAGAGGATGCTGTTGAGGGTTCAACAGAAGGCCTTGCAGATGAAGATGGCGTTGGTATCGATGAAACCGTTAAATTCAAGCTTTCAAGTAAAGTACCTAACATGGATGGTTACAATAAGTATTTCTTCATTATGGAAGATGTTATCAGTGATAGCCTTATATATAATAAGGATAAAGATAATATGGTAATTACCATTGGTACAGAACAAGCCGGAAACCTCAAAACTCTTGTAAGAGATAACGATTATTACCTTGTAGTAGGTGATAAGAGTACGACTGATGGTACAACAAACATAAAGATTGTATTCAAGAACTTTATACAGTATAAGAATATGGAAGATGCTCCTGTAGTAGTATATTATACTGCAGTTGTTGACGAAGATGTAGTTCCCGGTAATGTAACAGATAACTACAATAAAGTAAGAATTAATTATTCAAACAATCCAAGTTACAACTATAAGGGTTACAATTCAACTAAGCCTGACGAACCTGATGGCGATGAACCTGATCCGGGCAAGGGCGACGAAGGCGACAAGGAAACAGATAATATAGGTTCTTCACAGTGGGATACAGTTTATGTATTCACAGGTGCTGTTGAAATTATAAAGACAGATAATCAAGATAACAGAATCACAGGCGCAAAGTTCAAAGTTGTACCTAAGGAAGGTACCGAAGCACTTAAAAAGGTAATTAAGGAAACAAGCTCATTTGTACCTTACAGTTATTATTCAGATGATATGAAGGACCAGATTACAGCATCAGGTTCTAAGTTATATATCAAGAAGACTAATGACGACTTCACACAGAATCTCAGTGATACACTTAAACTTGAACATGTAAAGTATAATAAGAAAGATGACGGCACTTACGAAAAGAATATTGCAGGTACTTTGTATCGTCAGGCAGGTACCGATATTTACGAGGAAAGCATGACAACCGGTAAGACATACGAAACAGCATACGTTGTTTATAATAAAGAAGTAATAAAGACACCTGAGAGCATTAAGACAGATGTTGAGTGGGAAGGCGAAGTAGGTACAGATGGTGTACTTAAGATTACAGGTCTCCCTGAGGGTGAATATGAAATCGTTGAGACACAGGCTCCTTCAGGCTACAACAAGCTTACAACTCCTATTTCAATGAAGGTTGAATTCAGTTATACAAATCAGACACCTGTTTGGACATACTCATTTGATAATGCAGGCGGCAAAACCTACGAAACTTCAGGTATTACAGGTATTGGTAGAAAAACAATTGAAAACCAGTTAGGTACAACTCTTCCATCAACAGGTGGTATGGGTACTAAGTTATTCTATCTTCTTGGTTCAATATTGTTGATTGCAGCTTCTATTCTCCTTATCTCTAAGAGAAGAATGAACAACAACTGGGATTGATAGATACTTTATTCCGTAAAGTACATATTTAATCGTTACAAAAAAAGTTAAATATAGTTAAATGTAGTTAAATATAGTTAATATAGTTAATGTAGTTAAATATAGTTAAATATAGTTTATTATTTTGTTATCAGTATGACCCCCAAAAGTCTAAGTGGCGAATTTGTTACGCTCCCTCAAATCGGCACTTGGGTTGAAGCCGAATGGCTCGCGGCGATAGCTCGGTAAGGCTTCTGAGGTTCAGGTTGATAAATATACACAGGGCTGCCACACCATTTGTGGCAGTCCTATACTTGAAGTGAGGAGACGAATATATATGAAAACAGATTTGTATACCAAAATATTAATAGTTGTTTTGCTTATAGGGCTTTCCTTGCTTCTATACCCTTCAGTAAGTAATTACTGGAATTCATTTCATCAAACCAGAGCTATTTCCGATTACGTTGAGAAAGTTGCACAAATGAGCAACGAGGAATATAACAAGGTTTTATCGGATGCTAAAGCATATAATGAAAAAATCGCTAAAAAAGGCGGTATGTTCCAATTGACTAAAGAGGAAGAAGAAGAATACAAGTCAATGCTGAACATATCAATCGACGGAACAATGGCTTATATTGAAATACCATCTATAAATTGTACCCTACCTATATATCACGGAACCGATGATGGTGCACTCGATTCGGGTGTCGGTCATATACCGGGCTCTTCGTTGCCTGTCGGCGGCAAAAGCACACACTGTGTTCTTTCAAGCCACAGGGGACTTCCGTCAGCAAGGTTATTTACAGACCTTGATAAACTTGCCGAGGGCGATTACTTTATGCTTAAAACCCTTGATGAAACTCTTACTTATGAGGTAGACCAAATACTTATTGTTACACCGGATGACACAAGTGCGTTGCGTATTGTGGATGGCAAGGATTACTGCACACTGGTAACCTGCACACCTTACGGCATAAACACTCATCGTCTTTTGGTAAGAGGTCACCGCACAGCCAATCTCGATGATGATCCAAGCAGAGTTACTGCGGACGCTATACAGATTGAACCTGTGAATGTTGCTCCGTTTGTAGGCGTTCCCATCGTAATATTGGTATGGCTCTGGATTATTTTTAACACAAGTGACAGAAAAAAAATCAAAAAGTCAAAAAATATAAAAAATGTAAAAAATGAAGATGAACAAAATAACGGTTATGATGGAAAGGAGGAAATGAAGTTATGATAAACATATTCGGATTTTTAAAACGTAAGGGTCTGTTGTTTTTATCGGTGATGCTGGCTCTTTGTTTGAGCTTGCCTCAGCTCGGTATGGCTGATACACCGGTAACTCACATTGATGCGGATCGCTCTTGCAGCCTTAGTTTGGTTTATCAAAATAATGGAACCCCTATAGAGGGCGCATCCTTTCAACTTTATTTTGTTGCAGATGTGAGTGATGATGTAGAGCTGACTATGGTTGATGCATTTGTCGATTCGGGCGTAGACTTGACGTATGATGATGAAACCGATTGGTCCGCGAATGCTTCAACACTTAACTCATATATTACTCTTGAAGGCACAAAGGGCAATTCGATAATTTCTGTGGCACAGGGTGTCACAAACAGTGAAGGTAAAATCGAATTCAGAAACCTTGCTACGGGTGTTTACCTCTTAAGAGGCGATGTTGATAAGGTTGGCAATGTGGAGTATGACCCTGTGGAAACACTTGTTATGCTTCCCGAGATTGAATCAACTTCAACGGATTACAGCCCTATTGTGTATCCAAAGGAAGTTACTATCTTTGTTAAGGATGATGAGAAGGAAGAACCTACTCCTGAGACTCCTTCAACCCCTTCAAATCCTTCAACGGATAGTGATGACTACTATTTGAATGTAGTCAAGATATGGGAAGACACCGGATATGAAAGTGTCAGACCGAGTTCCGTAACTGTTGTTCTTATGCAGGACGGAAAGCAATATGATAAGGTGGTGCTCAGTAAGGATAACAACTGGCGTTACAGATGGGAAAACTTGGATGCAAATTCCAAGTGGGAACTGGCAGAGGATGGCGTTCCGGCTAACTATACAGCCACTTCCGTACTCGACGGAAATTCATTCATCGTTACTAATACAAGAATCACAACGAGTAAGAGTGGCGGCGGTGGTTCAAGACGTCCAACCCCAAACACTAAGGTTACAACGGAAGCAACAACCGAAGCCACAACGGCTAAGGTTGAGACGATAACCCCAAGTCCGCAACCCGATGAAACCGAACCCACACCGGATATAACACCGGAAATCACCACCAATGAATTTGATGAAGACATCCCTGACTTAGATGATAACCCCGATGAAATAAGTGAGGAAAACGAGGATGATGAGATTGTATCACCCCCCGACGATACACCATCCGGTACACCCGTAAGTACTCCTAAGAAAAACGGTACCCTCCCGCAAACAGGACAGCTGTGGTGGCCTATTCCATTAGCTTTGATGTGCGGAATAATACTCTTGATGTTGGGAACAAATTTAATCGGTGAAAAACGGGATGATCAAGACCAATAATTTGTGGGAACAGCTCTTCGTATATATCGGAGAGCTGATTCTTTCTATACGGAAATATTTACTATTCGGAATATAAATTCCTAACTACTTAAGCGAAAGGGTGTGTTATATGCAAAAAAGTTTTTTATCTGCTCTTAAGAAAATTCTTGCCGACAGACATCGTCGCAGAGTTTGGCAGAGAATAGTCAGCAGTTTGATGGCTGTGGTTGTGTTCTGCACAACTTATGCTTTGATTTTGCCGGGCATAACCTTGGAGCGAAAGGCTTATTGCGGATTGGATGAACACACACATACGGATGAATGTTATACAAGTGACACAGGGCAAATTGAAAAAATGATATGCAGCCCCGAATCCGATGCGGAGTTTGTGATACATACGCATGATGATAAGTGTTACGTAAACGGAAATTTTG
>CAZUXS010000042.1:0-15160 GCA_964624605.1 uncultured Lachnospiraceae bacterium | reverse complement strand
TCTCTTTTTTGGCTGGAATGTCATTTTCATTTCCGAAACACCTCCTTCATCAAAATAAGATTTGTTTTTAGAATAGTTTGTGAGGCGACAAACTGTCCCTCGAATATTTTCCACCCACAGGTATAAACCCAAGGATGGACAGAATTTTTCCAAACACTATTTTTATTATAAAGGAACAAAGCCTTTAAGTCAAGCATTAATTTCTCAAAATTTAATGTTTTTTATAAATTGTAACATATTTGTAACATAAAACACATAAAAAGAGAACTATTGAGCTATATTTCAAAGCATTAGTATATTCTATTATTTCGATGCGAATTGTATAATATTACCAAAAACCCCTACTAAAGTATACTTTAATAGGGATGTGCAACTCATACAACTTATGCAATAAATATAGCACTTTTTTGCTATAATGTCAACAAAAAACAAGGTGTTTTTATTACCAAAAATCAACTCCCAAAAAGTATACTTTACTACAGATAGGCAAATTCATATCTATTAAATGAACGGATTATAAGGAGGTAACAGCTATGAAATTAAGATTTAAGTCAATTGTGACAGGTGTGGTTATAGGTTCTGCAATTACAAGCAGTGTGAACGTTTTTGCCTATGACGGCACACAGGATATACAAGCCACATTCAAAAACATCAAAGTTTATATTGATGGTGCGGAATTAACTCCGAAAGATGCTTTGGGCAACACACTTGAACCCTTTATCTATAACGGCAGTACATATCTTCCCATAAGAGCGGTTGCCGAAGCGGTGGGTAAGGAAGTAAGCTATGATGCTAACACAAACTCAATTTATCTTGGTGATAGTAATACGGTTACCAAATCTCAAGCAAACGGAGCGTATCTTGAGCCTTATACCGGTAGTGATTACAAATTTGGAGATGTAAACTTAGGCGGTATAAAATATGCAAACAGCCTTTCTTTATTCGGAGAAGTATATTATAATTTATCCGGAAAATACACTACATTTAGTGGTGTATATGCTTTTGAAGATGGTACATCCAACAATTTAATTGATGACACGTTACAATTTTACGGCGATGGAATTTTATTGGGTGAATATAAAGTCAATGTCGGTGACCTCCCCAAAAACTTTACTTTTAATGTTACAGGTGTAACACAATTGAAAATAATAAACGTACGTGGTGGTATATCTAACAGTGTTATTTTAGGCGATATGGCTTTTAAATAAGTTTTTCATGTTCCATCAAATAAGGTGGCTACTGCACAACAAAAGCAACAGCCACCTCATTTTATTCACTATTCACTTCAATTCTTAAAATCCAAACACCCCAAAATCAAACCTTATCCGCCAAGAGTTTCCTTTCCTCGACAGGTATCTCTAAAGCATCTGCCGCCTGTTCAAATGTAATATTCATATTCTTTATCATTTTTTTTAAATTATCGAGTTGTTTATTATTTTCACCTATTTCAATTCCTTCTTCAAGTCCTTGTTCCACCAATCCTGCACCAAGATTACACATATAATTCAACTCCTTTTCGGCTTCAACACTCATTTTAACGTCAAAATCATCTTTTAAAATAATTTTCTTCTTCTGGGCATCAATTTTTCCCGAAAGAAGAACTCTCAACAATTTCAAAATGCCGTTGTCTTTATTTTGAGCATCTTTGCTATCCTTATCAAGGCAGAGCATAATTAAGTTGAGTATATCGTATTTCTTTGGGTCAGCTTTAGCATTTCCCACTATATTTTTTTCGGTTATGCAATATTTTGTTATTGTGTTTTTTACGTAATTCGGCGTGTTCGTGCACACCCAAATTGAATATACCTTTTTAATGTCATCGTAATTTTCTTTTGTAAATTCCGTTTCATACTGTGCGGATATAAGGCGACAACAATAATATAATCCTCTGCGAATGAGTGAATATCCCGGATTATATTTGTTTTGAGCTTCAATATTTATTATAAGCCTTACACTTTCGCCCGTTTGCGGCAAAATCGCAATAAAACGTATATCAAAAAGCACAGTGCCCTCATCCATTGTTTTGTCCTCGGTATTCATTCCGAGTATTTTCTCGGGCTTGTCACCTCTGTGCACGGACAGTTCCGAAATTTGTGGTTCACCCTCAATGCAGTTATCCGCAATGTATTTTACATCACAATCCTTAAACTCCTCCACACATTCTTTCAATATGTGTGCAAGAATCATTCTGTTTGCCATCAAATTTTTACAATACCTGTCGTACATCGCCTGATTTTGGGCATTCTCTATTTCCCGTGATAATTGAGTTTCCACCCCTGCACCCCCTCTTTTGTACATTTCTTCTTATATTAATTTTATTACCTTATTATCAAAAAGTCAAGTGATTTCACCTGTTCAGTGCAATATTTCGCTCACACTGGCATCCATGGCATTCACAAAATATATGCCCTCATTTGTCTTTATGCTGTATACGGGTATAGCATCCATTTCCGCACTTTCGTCCGTACTGTTTTCCGAAATAAGATAGCCCTGTGACACCTTATCTATGTTCACACCTCTATCCCTTATCTTATCGGAAAGGGCAAATATGGCTTCATCCGCCGCAATGATTGTATTCTTTTCACCGCCCTGTTCAAGAGGCTGATAATAACAAAAACTTATCTTTATATCACCGTTGTTTGAAACTTTAAACTGCACATAGTTGCTGAATATATTGCAGCCCGAATATTCCTCGTAATACATAATACGATAGCCGTCCTTTTCACGGCTCACGTTATTGAAGCTGTAATTTGAAAAACCGGAATTAAGCTGCTTTACATACTCATCGGCAATTGATATTGCTTCGGTTGTTGTTTTGGGGCTGTCCGCCTTTGTGCTGAATTCCACCTTACTGCCATCAACCGTAAGCTCCCCCGTATCGGATTTCAATATAACCTTATCATCTTCCTCGGTACGCACTATGTTTTTGAGTTCCTTGAAAAATATCTTTTCAAGTGCTATATAGTCATAGTCGTAACTTTTCATCCTTATTCTGCTCATAGGCACAAATCTGCCGGGAAGTGTGCAATCTATTGTTATATCCATTTTTTCCATCAATTGTGTAAGGCTTTCTATGCGTGAGGGGGAAAGCGTTGTTTCATACCTCTGCATAAAGTTGAACCCCAGCAACAGTATATTAAGCACCAAAAGAAATAATATGGTATAGTTTTTTGCCTTATCCCAATCCACTTGCTTACCTCGCTCCCGTCTGATTTCTCACATTACGTATATAATCTCTGCCGTCAATATTTATTATCCATCTCAGTTCGACACTCTCACCGTTATCCACAAAGGCAAGTTCCATATTGTCAACAGGTTTATCTCCCACACTTCCAAGCTCATTATATAATGAATCCGCAGCCGTTACAAAATCTATTGCCGCATAGTCACTCAAATCCTGTTTATTGTATGAGCAGGCATATCTGCGATATTTGCTCACCCTGCCGCCGTTTGTTGTGACCTCTATTGCGCTTGTCATACCTATTTTGTTTTTAAGCTCACTGTTAAGATTTATGACCTTATCATCTGTTTTGTAATCAAAGCAAAAAACAAACTTTCCGTTTTGTGTGCTGTAGCTTTTGAGATAATATTCATTCTGTACAAAGCGGTCCTTGTTTATGAGTGCACAGGCCGCCTTATAGTTATCTGAAAAGGACTCTTCGCTTGTGTGTGACACCTTGTAATTGTTGTATTCCAAAACACCGTTTTGAGTATACTTCACAACGGTTGTTTCATCACTGAATATAAGGCTGCCGTTTTCATCCTCGGTTTTCCACTTACCTGCCGGATTGTCGAAAAACACATTTGCGTTTTCCTCGGCACTGACAGTGTCATTAACCGTAGGCTGTGACACTATTCTGTCATAAGTATATGTCTTATCGCTCCACTGCGGTATGAATACGTTATTTCTGAATATATCAAAACCGTTCTTCTCACTTGAAATATAGTTCAGTTCTCCGTTTGTTGCCGTATATCCTCCTATTGCGTTATAACAATTTCTGATGAGGTTATTTTTGCTCTTAAGCTTTATCACATACTGTGACTCATCCCTTGAATTGTAAAAAAGCACCTCTGCCGCAGAACCGTCCGCCTCGGGAGAAATAATAATGCTGTTGCAGTATTTTATCTTATCCGCATTTGTCTTTTTTGCATCAAAAGTGTTTATAATCAAATCACTCGGCATAACAAAGCTGTATTCATATATAACGCATCTTCTGGAAAGTATATTTTTCCAGCTTATATCCTCTGTGCCCGCAACAGCTTCGCCCTCCGTAAGTGCCTGTGAAATGAGCTGGTCCATATTCTGTTTAAGCTCATTTTCATCCAAATTGCTTGAAACACAGGTTATTTTATTGTCACCGTAGTTTATGAGCATATATTTCATTGTGCCGCCAATCTCGCTATCCGTTTTTTCCGTATTAAAAACATACGAAAAAAAGCTATGACTTGAAAAATCTCCAAACCATAACTCCGTAGTCTGATAAACAGCAAATATCATTAAAAATGCAATTAAAAAATTTTTTCCGAATTCTTTCATAGAAGCCACAAAATACCTTTCAAACCACAGAGAACCGCCAAAAGGCGGTTCTCCTTGTTTTTGTAGTTTACTCCGACAATGAGACCATTACCAATTTGAACGTCCCGGCACAGCATAACTCTGAGAGAGCATATACTTTATAACCGTATTCTTTCTGTTGATGGTAGTTCTTACTTCAGAATATCTTCCGTTGTTTGTTGCCGCAACCACCACATAATTTTGACCCTCTTTAAGGCTCACACTCTGGCTGAATATGCCTGTTGAACCCACTGTAAGGCTGTAACTCTTTATGAGCTTGTATGTGGTTTTTCCGTTGGCAACACAGGGCTCATACAAAGATATTGTAACCTGAGTACCCTTTTCGGCTGTACCTGAAATAACTCGTGTAGTGTCGAATGTAATTTCGGAAGTCTTATTTGTGTTAATACCTCCGGTAATTGCAAATTTTTCCACGGGCAATGCCGCACCCGCAGCAGAAGTGGGAACTGCAAGCACACAAAGCAGCACAGTTGCCATAATAGCTGCTGTTATGAATAATTTTGAAAAAAGATTAAATCTAAAATTCATCACAAGCTCTCCCCTCCATAAATTTAACCTCTTATTTAAGAGGTAAGTAATAACCCCTACACTAAGGCATTATGTATTAGTATATGGTATCCCCATACACTAACTTCATTATACACCAGAAATGTTACATTAGTATTACAACAGAGTTATTTTTTCGTTACGGTTTTTATCAATATATTCGGCGCAGTCAAATTTTATTCCCTACTGCCCATAATATAATCACTGTTATTGTATTTTTGGAATACGAGCACCATGGTTGTACCCTTACCCAGCTCACTGTAGACCTGTATTCTTCCGCTGTGAGCATCCATAATTTCCTTTACTATGGCAAGTCCCAAACCGTTGCCGCCCATTTCTCTGCTTCGTGCCTTATCAACCCTGTAAAATCTTTCAAATATTCTGTCAAGTGCTTCTTTCGGCATACCTATGCCGTTATCGGCAATCTCAACAATATAGCTGTATTTTCTCTCTTTGAGCAACACTCTTATTTTAGAGCCCTCACCGCTGTATTTCATTGAGTTTGACATAATATTTGTTATAACCTGATTTATTCTGCCGGGGTCGGCAAAAATGAGCATTTTCTTATCGGTTTCTTCAAACAACACGGATTGATTTTTGGTTTTCGCCACAATAAGACTTTGCCTTACGCAGCTGCTCACAATCTGTGACAGGTCAACAACCTCTTTATTAAACTTATTCACCCTCGTATCGAAACGTGACAAGTCAAGCAAGTCATCTCTTAAGAATGTCATTCTGTCTGCGGCTACGTTTATTTCTTTGAGGAAGCTTGTCGCCACCTCGGTATCCTCAAGTGCACCGTCAAGAAGAAGTTCCGTATAACCCTTTATTGTAGTCAACGGAGTACCTATTTCGTGGCTTACGTTTGCCACAAATTCTTTACGCATTTCATCGAGTTGTCTGTGCTTTGTTATATCGTGAAGCACGGCTATAATGCCGCTCACCTTATTATTTACGGAATACGGTATGAGTGAAACGGATATATATTTGCCGTTTTCATTAAGCGTGATTTCCGCAATAGTATCGGGATGGATATTGTCTATATCAAGTTTCAGCTTATCCAAAAGCCAATCGAGATTTATACGCACATTATCCAGTTTAAGCATTTCATAGCAAATTTTGTTTATATGGATAAGGTTGCCCTTATCATCAAAGGCAAGCACACCATCGGTCATGTTATGGAGAACGATTTCCAGACGGTTTTTCTGGTCTTCCATTTCCACCACTGTTTTACGGAGTTCCCTTGCCATTATGTTAAAGCTACGGGTGAGCTGACCTATTTCGTCATTGCTTCGCACCGTTACTCTCTGTTCAAGCCTACCCTTTGCCATCATATTTGCTTTTTTTGTAAGCATTGCAATGGGTGATGTTATTGTGTTGGCAAATATATAGCCTAAAAATGCGGCAAACACAAGTGCAAGCAAAACGGCTACAAATATTGTTTTTGTGGTATGGATTATGCTGTTTTCAAGTGTTTCGGAATCGGTCTGCACATATACCACATATTTGACCTCTTCGCTGTCCTCATCAGTGACGGGATAGGCAAAGCATATCCATTTTTTTACCTGTGAGTTTGTGTCAAACTCCTTTTTACCGTCTAAAAACGACTCTTTGCCACCCAGTGCCGATATCACAGCCGAGTTTTTATAGTCTAAAAACTGTGATGAATTGGTGGCTGCCGAGCTTGCCACGGTATTACCGTTACTGTCTATTATGCTGGCACGCATATCACGCAAGAATGAATTAAGTGCTGAGGACTCCGTTAATTTTTCTTGGAATTCGTCCTCTGCGTATTGTGAAATAATTTGGTCGGAAACATAGGCTGCACTCTGCCTAAGCTCGTCCTGAACCTTACTTTTTTCTTGGCTTTCTATACTTATGATGATATAAGTTCCGCTTATTATCATTACTATAAACACCAGTGTAAGGTATAAAAAAACCAATCTCCAACGAATACTCTTCATACATTACCTCTAAGACCGTGGGGCTTCGCCCCACCACCCCACTCACTTTTTGAAAAAAGTGAGACAAAAACTTTTCTTTCTTCGGAAAACTGCGTTTTCCGAAGGGGATAATTTAAGCGATATAATAAAAACAAACTTTTTCCTTAATCCATATTGAAATAGTAACCTAAACCACGTTTTGTCACAACGTACTTCGGCTTACTCGGGTCATCTTCTATTTTTTCTCTCAAACGTCTTATAGTTACATCCACAGCTCTAACATCGCCGTAGTATTCAAAGCCCCAAACCTGTTCAAGCAGAACCTCTCTTGTGAATATCTTTGTTTTTTGAGTTGCTATGAATTTAAGAAGCTCAAATTCCCTCAAAGTAAGGTTTACAATCTCGCCCTTTTTCCTTACTTCATATCTGTCAAAGTCTATTGTGATATCACCGAAGCTCTTCACGTTGCCCTCTTTTATTTCGGGTTCTTCCTTTATTGTTCTTCTCAAATTAGCTTTTACTCTGGCTATAAGCTCCCTATTGCCGAAAGGCTTTGTAA
The DNA here is from genome assembly GCA_964624605.1 of uncultured Lachnospiraceae bacterium. Classification (GTDB taxonomy): domain Bacteria; phylum Bacillota; class Clostridia; order Lachnospirales; family CAG-274; genus CAZUXS01. The sequence goes on along the minus strand of CAZUXS010000042.1, from coordinate 7,536 downwards.
CATAGTCGTCCGCACCCATTTCAAGACCTATAACCTTATCCACTTCATCAGCTCTTGCCGTCAGCATAATTATGGGCACTTCACTTGTTTTTCTTATCTTTCTGCAAACCTCGTAACCATCCATTTTAGGCATCATTATATCAAGCAATATCAAATCGGGTTTCTCCGATTCGGCTGTTTCAAGTGCCGCTTCTCCATCGGATGCCGTAATAACTTCATACCCCTCTTTTTTCAAATTATACGAAATTATGTTGACAATACTTGCCTCATCGTCAACCACAAGTATCTTAGCCATATCAAAAATACCTCCCAAATCTATATATTTTATACAGCCATTCGGCTTAATATAAAATTGTCATAAACAAATTTTATAATTCAAACAATAAAAATGCAATTTTCCTATATACATTATACAGCAATACATAAAAATTATCAATATGTTTATTAAATATTTTTGATTTCAATAAAAAAGGAGCTTATTCAGCTCCTTTTTGTTTGTTATTTATTCCGTATAATACCCTGTTACGTTATTTGCATCCATCCATGCCTTTTTGCTTGCCATGAGATATTCTATGGTTGCATTTGTTGTTTTGAATTGATTTTTCAATATTTGCTTTGTTGTGAACAAATCGTTGTATGTCAAATACGGATAATCAACCATTGTGTTTGTGTCACTGCTGTAATACAGTGCATAATTCAAATCACCGCTTGGCAATACCCACTGATCTCTTGTATCATCGATTGCAAGAAACATTTTATCCGCAAGCTCCTTATAATCCTCATTCTTTGTTATCTCATAAAGATTATAGAGGTAGTTAAGCTCCGCAAGCTGGTGATTGAGTGAAACGTGTGTGGCATTATGGTCGTAGTCATAACCGTAGTCCTGAACGAGATAACCGCCGTTCTTTGTTTCATAGTGGTTATTTTCCGCATGGTCTATGAAATACTGTGCATATTTGCAAGCCGCATAGAGGAAATCCGTGTTATTATATCTCTTATACGCATATAAAAGGCTCTGTGCAAAGTCCGTGTTAAAACGTGTATCATAGAAACCCGCACCAATCTTGAAATCCTTCACAAGCCAGTCACTCTTTGGACCCGTTGCCCAGTAACCCTTTTCATTCTGATTCTGCATACAAGTCCAAACAAATACGTAGCCAAGCTCCTTTGCGGCATTGAATGAACCGTAGCGTGCAAAGCTTGTGCCCGCATAGTCACTCGGATGTCTGTAAAGCATTGTTTCACTGTAAGGATAGTATGATGATGGCACAGGGAAGTAGTAACCGTCCTTTGAAAATCTTCTTGCCACCGCAAGGTCCTGACTCATTGTTGAAAAGTGTGTTGCATCATTCCAATTTGCCAATGCCTCTGTGGACTTAAGCATCCATATCTCGCCTATTTTTTCCTTGTCTATAGGGAAGCTGTAGCTTATCTTATAGCTGCCACCCAAGTTTTCAATGTTTATTTTCTCCTCAAGGTCGGGATAACATTCAAGCGTATTGTTTGTATATGTGGTTGAATATACGGCAGGCACGCTTATTATCATGTGATAGCTGTCCGTATCTATGAATAAAAGCTGCTTTTGCGTATTATCCGGATTTTGTGACATATACCATTCACTTGCACTCGGGTCTTTATATCTTATCTCTATTTTATTTCCCGGAATTGTGAAACTGTCTGTCAATCTTTTGTAAACAACCTTTGTTTCGGGGGCGGTTGTTGCCTGTGTGGTTGTTTCCGTGCTACCCTCAACCGTTGTGGTTGTTTCCTGTGTAACCGTTACAACCTCATAATCCGTTATATTAAAGTTGTATCTGTAAAGTTCAAAAACATCGTTGTTATCAAATGTAAAGCTACGCTTATCCACACTGTGGTCATACTCGGATAACACCGTTTCATCAACAGGCTTCACATCAACCTTTGTCGCCCACTTATCCTTATAAGTGTTTGCAACAGCCTGCCAAGCCTTAAGGTCATTACCCGTGAGCTTGTTACCCTGCGCATCCGTCGGTGCTTCCGTGGTTGTTTCCGTAGTAGTCACCTTAGATTTTGTGGTTGCCTCGGTTGTAGCCTCCTTAGCTGTAAAACTATTGCCTGACCTTTTAGTTGTAGTTTCCGTTTTACTTTTTTTAGTCGTAGTTTCCGTTGTTTCCTCGGTTGTTGTCTGCTTTGATGTGGTAGTCTGCACCGCACCACGAGCCATTACGCTTGTTGCACACATAACAGACACACTGCCCGCCAAACCCAATGCAGCTGCAACAGCCAGAAACTTTCTACCGTTCTTCATATACAATCTCCTTTTTTTTACTTTATTACTCTCTCCATTTATTATACCAAATAAAACACTATGTAAAAATTAATATTTATAAAAGATTCAAATTACTTTTCAGTAGCTTTGATGCAATAAACCAATACACAAATGTAATTGCAAAGTTTATTACCGCACCCTTATATGCTATATTTCTGCAAAAATCAAGTACATCCGATGCACTTTTCAAGCCTACAAAGCTCTCCATGCCAAATGTTGTCATTATGACATACTGTGAAAAAAGCACCACAACAGCTATAACAACAAAGCTTAAGAATATCATAAAATTACGCATACTGTTAAAAAGCTGACCTATAACAAGTGACAAAAAGCACTGTGAAACAATGGTACACATCGTCACCACACCGAAAACAGATAAACCTATCACAAGTTCCACAATCGTAAATGGTGAATTAGCCTCTCTGCCGATATCGTTTATAAATGCGATAACTTCTTCCAATCTGGTTGTGTGCACAAAGAACACGGCACATATAGCTATCAATATCAAAAGCGTAACCACGCTCCAAATCAAAGCCGCCAATATCTTGCTCAGAACCAACTGCCATGTTGCAACAGGCAGCATATTCGTAAACTGCCCTTGCGGCGACAGTATATTTTCATCAAACCACTGTGTCTGCCTAACCATTATAACAATAATCATAAGTGCGGTTAAACAAAGCAACACGCCGATAGACACATATTGTATCATATAGCCTATGAAAAACTCCGTGTTGTCATCAAAAAACTCCAAAAATCTTTGACTCCATAAAAAACGCACTATAAAAGCAAACAATATTAGGCTGACTATATATCCCACTATTTTTTTTGTTGTATTCTTAAGGTCGTATCTCAGTAAATTAATCATCAAATCTCTCACCTCACTCTATACACAGCACAATCAAACACCGCTTGACGGGAATATCTTCCTGTATACGGATGATATCGAATCTTCGTATGTTTTCTCAAATTCATTCTTAGTACAGGATAGCTTTATAGTACCCGATGTGATAAACATTATCCTATCAAGCATATCATCCATACCACTTGCCATCTCACTTGTAATAAGCACAACACCCTCTTTTTTACAAGCCTCTATCATCTGCAAAACACTCTTTCGATATTCCTTGTCCACATTAATAAGCGGGTCATCGAATATATACACATCCGCCTTACGACAAATAACCATTATAGTTTCCACTATCTGTATCTCATTAAGCGAAAGCAAGTCCATACGCACAAAACAATCTATCTCAAAGTGCTTCAAAAGCTTAACCGCCCTGTTATACCTAAAGTCCTCAAAAAACGTGTCGTATAAATCCAATAAATCCTCAACCGTACTCTGATAATTAATAAACGGTTGTTCGGGAAGATAACTTATGTACGAATTTATTTTATACGATGGTTTTCTGCCTCTTATACGCACCTCACCGTCACTTGGCTGCATAAGCCCGCAAATCATCTTCACCAGTGTGGTTTTTCCACTGCCCTCCGGCCCGAGTATACCTATTATCTGACCTTTGGCCAGCCCGAAGTTACAATTCTTTATAGCGGTTACACCCCTGAATTTCTTTGTAAGTTGCCTGCATCTTAATAATACCTTTTTATTGTTGTCATTATCATCATAATTTTTAAACAGCACGTCACACCGCCCCTTATATATATTTATACAAAAAACCCAATAATATACTATTCTATATCATAATTCAACAAAAATCAATAGTATATATAAAACCGAAATATAACCGTAACATTTGTAACAATAAAAGACCTTGGAGGCTCCGCCTCCAACCCACCGGTCGCTTTTTGAAAAAAGCGACACAAAAACTTTTCAATCCGAAAAGCTAACGCTTTTCGGTGGCTAAACCATCTCCCAACGAAACCGATAGAAAAATAAATATACCTTTTCCTTAGTTTTTCGCCTCATCCGTCATTTTTGCAAGCAAAAATGCCACCTTCCCCGTAGGGGAAGGCTAATAGCGGCTTCGCCGCTTAAAAGCTAAAAATCTTTGGCATTACCACAATTGTGGCAGTGGCGTGCTCGCCCCAACCACACCCATACGGGTGGGTGCAGGGGCAACCCGCCACCATACTACAGTGAGCCACCAAACTCCACCGCCCCTGCCCGTTAGGGGTATGGGGCGAATCGGAACGCCCCATCGTTTTTGGTTCTTTTTTCGTAAAAAAGAACAATCCCCCGTGTGGGCAAACACACAAAGTAATCATTTAATAAAAATTGATACAAAATTTATAACCTTTCCGTCTATTTCAGGATAACTCCGGAAATAGACACATCATCCCCGCTATTCTCCTCGCTAAGCAGATAAATACCTTTTTTCAATTTTCTAACATTAGTTTGAAAATCCCCCTTTTTCAACTCCCTTTTAACCATATAAAGGTAATCAAAAAGTTCCCTATCATTATACTCACAATTAAAACTATTCGTTATCCCATCCGTCACCGCAAAAACAGCCGCAGGAACCTCCCTACTCATATAAAATCTAAACTTATCCACCGCATTCATACTACACATGGAATGTGTCATATTTTTCCTTATATAACTCTCCGGATCCTTAGGCACATCCTCGCAAATTCTATCTTTACGGTATATACTCACACAATTTCCATCCCCGAGCTGTATACCCAGCCAAAAATCCTTGCACACTGCAAAAGCTGCAAGTGTAGTGCCATAGGCAACACAATAATACTCCTTTTTATCACCGGTGTATACCTCAATATATTCCTGTGGCAGTTCCTCATACTCATGCACATCAAAAGGATTCTTTTCAAGGTCGGAATACACACTTTTTATCCAATCCTTATGCACAGCCCTGCAAATCTCCTTTGCCAAAGCTTCCTTACTTTCCTCAAAATCCGCCGTAAAATCCGCATACTCCGCAGGTGAGTTCTTTTTCATATCGCATATTTTCTTGAACAAACGCTTTAAGTTCTTAACAGCCGCATTAACCGCATACTTAGACCCACGCTCACTCCTGAAATGCAATGACGCACCATGCCCATCCGCAACAGCGGCAACAGCAAAATCATCACAATTGTATGACTTAACGGCATCCTGACAAGGTCTGCTCAATATAATATGATCCCAACCACGTGCTTTAACAGAAAAAACCTTCGCTTTCATAAAACCACTTCCTTTTTTTGCGGAGTTATTTTCCTCTTAATAATATAATTATATAACTTATGAGGAAAAAATGCAAGCTTGCTTGCAATTTTTGACGAATAAGTTACCGAACGGCTATGCCGTGAGGTTAGTTATATTGATTTGCGTAGCAAATATGTGGATTGCGACAGCAATACACAATCGGAATGAAATTCCGACAATATAACTTATGAGAAAAAATGCAAGCTTGCTTGCAATTTTTGACGAATAAGTTACCGAACGGCTATGCCGTGAGGTTAGTTATATTGATTTGCGTAGCAAATATGTGGATTGCGACAGCAATACACAATCGGAATGAAATTCCGACAATATAACTTATGAGAAAAAATGCAAGCTTGCTTGCAATTTTTGACGAATAAGTTACCGAACGGCTATGCCGTGAGGTTAGTTATATTGATTTGCGTAGCAAATATGTGGATTGCGACAGCAATACACAATCGGAATGAAATTCCGACAATATAACTTATGAGGAAAAAATGCAAGCTTACTTGACACACTTAGCTAAAATCTGTAAAACTCATCTTGCAGGCACATGGGACAGTGGGGGGGACGGTTCTTCTGTCCCAATATCATCAGCTTAAGAAAGCTATATAAATTATAACGCAACAAAGGCGAACATTCCGCAAAAACATAAAAAATCTTCGTATTTCTTACAATATTGGTTAAGTAGTTTGCCCAATCACCCCTTAAAACGGGTGGGTGCAGGGCAACCCGCCACCGAGCCCAGATAATCCACAATACCCCATGCCCTGCCCGTTAGGGGTTTGGGGCGAATTCGGAACGCCCCAAGGTTTTTGGTTCTTTTTTCCTAAAAAAGAACAATCTTTTTCCTAGGGATTTAGGAAAAATAAATTAATAAAAATAAATCTAAAATTAATCAAAATATAAATGAGCCAGTTTTTTCGTTAAGTTGACGACATCCGTCCCCTCTGTCCCTACACCTCACTATCCTACAGTATAATTTAACTGACAGAATAAATTTCCAACAAAAAAACCGGCTGCAAATGCAAGCCGGCATAAAAATATAACTTTTTATTTATTATTCTGCAACAGCAGCGTCCTCGTCACCCTCTGTTTCTTCAGCCTCAACAGCGGTTTCTGTTGTTTCTTCTGTAGCTTCCTCAACAGTTTCAGCTGTTTCAACAGCCTCTGTTGTCTCTTCTGTTGTTTCTTCAACAACGTCAACAGCCTCATCTGAAACAACTGTATCAACAGCTGCACCTGATGCTACGTAATCGGCACTTATGAATGATATATTGCCATCCTCATCAACATCAACGGATGTCTGAGTACCTTCGGCAACGATTGAAACAGGAATATAAACCTTTTCATCTACAATCTTAGCAGCTGCTTCCATTTCAACTGCAACACCGTTTACGATAAGTTTATCTGAACCTACGGTTACTTCGGCAACATCACCTTCTGCTGAAGCTGTAGCAGTCTTTGTTTCTGCATCCCAAGCTATATTTGCGCCTAAGCCCTCCATAACTGCTCTGTATGGAACCATAGCAACACCATCAACAACAGTTGCACTTTCTTCTGATACAGCAACATCATTAAATGAGATTGCCGCATTTGTAGTAACAACAGCTGCAGCAGCAACAGCACCTGCAACTAAAACTGTAATTTTCTTTTTCATGTCCATTTCCTCCTTGGAAAATAAAAAATATTTATATAAAAAATTTATAAAAAAATTGCATAACAACACACGGACTGTGTTATTATGCAATATTTTCCTCTATGAATATAACATAGCCTCTTGAAACCAAAAGCGCGAGACGGGATTCGAACCCGCGGCCCTCGCCTTGGCAAGGCGATGCTCTACCACTGAGCCACTCGCGCAAAAAAATAAAGAGCGGGTGATGGGAGTCGAACCCACATTCTCAGCTTGGAAGGCTGATGTAATAGCCGCTATACCACACCCGCATAAAAGTAAAATGCCCAGAGACGGAATTGAACCGCCGACACGAGGATTTTCAGTCCTCTGCTCTACCGACTGAGCTATCTGGGCATATTGTCTTTCCGACAACAATATTATTATATTACATTT
>CAZUXS010000041.1:0-15599 GCA_964624605.1 uncultured Lachnospiraceae bacterium | reverse complement strand
TCGCAATCCTCGATAAAGCGGCGTATGCCGTAGGGTCATAATAACCCTCGGCATTATACTTATTCATTTTTGCCTCCCAGCTTTTCCTTAAGCCTTTTTATTCCTGCTGTTGCACCCTGTGTATCTCCGGCATTGATCTGACCGAGTATTGTTTTATAGGTGTTGTATGGGATTTTCCCTTTAAGGGAACTAAGTTCAAAATAAATATTCATTCAAATTTCCTCCTTTTCAATCAACGGAACAATACCGTCTGCCTTTAATGTTTCATAAATAAACAATCTACCTTTCTGCGTCCAGTATGTATGTGTTTTGGTATGGGGTGTTCCATCGTTTCCGTTATATGAGTGTGTCTTTGTACTCGTATAACCACACTCCGCATACTTCTGATACAACAGCCATATACTGCTTTGCTTGTACTGAATGCCTTTACTGTGAAGATAGTCATTCATTCTTGTTGCACTCCAGCCATAGTCCTTGGATATAGTTGAAATAGCCACTAAGTCTTTGCAGTTCAAAACCACATCGTAATATGACGCTTTGGGTTTCATCTCTGAAATCTGCTGATGTTGTACGGCTATAGTTTCAGTAAGAGTGCTGACTCTGTTACGCTCAGCTTTCAATTCCTCCAAAGCAGCTATAAGAATATCCGGATTATCAAGCATCTCATCAACTGCATACACGCCGTGTTTTCTTATTGACGGAAGAACCTCACTTGTAACCCAACGCTTGAACCTCTTTGCCGTTGGCAGCTTACTTCCCATAATAAGGCTGTAAAGTCCGCTTTCATTGATAACAGCTGTTTTACTCTGCCCAATAGGCACATTCCCATTTTGGGCATCTGCTATATCGAGCATTAAAAACAACTTATCTTCTTCATCAACATGACTTGCTACCGCTTTACTCGAATTGCTGTATCCCAAAGCAGCAGCCACATCTTTACCAACAAAGAATGGTATTCCGTCCACCGTAACAGTTCTTACAGCGCCGAACTCTGCGTTTTCAAAAATCTGTAATTGCATATCGCATTACCTCCGTTTATATTATTTGAGGATTGCTCCTCTACCTATTAGCCTTGGGAGAAAACCAAATTGGACACTTTTAAAAAATTTTTTCAAATTTCTTTTTTGCCCTTTGCAATCTTTTATAAACAGCCTCTCTTGTATCTCCTGTTTCGGCGGCATAATCTTCGGGGGATTTCTCATCAAGAACAATGCTAATCAAGACTTCCGCATAATTAGGTTTTAAAACACTACGAATTTTTTGACACAAGTCATCGTAATCATATTGACGGTTTCGAGCAATTTCATCGGTGTTATCGGCTATATAATCTACATCTTCTGTTATATCCTCCGACTCATCATCTCTCCTAAACGGCTTTTTCATTTCTCCACGATGTCTGTCAAATTTATGCCAGTTATTGTAATCGGGGCGGTTATATAATTTGTCTATTTTCTCCTGTACGCATTTCTGTAAATCTTCCTCTGCCATATCGGTGTCAATATTAAGCCAAGCTGACACCTCATTGCTGTCTACCTCCAACATCTGGTACTTGTTTTCATAAATCATTTTGATTTTCATAGTTTGTCCTTTCCGCCTGCTGCGGAAAAGGGCAATGAAAAAGGTCGATGAAGTACACCGACCTAAGTACCTGAAAAATGGCATAAGGAATCAAGGGTACTCCATATTGCACCATATACCGTTTTCACGGTATCGGTCCAATATATGTATCCATTGCCCTTATAGCTAATCAGGCTTTGTAATATTAAATTAAAAAAGAGCCCAACATAACAAATAAATGTCATGTCAGGCTCGTATGTCGCATTCGCATCGTGCTCTGTACTAATGAGTTAAATAATCTTTCTTATTCCTATTTCATTTTTACACTTTGGGCATTTAACATAATAATCAGCTACCCAATTAGTCTTACTCTCAGCTTTAAGCTCAGACTTTATACGAATATCTGAATCCACCAATCTCGAAAAATTGCATATTGGGCACTCAAGTTTCTTTCTCATATAATGATACCTCCAAAAACTTATCATTGACAGAAGCCGAAGTTTGGTGTAAAATATAACCGAAGTTCAACTTCTAAAATACATTATACGAAGTTTGTATTCGTTTGTCAAGAGTAAAATCGAAATTATTTTCGATTTAGATTGGAGGAAATAAAATGAAGTTCGGCGAAAAGTTAAAGTCTCTAAGAAAAAAAGCCGGTTTGACTCAAGGTGAACTTGCAAAGCAAATTGGCATATCGGATAGGGCACTTCTATCTTATGAAAAAGGAGTATCATATCCTCGCCGCCGAGAAACATATTACAAATTGGCTGAAATACTGAATGTTGATGCGAATTATTTAATTACCGAGGACGAGGAATTTATTACTCAAGCAAGAGAAAAATATGGTTACACAGGTGCTAAACAAGCACAAGAATTGGTTAATGAACTTACCGGTTTATTTGCCGGAGGTGAACTTGAAGAAGAAGATATGGACGCTCTTGCCAATGCGGTACAAGAGGCATATTGGATTGCAAAAATCAACAATAAGAAATACACTCCCAAGAAATACAAGAAATAATGTACATCTTATGGAACAATGATTGTATTATAATATTTGGGGAGGAGTGATAAATATGGCAAACATAACTTACATTACAAGTCTTGCTGACAAATTTATAAAGAAATACGGAACTCGTGACCCTGAAAAAATTGCAAGGGAACTCGGTGTTATTATAATGGAGTGCTCATTTGCAAAGCAAAAAGGTGTATATAAAATTATTAAAAGAAACAGATTTATTTTTATCAATAACAATCTTGATGAAATAACAAGAAAAATTGTACTCTGGCACGAACTCGGACACGATACATTACACAGAGCCGAAGCCGCAAAAATAGGTGCATTTCAAGAATTTAATATTTTTAATATGGGTAAAAACAGAATGGAATACGAAGCAAATATTTTTGCCGCTCAGCTTGCATTATCAGATGACGATGTTTTGGAATGTATAGAAATGGGGTATGATGTTGAACAGATAGCAACTACTCTCGGTTCGGATATTAACCTTGTTGCATTGAAAATTGACACATTGATTTCTCAAGGTTATCTATTAAGAAAGCAAGAACACAAAAGTAATTTTTTAAAATATTAGGAGGGGGAAATCGGCTTGGCGGAGCGTACTTATATAGCAATCGACTTAAAATCTTTTTATGCATCTGTGGAATGTGTTGAGCGAGGACTTAACCCATTGACAACCAATCTTGTTGTTGCGGATGCAAGCCGTACAGAGAAAACAATCTGCCTTGCGGTTTCGCCATCTTTGAAAACCTGTGGCATACCCGGCAGAGCAAGGCTGTTTGAGGTTATACAGAAAGTCAAACAGGCAAATGCCGAAAGGCTGTTTCACGCACCAAATCACAAATTTACGGGCGAATCTTATGACTTCAACGAATTAAAAACAAATCCCAACTTGGCTATTTCATATATCACCGCCGTTCCGAGAATGGCTTACTATATGGAATACAGCACCAAAATTTACAGCATATATTTAAAATATGTTGCACCCGAAGATATACACATATATTCCATAGACGAGGTTTTTATTGATGTAACGGGCTATCTCAACACCTACAAACTGTCTGCACACGATTTCGCTATGAAAATGATTAAGGAAATTTTGGAAACAACCGGCATAACCGCAACGGCAGGCATCGGCACTAATCTTTATTTGGCTAAGATAGCTATGGATATTGTGGCAAAACACATACCTGCGGATAAAGACGGAGTTCGAATTGCTCAAATAGATGAAATGTCATACAGAAAATTGCTGTGGAATCATCAGCCTATAACCGATTTTTGGAGAGTCGGAAAAGGCTATGCGAAGAAACTTGTCGAAAACGGCATATATACAATGGGTGATGTTGCGAGGTGTTCATTGGGAAAGCCTAACGAATTTCATAACGAGGCTCTGCTTTATAAACTCTTTGGCATAAATGCCGAGTTGCTGATAGACCACGCTTGGGGTTACGAGCCTTGCACAATCAAGGATATTAAAAACTACAAACCAAGCACCAACAGCATAAGTTCGGGACAGGTTTTGCACTGTGCTTATAACTTTAAAGCCGCAAGACTTGTTGTTCAAGAAATGACGGATTTATTGGTTCTTGACTTGGTTGATAAAAATCTTGTTACAGACCAAATTGTGCTGACAATTGGCTATGATATTGAAAACTTGACAAATCCCAAAATAAAATACAAAGGCGAAATAACAACCGACAATTACGGCAGAAAAATTCCCAAACACGCACACGGCACTGCTAACATCGGCAGACAAACATCATCATCAAAAATGATAATATCAGCCGTTACACAACTTTACAACAAAATCGTAAATCCTGATTTGCTTATTAGGCGAATAACCGTTACAGCCAATCGTGTGATTGACGAAAAGGATATAAAGCCAGATGTAACTTCTCATCAGCTTGATTTGTTTACGGATTACGAAGCTGAAGAAAAGCAACGAGAAAAAGAAAATGCGGAATTGAAAAAGGAAAAACAAATGCAAAAAGCCGTATTGGATATTAAAAAGAAGTTCGGCAAAAATGCAATTTTAAAGGGTATGAACTTAGAAGAAGGTGCGACAGCTGTTCAGCGTAACAGCCAAATAGGAGGGCATAAAGCGTGAATAATTACGATGATATAATAAACCTGCCATATAAAAAATCAACCGAAAGACCTCAAATGTCTATGCTTGACAGAGCCGCACAATTTTCACCTTTTGCGGCTTTAACAGGGCATAAGGACGCAACTACGGAAACAGCAAGGCTTACCGATAAAAGAATAGAGCTTGACGATTATTTCAAAGATGAACTTAATCGCAAGCTCTGTACACTTATTGAAACCTCAACCCAAGCGAGCATCACATACTTTATCCCCGATGATAAAAAAGACGGCGGTAAGTATTTGACAGTCACAGGCACTGTTCAAAAATATGATGAATATCACAACACAATAAAATTAACCAATGGCATGGTAATACCTGTTAGGGATATTACGGAGGTGGAGATTTTATAATTTTAATCTTGAAATATTGAGTTTTTCATTTTTTAAATAATGGTCATACATATCTTTAGCTGGGAGTAATCTTATTTGAATATTTTCCAATCCCAGCTCATGTAACATCTTAAGCTCTACATACCCCTTATCAATTATATCTTTACCACTTGTAGGCATTAAAAAGCAATTTCTTATCTTTGAAAAATTATGCTTTGTTATAAAATCCTTATAAGCCAGCTGGTATAGATATTGTTTTGTTACAGACTCGATACCCGGCTGTCCCCTTAATTTTTTTCCTTCTTCAAGCTGAATATTATAATATTTTGCATCAAAAATAATAAATTGCCATTCTCCTCTTATATTTACAATTGAAATCAAATCAGGTATTAATGTGTCTGATGCGGGTTTGTCAAAATATTCATTTTCTGCTTTTTTACCATACCACACCGGAACATCAATCAATGAAATTAATTTATCACTGCTTTTATATCCATCTGCTAAGTTTGACGGAAATTCCAGTCCTCCAAGAGTTTTTTGAAGTTGGTTATTCAAAACCTCTGCACAAACTTCTTCCCATACAAGATTGAAACTGTTTGTACCGAATGTGCTGAAACAATCAATATCAGATATACTGCTACTATGTGCAATATATGCATATAAAGTCTTTAAAAGTCTTTGTTTTCTTGTGTTAAACTGTACATTTAACTCCTTTTGTATGCGGTCTAAAATATAATCCGTTTCTCCGAAATCATCAATTGCTTCATCGGATAAAGTTACCTCCGTAATTTCAAACAAATCCAATAAATCTGCCTGTTCCGAACCTAATTCCTCTGAACACTTAGTTAATATACATTCGTGTAATCTTTTAAAATAATCAAAATCATCATTTACACGTTTCCTTGTTAAAAGTGATGGATAATACGGTCTGTTATTGCTAATCAGCGTGAAAGTCTCATTTATTGTTTTGTCCCAGAGAATTTCACCACTGCCATTGATTTCGACAATATCTTGAGTATTTGTGTATGAACCGTATTCGTAGTAATCCTGCAATAAAAAGAGCATAACTGCAAGCATATTGAAAGAGCCGGTGTCACTTGTTTCACTGTACATTCGTATTACTTGCTCTTTTGAGTTATATTTTTCAATAACCTTTACTACCTGCTTCATTTCAACTTTAGGGGTATCATCATCGAATATGTATTTGGGATAGCATTTCAAAACTATCCCATCAATGACAATAACCCCAACAAAGGTGAAAACATACAAATAATTATTTTCACCAATCTCAACATCTGCAATTTCTATATCTTCATCTAAGAGGTCACTTAAATTTTTTTGGTCATCTGATGCTTTTACAGCCTTTAATACGCCATATTCCTTAAGTTTCTTTAATAAGTGTACCGTTTTGTCCTCGGAACAGCCAAATGCCCTCACAAGCTCCATTTGTGTATATCGCTTTTGTTCTCTCAAAAATATTGATAACATTATCGTTCATCACCCGGCTTTTTAGAAAACTTATTTCTTATATCCTCAGAAAAAATTAAAACACCCTTTTCATCAAACTCCTCACAAATAGCAGAATATAAATACTTCTTCTTATCACAACCGGAAAATAATGATTGGCGTTTCTGCTTAGCTGCATCATCAAATAAGTACATAATCACCTTATTCTTAAAGATACTGATAAACTTTTTAGGATTCATCTCATTACTTTCACCTAAGTTTTTCTTTGATATAAAATAAGGTCCCATCAATTTATCTTCATTTACATTATATCCAAGCAATTTCTCATTTATAGCTTTACGGAGTTCATTCCAATTAACTTCTCGTTCATATTCTCCTTGACCGAGAATTACTGTCTTATTTTCGATTTCCTCATCATTATCATTTATACCAATATAAGTGAATTCCCATCTACGCTTAAATGCTGTATCCATTGGAAAAACACCTTGATCTGCACTGTTCATTGTTGCCCAAATAAACATATTATCCGGTATCTGAATTTTTTCACATTGTTCTTCATCTACATTAAGCTTTTTTGATAAATACTTTCTCAAATCATCTGATACTTGTACCGGATACTCGCTTATTTCCTTTTCATCTCGGTCTAACAACTGAAAAACATCACCAAAAACTGCAGCAACATTAGCTCTGTTTATTTCCTCAATAATAAGGAGATAAGGCTTAGGATTATCAGATTTAGCACTACTAAGTGCTTTAACAAGCACTCGAATAAACGGACCGGGTACATATTCATAAGATATACCATCATCTGTAGGTACTGGTTTATATGTCCCTACAAAATTTCCATACGAATAATCTGGATGAAATGTTACTCTTTCATAATTAGTTTCGCTTCCATCACCTAAAAGTTTTATTCTATCTCCATTTAGTTTAAAACTCTTTCCTGTACCCGGAGCACCAAATATAATACGATTTCTTGGTATATTCGGAAACATTTGAGTGGTCAGCACCAAATCATTAACTTCACAATTTAATACATCATCTTGCGATACAAGAGAAGATATATCAACTTTTGTATTCGTGGGTAACTTATAAAAATGATTATTTAGCTCATCTAAGATTTCGTTATATTGAGTAATCTCCTTACTCTTCAGTACTCCGTAAAACTCATACTCAAAAACTTTATTTTTCTTGAGAACGATCATATATGCACCGCTGTGCAACAAATGTCTGAACGCCACAAAATCCCTTCCATCGAGATTTATCATTGACATTTGTAGCTGATCAGCTTGTTTTGCTCGCTTACTTCTCACAATGGAAGTGGCTGTCTTTTTGACCCCGTTTGAAAATTTAATTGTATTATTGGCGGGTTCTAAATATTTAATGTTGCTTTCAAATATCCACACAGGTACTTGACCAACAAAATATTTTTTTAAACTGTTATCTGACTCATTCTCTGAAAAATATCCATCTGCACGCAAGTAAGGAAATATATCCATTTGTCTGCCTGTTATTGCTATATGTGTTTGATTCGTGGTTCGTCCTTCATCTAAAGTATTAGATGATTCAAGTTTTTTTACTATAAGTCCATCATAATTTTTTTCATTTATTATTGTGCCGATATCAGCTAAAACTCCCTTTATCTTTTCAACAGCCTCATAAAACTCCATCTTATACCCTCCCTATATATATTTTTTTATAATTTTTGAAATAGCTCGTCCTAAAAGCGGAGGAACAGAATTGCCAATCTGCATATATGTTTTTGTATATGCGCCTCTGAAAAAGTAATCATCAGGGTAAGATTGCACACGTGCTGCCTCTCGGGGCGTAAGACCTCTTGCCTGTGTTGGGTGTATGTACATATTACAATCAAACTTCATGTGAGCTGTAATTGTTTTGCATACCTTATGTTCTTCCAACTTAAAATACTTATCCTTGAAAATGCCATTTCTTCTCGCATACGGCATAATATCGGCAATTTTAGGGTCATCCGAACGATCTCCTTGATGTAATCGTCCGTATATTTCAATATCTCTATCGTTATTATATCTTGCCTTGTGGTTAAAAACAATAGGAAATCTCTTGTTTTGATTTATAAATTCAATATAATTATTTGTCTGCGCAAATTCATTCTTTTCAATTTTCCTTCCCGAAATTTCCGTATCTATTTCGGTTGAATTTTTTATTCTTGAAGCCTGCAATTTTCTAAGTCCAAATAATGCATCTCCCAGCACATAATTGGGAATTGTGCTTGACAAACTTTCTATTTCATCAAACAACTTATTATTATCTATTCCTAATCTATTTCCTATAAAAATAAGTCTCTCTCTATTTTGCGGTACTCCATAATCTTTTGCATTCAACAATCTACAAGTAACACTATAACCTATATTCTGAAAATCTTCCAACACTTGTGTCGCAACGGATTTCATTCCCTTAACATTTTCCATAACAAAAAATTTAGGTTTTACAGTAGAAACTACTTTCACATAACTTTTATATAATTTATTTCGTGGATCATCTATTAACCTCTGTCTATTAGCCATACTAAATCCTTGACAAGGCGGTCCGCCTATAATAACATCTACTTCTTTGAACCTCATTAAATTGTTGATATTATCTATAATCTCATTAATGTCTCCCAAAATTATATTTTTTCTTGGAGTATCAGGGTGATTGTGTGCATAAGTTTCTACACAACAAGGCTCTATATCATTAGCTAAACCAGTGATAAATCCGTTCTGCGTAAAACCCAAAGATAAGCCTCCGGCTCCGCAAAATAAATCCATCATAACAGGAGCATTTCTGTCATAATTATTTATACGCTTTTTTATGTAGCTGTTACAATATTTGGCAATTACGCAATTTTCACATTTATCATACTTGCAACAATCGTCATACAATGCAGAAAACAATTTACTCAAATCAGAGTTTGTTGCTAACGATTCCTTTATTTCCAATCCACGATTTAATAAATACTCATCTTCTATAGTTTCGGAGATTTTATCAACAACATTTTTAGCTTTAACCCTATCGTCAATTTTTTCTAATCCATATACTGCTTCTAATATTAAAGTTATCTCAGTTATGTCGTTATTATAACTGCTCATTATTTCCATTCTCCTAATTCCATCAGTTTTTCACGAATTGCTGTTGCAACTGCTTGTGATACATTTACTGTTACAGCATTTCCAAATTGTTTATATGCCTGTGAATCTGAAACCGGTATAACAAAACTATCTTCAAATCCTTGTAACCTCGCACACTCTCGTGGTGTTAGCCTTCTAACCTTACCATTTTGAGTAACATAATTATCTTGGCAAGCTCTATGCATCTTTGCCATAGTTGCGCACAAAGGTCTTGCAATTTTTAAATCAATTTCTGATTTTGCCTTATATCCGCCAGTTCCATCAGACAGTATAGTTGGAAGTATTCTTTCTGACAAAAAATACTTATTATCAACATTACTTTCAAGCATATCTTGTAATGTTAAATTAAGCTCCTGCTTTTTAGGAAATTCAAAAGCCACTTCATTATTATCAAAACACACTATATATGTTCTGTTACGAGTTTGTGGAATTCCATAATCCGCTGTATTCAATATATCAGAAAAAACCGTATACCCCAAATCTTTTTCAAGTATATTAATAATTGTTCTAAAGGTTTTTCCTTTGTCGTGTGTTCTTAATGTCCTAACGTTCTCCAAAACAAGTACCTTAGGTTTCATTCCGATATCAATTCTATGCTTTATTATTTCCGCAATTCTAAAAAATAATGTTCCTCGAGCGTCTTCAAATCCTCGTTCTTCACCCATCATACTGAACGGCTGACAAGGAAAACCTCCTATCAAAACATCAAAGTCTGGCATAGCTGTAATATCAACTTCATTTATATCACCCAAAACAACATGATTTCCAAAATTAGTTTTATATGTTTCAACTGCATATTTATCAAAATCATTCGCCCATACAATATCATATCCCGCATTCACAAAACCTTTATCTAATCCTCCGCATCCGCAAAATAAGGATAACACTTTCATAACCTGTACTGCTCCTTTCGGCTTTTAATGTATTCCCTTATCCACATATTAATTTCAATTGAAGCTTTTTTTCCTTCTTCTTTAAGAAGCTTCATAAATTCCTCTTTTATTTCCGGTTCAATTGCAATTTCAATCTTAGCAGTTTTAATTTTGCCGGGAGGTCTTCCATAAATTCTATCCTTTTTTTCCATAGAAACATTCTCCATAAAATATATATTTAATAATGTTTTTATCAGGGTCTAAAACATTTTAACACACATTTTTAATTATTTCAAGCCGTATTTTATAGTTATATCTACTCTCAAATAAAACCTTGCTACTCTCAAATTATTTCCAAAGTAAGCATTTGAGAGTAGGATAATTATTTGAGAGTAGATATTTTCACAGGCATAAAAAAAGGCTCGCCAAAGCAAGCCGGGATTATTCAAAAATAAAAAACCGCTGAAATACGGCGGTTTGGAGATATATTCAATATATGAGATTGTATCATATCGGCTATATGTTGGTCGCCTTTTTTCAGCCGTTTCAGCATTTTTTGATACTCCTCTCGCTCAAAATCCTTTCCGCTTTGCTTGTCGATATAAAGCTTATCTATCTTAACTCCGCACTCGTCAAGCGCTATAATTTGCCTATCCTCATTCTGTTCCCTTGACGATACCCTCACATAACCGTAATACACAAAAATACTCCTCCAATCAAAAAAGGGCTTTCGCCCTTATTATTTCATTTTTCACATTTTTAATTATATCAACAATTATGTGACTTTTACTGCCAAAAAAGGTGCGGTTTCCTGCCGAAAACCACACCTTTTCATTTCTTTTAAGCATTTATAAGCTCAATATATGCCTTCTTTTTCTCGTTTGGTATCTCCAAAGCCGCCATTGCCTGCTCAATCGTGAAATTCAAATTTTTCATCATTTTCTTTATACTTGCTGCCGTTCCACGCTCAATGCCCTGTTCTATATAGTCATCAATCACTTTACACATATTCAACGCCCTCTTTTAAGCATTTATGAGCTCCATATATGCCTTCTTTTTCTCATTAGGTATCCCCAAAGCCGCCATTGCCTGCTCAATCGTGAAATTCAAATTTTTCATCAATTCTTTTATATTCGATACCGTTCCACGCTCAATGCCCTGTTCTATACCCAGTTCTATATAGTCATCAATCACTTTACACATATTCAACGCCTCCTTTTTATTGCTGTTATGATACACCTGTTCAAAGCGGTTATCATCCATAAGCACCGACATCATATTAAGTGTTTCCCACGTATGGGTTATGTCATCCGGCATCGGTACATACTTTCCCATTTTCCTTATCTGCACAAAGTAGTCAGCTATAAGTCTGAAATCGCTTTTAAACATTTTCACCTGTTCGTCGGTGAGGTATGCTATTTCAAACACATTTATTTTGTAGTCACTCACAAACGGTTTTAAATCCTCGGAGATATTCAAGCAATCCGTCAATGACAGATTTTTGTTCCATCTTCGCAGACCGAAGTACAAAACCATCGTCACTACCAGATAATTCGGGGTTTTGCGATTTTCCTTTGTCAGCTGTTCTCTGTAGGATGCCCCGTCGTAACCCATAATTCTCAGTGGCATATCCTTTTCAATCACCGTTTGATTTTCAAAGCCTATGGACGAAATCCTTATATGATTTTTCTGCCAAGACTTTGCAACATCCCTATCTTGTGACTTCACCTTGCCCGATATTTTGTAATATGAATTTGTGCCCTCGTCCGTCAATTCCTCAGGCTTTACCTTTTCGGCTCCGTCAAACAAAAGCACGTTCACTATATCGGCAAACACATCGTTGTACGCTTCCAATATCTTTTGCGTTGTATCCTTTTCCGCCAACCCAACCACCTCTCTTTATCTGTATTATACAATAAAATTGATAAGTTGTAAAGCAGTTTGTTTATACGAAAAACGGCGAGAGTTACCCCCTGCCGTTTTATATATGCAATATTAAATTAAATACCAAACAACATTTCAGAATTGTGTGATGTCACCCTTGCCACTTCCTCAACCGTTACCCCTTTCAACTCGGCTATTTTTTCTGCCGTATATATGAGGTTTGATGAGTCATTTCTTTTGCCCCTGTTTGGTACGGGTGAAAGATAAGGTGCATCGGTTTCTATCACTATTTTTTCAAGCGGAATATTTTCCACGGTCCTGACAAGGCTTTTGCCGTTTTTGAAGGTTACGACACCGCCAACGCCTATATAAAAACCCATTTTTATGTATTCCTTTGCAACCTCGGCACTGCCCGAAAATGCGTGAATTACGCCCTTTCGAACCTTGCTGTCACGTATCATATCAAAGGTATCCTGTGTTGCCTCTCTGGCGTGGACTACTATAGGTAAATCCAATTCCGCAGCCAAATCAAGCTGCTTTTTGAACCAAAGCTGTTGGTTTTCTTTAGGAGATACATCCGCATAGTGGTAGTCAAGACCTATCTCGCCTATGGCAACCACACGCTTATTTTGTGCCAGTGTGCGGATTGTTTCAAGGTCGTTTTCCGTCATGCCTACGCAGTCCTCGGGGTGAACGCCCACAGCCGCCCACACAAAATCGTATTTTTCGGCAAGCTCCACACTTGTTTTTGATGTTTTCACACTTGAACCGATATTCACAATTTTGTCTATGCCGTTGGCGTGCAAGTCGGCAATAAGGCTTTCCCTGTCCTCGTTAAACCAATCATCATCATAATGTGCGTGAGAATCTATAAACATCAGCCAATCTCCGCTCCGCTTTCCATATCTTCGGATACTGTGAGGAGTGTGAGCTTGCTGTCGTCATCGCTGAATGCACAAAGGAGCATACCCTCACTCACAATACCACGCATTTTTCTAGGTGGCAAATTAGTCACAACAACAACCTTTCTGCCTACCATATCCTCGGGCTTATAGAACTTTGCTATACCGCTGACGATAGTTCTCACTTCGTCACCTATTTTTACCTTTGAGCAAAGGAGTTTATCTGCCTTTGGCACTTTCTCGCACTCGAGAATTTCGCCAACCTTCATCTGAACCTTGCAGAAATCGTCTATTGTGCAAGGAGGTACTTCCTTAACCTCTTCTTCCTTTGCTTCCTCTTTCTTTTCCTCAACATTTACCGTTACTGGCTGAGCGGCAGCTTTTCTCTGCTCTTCCTCAACCTCTGCAATCTTTGGAGCAAGTTCCTTTATATCTACTCTCTGGAAAAGTATCTCCGGCTTATTTGTTATCTTTGTGCCCGATTTATAAAGACCGAACTTGCTGAGGGTGTCAAACTCTCTCTTGCCTGTGTTAAGCTGAGCAAGTATCTTCTCTGTTGTTTCGGGCATAAAAGGTTCAAGAAGTGATGCACCTATTGTTATACTCTCAACAAGGTTATAGAGTACGGTTGCAAGTCTGTCCATCTTGTCCTCGTCCTTTGCAAGAATCCAAGGAGTTGTTTCATCAATATATTTGTTGCAACGCTTAAAGAGTGTGAATATTTCCGTAATGGCATCGGCAACACGGAGCTTTTCCATCTTAGCCTCAACCTTAGCCTTTGTCATTGAAACACATTCTATAAGGTCATCGTCTATAGGGTCAACAACACACTTGTTGTCCACTATACCGCCAAAATACTTATTGCTCATTGAAATGGTTCTGTTTACGAGGTTACCCAGCACATTTGCAAGGTCACTGTTCATTCTTTCAACCATCAAATCCCAGCTTATAACGCCGTCATTTTCAAAAGGCATTTCGTGAAGTACGAAGTATCTTACGGCATCCACACCGAAGAAGTTTACAAGAGTATCGGCATAAAGCACGTTACCTCTTGACTTACTCATTTTCACTTCTTCCGCACCAACCTTTGTGTCCTCACCTCTCAAAAGCCAAGGATGACCGAATACCTGCTTAGGAAGCGGCAAATCGAGAGCCATAAGGAAGATAGGCCAATAAATAGTATGGAAACGTATAATATCCTTGCCTATAAGGTGCAAATCCGCAGGCCAATTCTTTTTGAACTGCTCACTGCTCTTGCCGTCACAATTATAGCCTATACCCGTGATATAGTTTGTGAGCGCATCAAGCCACACATACACAACGTGCTTATCATCAAAATCAACCGGAATACCCCACTTGAATGATGTTCTTGAAACGCAAAGGTCCTGAAGTCCCGGCAAAAGGAAGTTGTTCATCATTTCATTCTTTCTTGCCACAGGCTGTATAAACTCTGGGTGAGCATTGATATAATCAATAAGTCTGTCTGCATATTTGCTCATCTTGAAGAAATAAGCTTCTTCCTGTGCAGGCTGGCACTCTCTGCCGCAGTCGGGGCACTTGCCGTCCACAAGCTGTGAACTTGTCCAGAAAGATTCACAAGGTGTGCAATACATACCCTCATACTGTGCCTTATAAATATCTCCCTGATCATAAAGCTTTTTGAATATCTTCTGAACCTGCTTTTCGTGATAATCGTCTGTTGTTCTTATAAATTTATCGTAGGATGTGTTCATCAAATCCCAAATCTTCTTGATTTCCGTTGAAACACCGTCAACAAACTGCTTAGGAGTAACACCTGCCTCCTTAGCCTTTTCCTCTATCTTCTGACCGTGCTCATCGGTACCCGTCTGGAAGAACACATCATAACCCTGTGCTCTCTTAAAACGTGCAATACTATCCGCAAGCACTATTTCGTAAGTGTTGCCGATGTGCGGCTTGCCTGATGTGTAGGCAATAGCCGTTGTGATATAATACTTTTCTCTGTTCATATATCCGTTCCCTCCGTTTTTCATTTCATAGTTATGTTTATTATACACCTAAAATATATCGGTTGTAAAGGCTTTTTTGATTGTGTATGCAAAAAAGGTAACTTGAAATAAATATTATTAACACATAATTTAAACGTGTTTTAAAAAAAATAAATCAGATACTTACATTGTTCCCCTACAGTTATATATAATTTTTCTCCGATGGAAGAATTTTGACAGATATTTTCTGTTTTTCAATTGACTTTTTGATTAAAAAAGCATATAATAATATTAGCAACAGAAATGTTGAG
>CAZUXS010000040.1:0-15975 GCA_964624605.1 uncultured Lachnospiraceae bacterium | reverse complement strand
GCCCCATCGTTTTTGGTTCTTTTTTCGTAAAAAAGAACAATCTTTTTCCTAGGGAAGGCTGAAAAACAGTTATCCCGAGTGTGGCTTTATAATTTAGTTTGTAACTGTTCCAAGTTCAACGTTCTGCCATCACTCATCCACCGCTAAAGCGGTCCCCCTTCCCTCTAGGGAAGGCTGAAAACAGTTATCCCGAGTGTGACTTTCTGTCTTAAGTTTGCGGTTCCCCAAAGTGAAGTATATCATTAGTTCTACTCGGTGGCGTAGGTTGCCCCAACCTCACCCTTAAACGGGTGGGTGCAGGGGCAACCCGCCACCACCCTACAATGAGCCACAGCCCTATACCGCCCCTGCCCCTTCGGGATTGGTAAGTTACTTGTAACTTGCCAACATTGGGGCAAATTCGGAACGCTTCATGGTTTTTGGTTCTTTTTGCCCTCAAAAAGAACAATCTTTTTTAGTAGATGAAAACGTCACTTCCGTTTTCAACATTTTCATACATCCACTTTGCATCCTCTACGGCCAGTCTTACGCATCCATTTGAACTTTTTTCGCCCAGTGTGTTATCCGTAATATTTTGATTTTTATCCATTGCCACGGAGTGGAATAGGTAGCTGTTTTTGAATCGGAGCCAGTATTTTGCGCCGCTTTTCAAGCGGTCGGAATAAAACCACTCTCCTCTGTCCTCTATTTTAAATCTGCCACGTATGGTGGGGCTTATATTTCTGCCTGTGGAGCATACAAGTTGTTTTTCAAGCTGCCAGTTTTCGCCGTCGCTTTTGAATACGTAGGTCAGCTGTCTGCCTATATCCACCAGTATGCAGTGACCTTTGGTGTTCTCGAAGTGGGAGTTTGCGTATTGTTCAAGCTCACTTGTTTTGAGCCTTGATTTATCG
Organism: uncultured Lachnospiraceae bacterium; assembly: GCA_964624605.1. Taxonomy (GTDB): domain Bacteria; phylum Bacillota; class Clostridia; order Lachnospirales; family CAG-274; genus CAZUXS01. The sequence goes on along the minus strand of CAZUXS010000040.1, from coordinate 15,082 downwards.
GCTTTGGTATCTTTGGGTATATCCAAGCCGCCGGATTTAACCCAACCCAAGCTGTTACCGTAGCGTATATAGTACCATTGTGTGCTCACGTCCTTTATTATTTCGACTTTTGTGTTATCCTCCAGTATATCCACAACTTCGCCGTCTTTTTTGCCGTATACGTAACAGCCGCCGTTTGAACGGGCATATACCACAGACGGGTGTATCAAGCGTTCATCAGCCGAAACATGTGTTCTTGTGCCGATGAAAAACAAAGCACCGCCTATGCAAATTGTAATAACAAATATCCCGATTACAAGCTTGAACTTCACAAAAATCACCTCATACTAAAGTATAAACCGAAAATCGAAAGTTATACATTAATAAAACATTCACTTAAAAATATTGATTATTGTTCATATTTGTAGTATTATAATAAGGTATGAAATTATAGAAGATAAAAACCCGAATGCCTGTTTTTGGCTTGTGGGGTGTGGGGCAGAGCCTCACGAACGGAGGTGTGTTTTTTGATAGAAGTAAATAACCTTACCAAAAAGTACGGACCGCACACAGCGGTTGATAATATAAGCTTTGTCATAAATGACGGTGAAGTTGTGGGCTTTCTGGGACCTAACGGTGCGGGTAAGACAACAACCATGAATATGATGACGGGCTTTATATCTTCAACGTCCGGTACTGTAAGGATAAACGGCTATGATATATTGGATAATCCTATAGCGGCTAAGAAGCAACTGGGCTATATGCCCGATGTGCCGCCGCTTTACGGGGATATGCTTGTGAATGAGTATCTCAATTTTGTCTGTGACCTTAAGGGGGTCAAAAAGGAAAAGCGAGAGGCAATGCTGGAGGATATAAAGAAAACCGTTAAGATAAAAGATGTGGAGGAAAGATTGATTAAAAATCTTTCAAAAGGTTATCGTCAGCGTGTCGGGCTTGCACAGGCACTTGTCGGCTATCCCGATGTGCTCATACTGGACGAGCCTACCGTCGGTCTTGACCCGAAGCAGATTATAGAAATGCGTGACCTCATTAAAAAACTGGGTGAAAAGCATACGATAATCATAAGCTCACATATATTGAGCGAGGTGAGTGCGGTTTGTAACCGAGTTATGATAATAAACAAGGGCAAGCTTGTGGCACTCGAGGATGCTCAAAGCATAAGTGAGGGCGGAAGAAACGATAAACAGGTGGTAACACTGCGTGGTGACTACCCAACTGCGATAAATGCGCTCCTTGGAAATGCCATAATCGAAAATGTGAGTATGCAGGAGGAGAACCGTGAGAAATTGCAGGCAACGGTGCTTGTTGAGGGTAAGGGCGATATAAGAGAGCAAATCTTCCTCACACTTGTGAAATCGGGCGTGGAGCTTTTGATGATTAAGCCTGCAACACCGTCTTTAGAGGATGTGTTCATGCAGGTTATAAACGGAAGCTACGAGAATAAAGAGATTGAAACGAGAGCCGCCGAAAATATTGCCGCACAAACCGAAATAACGGAAACGGCGGAAAAAGAGGAGGCGGAAAACTGATGTTTGCGATATATAAAAAAGAGCTTAGGCAGTATTTCAACACGGTTACGGGTTATGCCTTTTTAGGCTTTATGGTGCTTATAACAGGTTATTTCTTTGTGTCACAGAATATAGCCGGGGCAAACTCCAACTATAACGAAACACTGGTTGGCTCACTTATTATGTTTTTGATACTTATGCCTGTGCTGACTATGCGTTCATTTGCGGAGGAGTCAAGGCAGAAAACCGACCAGTTGCTTTTCACATCACCCGTAAAGGTGCCCGAGATAGTGGCGGCAAAGTTCCTTTCAGCCGTAACGCTTTATCTCATAGGTATAGCAATAACTTTTTGTTTCCCTGTTGTGCTTTCACAGCTTGGCACAAGCTTTGATTGGAGTCTTACATTCGGCGGCATTATAGGCTACTTCCTCATGGGAGCCTGCCTTATAAGCGTTGGTATATTCATATCCGTGTTGACGGATAACCAAATTGTGGCGGCGGCAACAACATTTGCGGCTATCTTCCTTTTGCTTATGATGGATAATATAGCATCTTCCGCACCTATTTCAACGGCATCCTCAATCATATTTGCGGCTGTTGTTGTGGCGCTTTTGGGATTGTTTGCCTATAACTCCACAAAGCAGCTTTGGATAACACTCATATTTGTAGTGCTTTGCTATGCGTTTATGGGTGGGGTGTACTTTGCAAAAAGAACATTGTATGACGGACTTATTTCAAAAACACTCGGTTATTTCAGTGTGCTTACAAGATTTGAAAATTTCTATATGGGTGTTATAAGTCTTTCCGATGTGGTTTATTACATCACCTTTTCAGCTGTCTTTTTATATCTTACCGTAAATGTAATTGAAAAAAGACGTTGGAGCTAGGAGGTTAAAATGAAGGATAATAACGAAACAAAGTGGTATAATGACAAAAGATTTAAGTACGGCACATATTCAACGATTATTTCAGCCGTTATTATTGCCCTTTTGATAGTCATAAATCTTATTGTTGGGCTTTTTGACTATAAGATAGATATGACGGGCGAGAACATATTTTCACTGGGTGAAACCTCAAAGCAGGTGCTTGCGGAGGTTGATACGGACGTAAATATATACACCACGTTCAAGACAAACATAGATGATAACATATTGACAAGAGTAAATGAGGTGCTTTCACAGTACAAGCAGGAGTGCAGTAAAATTCACGTTGAAAATACCGACCTTTATCTTCACCCCGATTTTGCAAATCAGTTCACGGGTGTGAGCGGCACAATAGACGTAAACAGTATTATTGTGGAGGGCAACGGAAGATATAAGGTAATCGGTTATGACGATTACTATAACGGCAACGGCAAGTTCAGCATTGAAGCTGTGCTCACAAGTGCAATACAGTTTGTGACAATGGAAACACAGCCCACAATTTACTGCGTGACGGGACACAACGAGGTGGATATCAGCCGTTTCACAAGCCTTACATCACAGCTTGAGCTTTCCAATTATGCAGTAAAGACGGTAAATCTTTTGAGCGAGGATATACCTGCCGATTGCACGGTGCTTATGATTGCACCGGGCGAGGTTGACTATTCCGAAGCCGAAGCCGAGAAGGTGAAGGCATATCTTGCAAATGACGGCAGGGCTTTCTGCCTTATGGGCGGCGGCATTTCCGAGTTTGCAAACCTTAAGAGTATAATCACGGCTTACGGCGTGGACGTGAGCGACACCTTTGTGTACGAGGGTGATGAAAGTGCTTATGTTGACTATCCCTATGTTATAACTCCTCAACAGCAGGAGCACGATATAACGGCAAAAACAAGGGATGCGGGTTACAGATTGCTTTGTTATCCCAACCTTGCCGTAAAGAAAACGGAGCTTTCCAAAAAAGGACTTGAAATTGAGAGCGTACTCACAACAACCGATAAGGCTTATATAAAGGCTGAGGGCAACAAGTCCGCAAATGTTGAGGACGGCGATGAAAAGGGCAAGTTTGATATAGCCGTTGCAATCACGGATAAAACATACACCGATACCGAACATTCCACAAAGCTTTTTGTAACGGGTAGCGGTTATTATATGCTTGACCCGAAAACCGATTCAATGGTAAACGGAGCAAACTCAATATTTGTTACCGAGGTTATGAACTGGCTTAATGATACCGAAACACCGATAAGCATATCCTCCAAAAACTTGGATAATTCCACAATAGTTGTGGATAGCGCAACACAGAGCAAAATAAAGATATTCAGCTGGGGCGTTATACCGGGTATACTGTTTTTAATCGGTTTTGTGGTATGGTTTAGAAGGAGAAATAAGTAACCATGAAGAGGAAAATAATTTTGCTTTCGGCGGCAGTGATTTTGCTTGTGCTGTTGTTGGTGGTATATTTTGTGAAATCCAATGCGGATAAAAAGGCTAAACAGGCACAGCTTGATGAGGAAAATCCCATTGCACAGCTTGACCAAAGCGGAACAAGGCTGACGGAGAGCACAGCCGACAACATAAGCTTGATAAGCCTTTCAAACGGCGATGAGAACATAAGTATTAAAAAACAAAAAGATAATTGGGTTTGCGGTGATTATCCCGACTACGATTATGACCAAAGCACAATGCAGAACATAGTTTACTGCTTCACAGGTCTTTATGCCGCAAACACTGTTGCCGAAAATATAGATGATTTGCAGAAATACGGTTTGGATAATCCCGTTGTAACAGCTTCATCAGAGGATAAAAAGGGCAACAAACAGACAGTGTATTTAGGTAATCAAACACCCGATAACACCTATTATTATGCTATGGTTGACGGCGATAACACGGTGTATATAATAGATGCGCTTGCAGGCAAGGCGCTTTCATCCACATATAATGATTTGGTGGATAAATCCGTAAAAAGCGTTGATACCTCATCCGTAACAAAGCTTGACCTCAAAAGAGAGGGCGAGGATGATGTGCTTGTTGTGTTTGATAAGGAGGACAGCACCTCCGAAAGCTATCACAACACGGTAGGTCTTGCGGCACTGACGATGAAAAAACCACTTGAAAATATGATAGTCTATCCCTACAATTTGGAAAGTGCCGTGCTTTACAATGCACTTTTGCTTAAAATAGGTGATTTGGCGGATATGTCACAAAATGACCTCGGCAAGTACGGTCTTGACAATCCAAAGCTTTCAATAGCCATTGAGGATATAGACGGCAACAGCATAGAGGTTAAGGTTGGTAACGAGGCAACTGAGTTCAACACGGACGATGCACAGTATTATTACGCAATCTTTGACGACAAACCCGAGGTGTTCACAATAGACACAAGGGCGATAAAGCCGTTCAAGGAAGCTAAAATAGTAGACTTTATACAGAACTTTATAACTCTTTACAAGCGTTCCGAAGTGGAGAGTATAGAGATTGATTCAAAGGATAAGACATATAACATAAGCTTCAAGAGTGAGGGCGAAAATGACTTCGTGACCGATGATGACGGTACACAGCGTGACAACAGAAACACATATATAAATAAAACTTTGGTTGAAAGAGAAGCTTTCAGCGATTTTTATGAATCTATATGTGCGCTTTCATTTGATGATTTGGACGAAAACGCCACCACAAGCGGCGAACCCGAGGTTGTTGTAAGCTTTAAAATGCTGGACGGCAGCAGCGACAGAGCGGAGTATTATAACTACAATGATAACTTCTATTGCGTAAAAAAGGGTGACAATAGCTCAATGCTTATAAATAAGCAGGCGGTGAATAAGCTTGTTTCCGATGCGGAAAAATTAGAAAAGAGATAGTTCTTTTTTACGAAAAAAGAACCAAAAACGATGGGGCGTTCCGATTCGCCCCATGCCCCTAACGGGCAGGGGCGGTGTAGGGCTATGACTCATCTAAGTTTGTGGCGGGTTGCCCCTGCACCCACCCGTTTTTACGGTGGCGGGTTGCCATTGCACCCAATCATTTTTACGGTGTGGTTGAAGAATATCAATTAAACATAACGGCGGTTTTTGTATTTTAGGGTACAAAAACCGCCGTTTGTTTTAGTTATTAATATATGCTTTAAGAAAAACGTATGATACAATGTCGGATATATATTCCGCTGCGTTGTAGTTGCTTGAAATCTTATTGTTGTTCTTTGTTTCATAAGCCAAGTAATCAGCCATATATATAACTGTATCGTCAAAAGCCTCGATATCATCGATGTCTTGTAATGTTGCCGTAAGCACCTTTGCGAAAACTTCCAAATCGGGTGGGGCAACCACCTTTACGGAGGAGTTATCCAAGTGTTTATCTATTGATGTGAACATTTCGTCCACGGTTACGCTGTCGCTTGTTGCAACCGAAACTTTGTATATATCGGCTGTTAAACCTGTGAGGAAACTCTTGTCGCTCATATTGCCCAGTGCTTCGAAATAAAGCTTAAATGCGGCTGAATTTTCCGCTGCATCGGAATCAGCAGTTGCATAAGCGTTTGCAAAATCGGTGAAAGCTTTTTTAAGCTCCTTGTAATCGGTTGAATCCGCAATTTCAAGTGCTTTTTTGAGGTTTGGCAATTGGTTTATGCTACTGTTTAATTGCTCATCGGTTAAAACGGAATATATTGCCTTTGGGAGAGGTTCACCCGAAAGTGCTTCAACCTCCGTTGAGGCTCTTTTTTGATTTGTGAGCAATGTTATTGTATCGGGGAGCATTGATGCCCAACCAGGGTTTTGTTCAAGCGTATAGTCAACATAATGAAGCATAAAATCCACATCATCGGTTGATGAGATATCTTCCGCATTTATGTTGTCAACACTCATTTTTGCCATGGCATAAACAACCCTTGCCAAAAGCTCCATATTCGGATTTACGCCTATTCTTTCACCGTTTGGGTCAATAGCTGATGAAAGTATGCGTGTCGTATCTTTAACGGATACGGACGGGTCGGCATATATGAAATCATTTGTGAATATACTGCCCAATATCGAATCATTTATGAATGACTTATCATCAAGCTTAAAAAGTGTGGTGAAATATTCATTTGAAAACTTCTCCATTGTTTCATCGTATGTAGCTTCGTCCATGCCTAAGATTGTGTTTTCATCGGAGATGGCTTTTACATACTGTTCAAGGCTGTAGTAGCCTCGGCAATCGGCAACGGAGCAAATTGCATCTATTTCCGTCTTGTCGTATGTGTTGTCGCTTTCAAAGGCAATATACACACATTCGGGTAGTGGTTTGCCTGCCATTGAGCGTATTTCCTCGGCTGTTTTTTCATCTATGCCGGAGGGGATAACAACCTCGTCCTGTGTTTGGGGTTGTTCCTCTTTCGTGGTTGTGTTTGGAGTTGTTACGTTTACGGTCTTTGTTTCGGCATCCCATTCCACCTTACCGCCAAGCATTTCGCAAAGCTCTCTAAGTGGAAGAAGTGTTCTTCCGTTTTGTATTATCGGTGTGTTTGAAAGCACGGTTGTGATTCCCTTGTATGACACATCACCTGTCGTGGTGTAAAGAACAAGTTCGTCACCGTTGTAATTTATGGTGACAGCCTTTGTTTCCGCATCCCATCCTACGGTTGTACCCTCGCCGAAGTTTTCAAAAACCGCCCTTATGGGTACGTAGGTTGTGCCGTCCTCTATTACGCTTTCGTCATTGCCGAAATCTATCGCCTTGTTGTCAACATTCACATTTGCAACCGCACCAAAGGCTGAAACGCTTTGTGCCGCCGCAAGCGTAAGTGCACAAATACCCTTTAATAATCTTTTCTTCATAATACGCCCCCTTTAAGCGTTGCTTTGCTCGCCGTCTGTGTTATCAAAAAAATCTTTGAGTTCTTCTTCCGTCATAGTTGATATGTCTTTGTAGTGCCAACCTGCTTTATCAAGTGCATTTGAAAAATCTTCATAAACCATCATACAAAGCTGTGTATAAGCGGTTGCCATAGTTAATGCAGACTTAAAATCATCGGTTTGATATGTTGAATTGCCCTCGTTCACTATGAATATAATTGACTTTGCAAGTGCATCATAAGCCTTGTTCACCCTGACGGTTTTTTCTTTGCCGTTTAAATAAGCGGCAAGTGAGTTTGCGGAATCGAGTGTTGTGGTGTCGCTTGCATATTTAACATCCTTGTTGTCAAAAAGCTTTAAATAAGCATCGGACATAAAACTTTTGTCGCTCATAAGGCTGAGAGATTCAAAATAGTACATCTCAAATAATGAAAAATTCTTTATTGCCTCATCCGTATGGGAATCGTTTTTATCGTCCTCAATCGCTTTTTCGGTATATTCCTTAAGTTCGGAATATCCCCTGCAATCAGCATTTTTAACTATTGTTTCAAGGTCTTTGGGTATATCATCGGAATAGAAACTGTCATCCGTAAAATACATATAAAGTGCTTGTGGAAGAGGAACATCTTTCAAAGCACTCACAGCCTGTTTTGCCGTTTCCTTGTTTTTGTCAAGAGTTTTGTCAACAAGGCTGTCCCATGCTTCCTCAATATCCTCGTGTGCCACATCCATATATTTCAAGTATACAAACATCATAGCTTCCGTGAAGCTGTTTGTGAAATCCCAATCCGCATACGCAATGCCCGCAAATATCATTGTGTCGGGGTTTATTCTCATATTTTTGGAGAAATCCCCACTGTATATTTTTTCAACGCTGTCCTCTATGCTCACACCCTTATCGGCTGTGAATATATCGTTGTTAAAAGCTTTTTTTGCCGCACCTGTGAGGAAACTCTTATCCTTAAGCGCAATTATGGCATTGAAATATTCCTCCGCAAACCTACCATAAACGGGGAGATTTTCGTCACTGTCCATATATTCCTCGGCATCTATCTTCGCAACTTTCTTTGCGGATAATGCAAGCTCGTCATAGCCCGTTGTGTCGGCAACCTCGCAGATATCGTCAAAGCCTATACCATCATATTTTTCCTCGTTTTCGGAAAGTACGTAGAGTGCCTGCGGAAGCGGCATACCCTTGAAGTCCGAAAGAAGTGAGGAATCGTCACTTGTTGTGCCTAAGTTTTCGTAAACTTCGATTGACTTAGTGTCCGCAAACCAAGTTAAGCTGCCGCCCAGCATTTCAACAAGCTCCCTCAAAGGAAGAAGTGTTCGCCCGTCTTTGATAACGGGAATGTTGGCAAGGGTGGTTGTTTCGCCCTTATATGTCACCTCGCCCGTGAGGGTGTAAAGCACAAGCTTATCACCATTATAAGTGATTGTGACGGCTTTTTCTTCGTTATCCCAATCCACAGTTGTGCCGTTGCCGAATTTCTCAAAAACGGCTCTTATGGGTACGTATGTTGTGCCGTCTATTATTATAGGCTCACTTGTGCCGAAATCTATGTTATCTCCGTTCACACTCACAGCTGCCGCACCCTCACAAAATGCGGTTGTGAGCTGTGTCGCACTCATAATGCCTATGAGCACAAGAGCGGAAATTTGCTTCAATAATTTTTTGGCTTTCATAATCAATGCCTCCTCTTACGGTTTTATATAAAATATACTAATCAAATTATAGCATATTGAAATTTTTTTTCAACCGGTTGACCTCAAACGGTAGTGTTTTTGACCTCGAAACGTCAATCGGTAATCACGGAATTGATTTTTTGGTCGTTTTCCTCAATGGGAATAGAGTCGCAAAATTGCTCCTTAAATGCAAGTGCCACAGCAGAAGCATATTCATTCTCACTCAGCCATTTGTCATAATATCCGCCGCCGTAACCTAGTCTGCCGCCGTTGTTATCAAAAGCAAGCAAGGGGAGTGCAACAAGGGTGTTGCCGTCACCAATTACTATTTTTTCTTCGTTATACGGCGGTTCGGATATGCCGTAGCGGCTTTCCGTAAGCTCGTAAAGGCTTGTTATCTCTATAAACACCATTTCATGTGCCTTATCTGTCATCTTCGGCACAGCAACACGCTTGCCCTCATCAAGTGCCCTTGTTATTATTGCTGTGGTGTCAACCTCCGAATTGGCACTTGCATATATAAGCAAAGTGCCGCAAGATTTGTATTCCTCACTTTGAAAAAGCCTGTCGGCAATGTCAAGACTTTTTATTATACGTGTACTGCGAGGTATTGAATTTCTTTTTTCTTTATAAATTTTACGTAATTCTTTCTTATCCATCTTATTTCCTATCTGCTCATAAACAGTGTGCCCACAGGCTCACCATCCAAAATATCAAAAAGCACGGCAGGGTCTTCTCCGCTGGCAATTATCATATTTATGCCCTTTCTTGTTAAAAAGTCCGCCGCTTTTACCTTAGTTACCATACCGCCCGTGCCAAGTGAAGAGGCTGAACCGCCCGCAAGGCTGAATACCTCATCATTAACCTCAGGCACAACACTTATTATCTTTGCATCCGCATTTTTGTTTGGGTCGGCTGTGTACATACCCTTTATATCGGAGAGTATAACAAGCAAATCCGTCTTTATAAGCTCCGCAACATAAGATGAAAGTGTGTCATTATCCGAAAAATCGTTAAGCTCATCGGTAGCAACCGTATCGTTTTCATTTACAATCGGTATCACGCCCAGTTCAAGCAAACGGCTGATTGTATTTCTGGCGTTGTTTTTCTTGCTATCCGCATCAAACACGGGCTTTGTAAGAAGTATCTGCGCCACCTTTTGATTATATTCCTCAAAAAGCTTTTCGTACATCTGCATAAGGGTAGCCTGTCCTACGGCGGAAGCCGCCTGCTTGCCTATTGTGTCACGAGGACGGCGAGGAAGACCGAGTCTGTCCGTGCCCACGGCAATAGCACCGGATGAAACAAGCACCACATCAATGCCCCTGTTGCGTATATCCGAAATTACTCTTGCCAGCTTATCCATCTGACGTATGTTTATCTTTCCGTTTTCATAAGTGAGAGAGGTTGTGCCTATCTTAACAACAACACTCCTGCACTCCTTTATGTGTTCTCTGTATTCCATAATATTATCTCCTGTTTGGTAAAATGTTATTGCAATATAGCTTATTATAACTCTTTGGTGTGCTATAGTCAATAAAAATAAATGGACACATCAATCTAATTTTGAAATGTTATAGAAACTTTGGATGAATGGTTTTCAGCCTTCCCTTGTAGGGAAGGGGGACCGCTTTAGCGGTGGATGAGTGGTGGTAGAATGATTAATTTTAGATTTGTTTTTATTGATTTATTTTTCCTAAATCCCTAGGAAGGATTGTTCTTTTTTACGAAAAAAGAACCAAAAACGATGGGGCGTTCCGATTCGCCCCATACCCCTAACGGGCAGGGGCAGTGTGCTGCGTCGGTTCATTGGAGTACGGTGGCGGGTTGCCCCTGCACCCACCCGTTTTACGGGGGGGTGGAGTAAACTACTTAACCACCATTGCACCATTGTAAGAAATAATAAAATTTTTTATGTTCTTTTGTAATAGCCGCTTTTAAAATCTTATGTTATTGCTTTCACTTTACTTTAAAACCGATTTATTGTATAATATGTGTTACAAACTCAAACTGGGAGGAACGGCTATGAGGGAACTCAAAATAGGTACTTCGGAGGAAAACCAGAGGCTTGACAAATTTTTGCTCAAATACATGAACAAGGCTCCGAAGTCCTTTATATATAAAATGCTCAGAAAAAAGAATATAAAGCTCAACGGCAAGAAAGCGGAGGGCAATGAAATGCTCAAATGCGGTGATGAGGTGAAGCTTTTCCTTGCCGATGAAACCATAAATTCATTTATGGCGGAAAAGACTGTCACAAAGCAGGCACAGGACTTTATTGTAAAATATGAGGACGAAAATGTGCTTGTTGTGCTGAAGCCTGCGGGGCTTAGCGTGCAACCGGACAAGGATAATCCGCAAGGTTCTTTAAACGACCAACTTTTGTATTACCTCTATCAAAAGGGCGAATATGACATCTCTGCGGAGGCTGTTTTTAAGCCGTCGGTGTGCAATCGCTTGGATAGAAACACGGCCGGTCTTGTGGTGCTTGGCAAAAATGCCGCTTCAAGCCGTGCGTTGAATGAAATTTTCAGAGAAAAATATGTGGATAAGCTCTATTTGACAGCCGTAAAGGGCGTAATAAAGGACGGCGGAAGTGTTGAGGGCTGGCACACCAAGGATAATAAAAACAAGGCAAGCATAAGCAAAAACAAAACGGAGGGCAGTACGTATATACTCACAAAATATCGCCCCGTAAAAGTCAAAAACAATATGACACTCACACAGGTTAAGCTTGAAACGGGCAAGAGCCATCAGATTAGGGCTTGTATGCAGTATATATCACACCCCGTTGCAGGTGACAGAAAATACGGCGATGCTTCGGTGAATAAGTTTTTCAAAGAAAACTTCGGACTTGAAAATCAGTTGCTTTTCAGCTTTAAACTCGTATTTAAGCCGAAAGAGGGCAGTACACTGTATTATTTGCATAATACCGAAGTGATTGCCGAGAGTGAGGATTTAAGGTCTTTAAAATCATATAAAAAACAGAACACGGCTATTGCCGATGCCATAGATTATTTTTTGAAAGGATAAGGGTTATGAAAAAACTGGATATATATACGGATGGTGCTTGCTCCGGCAATCCCGGCAAGGGCGGCTACGGCATAGTGCTTCTCTATAACGGGCACAGAAAGGAAATGAGCTGCGGTTACAAGCTTACAACCAACAACAGAATGGAAATGCTTGCGGTGATACGTGCACTGGAAGCACTCAAAGAGCCTTGCGAGGTGACATTATACAGCGATTCCAAATACGTGATTGATTCAATAACAAAGGGGTGGGCGAGAAACTGGAAGAAAAACAACTGGATAAAGAGCGACAAGAAAAAAGCACTCAACTCCGATTTATGGGAGAGGATGTTGGAGCTTTTGGATATACACAAAGTAACCTTTGTGTGGGTTAAAGGTCATGCCGATAATGTTGAAAATGAGAGGTGCGATAAGCTTGCAACAACAGCCGCAGCCTCCGAAAATTTGATTGAAGATGAAAACTTTTCTTCGGGAAAGTAAAAAGGTCAAAAAAGTGGCGAAAATCGTTTAAAAAAGCGTATTTTTTAGTAAATTAACATTGAATTTTTCTGCATTTTGTGCTATAATTGTATTAACATAGAATTATTTTTTGAAACTGCCCGAAACGTGATAAAATAAGGTGCTTTCGGCAGACAAAATGTGCAAAAACGGAGGAACAAAATGGATAGTAACAACTTAAATAACAGCTCCGAAACAGTTAATGATAAGCAGCTGGATAAACTCCTTGAAAGAGCGCAAAGCTTTGAGGAGATTGAGGCGGCGGAAATGAAAGAGGCGGATGAGTTCTCACTCAATACCGAGGACGGTCAGAACTACGACGAAAACCAAATACAGATACTCGAGGGTCTTGAGGCGGTCAGAAAAAGACCCGGTATGTATATCGGTTCAACTTCCGAAAGAGGTTTGCACCACTGTGTTTACGAAATCGTGGATAACTCAATCGACGAGGCGCTTGCAGGCTTCTGTTCACAGATTGATGTCAAGATTCATTCCGATAATTCGGTTTCCGTACTCGATAACGGACGTGGTATCCCCGTGGGTATTCATCCGCAAAAAGGCATACCCGCAGTTGAGGTGGTATTCACCATTCTTCATGCAGGTGGTAAGTTCGGCGGTGGCGGATACAAGGTGTCCGGCGGTTTGCACGGCGTTGGTGCATCTGTTGTAAATGCCCTCAGTGAGTGGCTTACGGTGCGTATATTCCACGATGGTGAGGTGTACGAGCAGCATTACAGCCGTGGCAAGGTAATCGATAAACTACAAGTGATAGACAAGTGTTCAACGGAGCTTACGGGCACATTTGTTCACTTCAAACCCGATTCCGAGATTTTTGAAACAACAATATTCAATCTCGATACATTGAAGAGCCATTTGCAGGAAACCGCTTTCCTCACAAAGGGCATAAAGATAGTTCTCACGGACGAGAGAATATCACCCGATAAGACGGAGATTGTCACAATCACCGATGAGGACGGCAACGAAACGGAAGAGGAAAGACCCGTACAGAGGGAATTTACTTACCACTACACAGGCGGTATCAAGGAATTTGTTGCAAAGATAAACGAAACAAAAGAACCTATATACGATAAAATTTTCTATTGTGAGGGCATAAAGGATGGCATAAATGTGGAAATTGCTTTCCAGCATAACGACAGCTATCAGGAAACAAACTACAGCTATGTAAACAATATCAACACTGTTGACGGTGGTACACACGTATCGGGTTTCCGTACGGCACTCACAAAGGCTATAAATGACTACGGCAAGCGTTTTAAACTCCTTAAGGAAAACGAGAAACTCTCCGGCGAGGATATAAGAGAGGGACTTACTTCCGTAATCAGTATAAAGATAAGCGAACCGCAGTTTGAAGGTCAGACAAAGACAAAACTCGGCAACAGTGCCGCACAGGGTGCTGTAGCAGCCGTATTGGTTGAAAAGTTGGGTTATTTCTTGGAGGAAAACCCCGATATAAGCAAGAAAATATTTGAAAAGTCACAGCTTGCCGCAAGGATAAGAGCAGCCGCAAGAAAGGCTAAGGAGCTTGTAATAAAGTCCGCACTCGATACGGGCAGACTCCCCGGTAAGCTTACGGATTGTTCATCAAAAGATCCCGAAAAACGTGAAATTTACATCGTTGAGGGTAACTCCGCAGGTGGTTCAGCCGTAAGTGCGAGAGACCCCAAAACACAGGCGGTGCTTCCGCTTAGAGGTAAGATACTTAATGTTGAAAAGGCTAGGCTTGACAGAGTTTTGAGTAATGAGGAAATTCGCTCAATGATAACGGCTTTCGGTACGGGTATACACGAAAACTTCGATATCTCAAAGCTCAGATACCACAAGATAGTAATAATGACAGATGCCGATGTTGACGGCGCACATATCACAACACTTCTTCTTACTTTCATATATCGTTTTATGACACCACTCATTGAACAGGGATATGTGTATCTTGCACAGCCACCGCTTTATAAGCTGGAGAAAAAAGGCAAGGTAAAGAAGGATGAAAAGGTGTTCTATGCTTACTCCGATGAGGAGCGTGATGAGTTGATATCACAGATAGGCAGTGGAAACCTCGGACCTATACAGAGATACAAAGGTCTTGGTGAGATGGATGCAAAACAGCTTAAGGAAACAACAATGGATCCGAGCAACAGAATTTTCATTAAGGTGACAATAGATGATGCAATAATGGCGGATATGATATTTGATCAGTTGATGGGTGACAAGGTAGAACCAAGACGTGACTTTATTCAGCAGAATGCACAGTACGTTACAAACTTAGACGTTTAAGACCTTGGAGGCTCTGCCTCCAAACCACCGTGAGCCTTTTAAAAAAGGCTCAACCGAAAACTTTTCTATTCGGAAAGCTACGCTTTCCGAGAGGTTAGAGCGTGGATGCCCTTGTCACTATAAGACGTTACTAGGGTTAGCTTGCGGCGTAGCCGCATTGGAAAGTTTTTGTCCACTTTTTTCAAAAAGTGGTGGGGTATGGGGTGAAACCCCATGTTGCCTATGGAGCATTTTTGAAAGTTTGAAAACTTTTTGCGATAAAAAAAGTTTTCAAGACTGCAAATGAAAGGTAGTTAAATATGGATGATAATAATAAT
>CAZUXS010000039.1:0-16182 GCA_964624605.1 uncultured Lachnospiraceae bacterium | reverse complement strand
CTTTCAAAAAAATGCTCTTGGAGCAGCGTGGGGCGTTGCCCCACACCCTACCCTCCTTTTGAAAAAGGAGGGGCGAAAACTTTTATGGGCGGCTACGCCGCAAGGGAAAGTTGGGTGTGTGGAAATTCCCTCGGAAAGCTTTAGCTTTCCGAATTTGAAGTTTAGGAATCCAACCCCTTTTCAAAGGGTTTGGCGGAGGTTTGGAGGCGGAGTCTCCAAGGTCTTTAAGGAGGATTTAGATATATGAAGCACGATATTGAGAGACGTGTTGTTGTAACGGGTATGGGTGCTATTACACCAATCGGCAATAACATAGACGAGTACCGTGAGGGCTTGCTTTCGGGGAAGAACGGTATTGATTTTATAACCAGATTTGATTATGAAGCTGAGGGTAGTAAGGTAAGTGTTGCAGGTGAGCTGAAGGACTTTGACCCTACTTCCGTAGTTGAGAAGAAAGAAGTAAAGAGGAATGACCTCTTCTGTATATACGCTATGGGTGCGGCTGATGAGGCTATGAAGATGAGCGGTATAGATGTGAAGAGTATAGATGCCGACAGGTTTGGTGTGCTTAT
This sequence comes from uncultured Lachnospiraceae bacterium, assembly GCA_964624605.1. Taxonomy (GTDB): domain Bacteria; phylum Bacillota; class Clostridia; order Lachnospirales; family CAG-274; genus CAZUXS01. The sequence continues at coordinate 15,610 of CAZUXS010000039.1, read as the reverse complement.
AGGCTCAGGTATCGGCGGTTTGGTTACCATTGAGGAGAATGCGACTAAGATGGCTGCAAAGGGTATGGGCAGGATAGCACCGCTCTTTATACCTATGGCTATCGGTAATATGGCTAGTGGTAATGTGGCTATTCGTTACGGCGCAAAGGGACCTTGCCTTGATGTGGTTACGGCTTGTGCGTCAAGTACGAACAGTATAGGTGAGGCGTATCGTAATATTAAGCATGGCTACAGTGATTATATGCTTTGCGGTGGTGCGGAAGCGCCTATTTGTAAGCTTGGTATAGGTGGTTTTGCTGCGCTTAAGGCACTTTCAACAAGTAATGACCCGAATAGAGCGTCTACACCTTTTGATAAGGAAAGAGGCGGTTTTGTAATGGGCGAGGGTGCAGGTGTGCTCTTCCTTGAAACACTTGAAAGTGCACAGGCAAGAGGTGCTAAGATACTTGCGGAGATAGTTGGTTATGGCACAAACGGTGATGCTTATCACATGACAAGTCCGTTGCCTGATGGTAGCGGTGCTACAAAGGCTATGCTCCTTGCTGTTGAAGAAGCGGGTATTGATAAGAATGAAATAGGGTATATCAATGCACATGGTACAAGCACACATATAAATGATGCGTCTGAGACACTTGCTATTAAGAATGCGTTTGGCGAGTATGCGAAGGATATTGCTATCAGCTCAACAAAGTCAATGACAGGACATCTTTTAGGTGCAACGGGTGCTGTTGAGGCTATTGCGTCTATAATTGCGTTGCAGGAGGGTACTATACCACCTACAATTAATTATAAAGTGCCTGATGAGGAGTGTGACCTTAACTACACACCTAATGTTGCGGTTAAGAAAGAGATTAAGTATGCACTTAGTAATACACTCGGTTTTGGCGGACATAATGCCGTACTTTGTATAAAGAAGTGGGAGGCATAATAAATGGCTGACTATTTAATGGATATAAAGCAGATAAGGGAGATAATACCGCACAGATACCCTATGTTGCTTGTTGACAGGGTGCTTGCAATGGAGCCGGGTAAGAGTATAACGGCTATTAAGAATCTTACAATGAACGAGTCTTTCTTTCAGGGGCATTTTCCACAGGAGCCTGTAATGCCGGGTGTGCTTATACTTGAGGCTATGGCACAGGCAGGTGCTGTTGCTATACTTTCAATGGATGAGTATAAGGGTAAGACGGCGTACTTCGGTGCTATTGATAAGGCGAAGTTCAGAGGCAAGGTTGTGCCTGGGGATACACTGCGTTTCGAGGTTGAGATTATAAAGCTTAAGAAGGTTGCAGGTATCGGTAAGGGTATTGCCTATGTTGATGATAAGAAAGTGGCAGAGGGCGAGTTTACTTTTATGATTGGCTAAGACTATTTATAAAGGTGATTTAATATGAGTTTCCGAAACCTTTTTTCTATCGTAAAAAAGGTTTCGAGCTTCCAAAAAATGCTCTTTGAGCAGATAAAACCGTGGGGCGTTGCCCCACACCCTACCCTCCTTTTGAAAAAGGAGGGGCGAAAACTTTTCAATTGCGGCTACGCCGCGGGATGAGTTTGGGGAGTGCTTAAGGTCTCCGAAAAGCGTTAGCTTTTCGGAAGTAAAAGTTTAGGTCAAGCCTTTTCAAAGGCTTGTGGGGTGCGGGGCAAAGCCCCGCAAGAGAGGTTAAATGACAATGGCTATATTTAAAACACCTTCATTGGAGGGGCTTAGGAGCAAGTTCAGCGAGATAAAGAATACTGTACCGCAGAAAGAAGCCGCTCCAAAGGAAGAAGAGACTAAGAAAAAAGAGGAGATACCCGCAGGTTATGTCAAGTGTGGCGGTTGTGGGAATCTTATTGAGAAGAAGGCACTGGGCAAGCTGAAGATTTGTCCGAAGTGCGCTAAGCTGTTTAGACTTAACTCTAAGGAACGAGTAAGGGCTATTGCCGATGAGGACAGCTTTGTTGAGTTTGATGTTAATATGGAGGCTAAAAATCCGCTTAACTTCCCGGACTATGAGGTTAAGATACGCAGCTTACAGGAGAAGACGGGGCTTAAGGATGCAGTTAGGACGGGTGTGTGCACGATAGGCGGACATAAGACTGTTCTTGCTGTTATGGATAGCGGATTTATGATGGGCTCAATGGGTTCTGTTGTCGGTGAAAAGGTGACAAGGGCCTTTGAGTATGCAACAGAGCATAAATTGCCTATTGTTGTGTTCACTTGCTCAGGTGGTGCAAGAATGCAGGAGGGTATAGTGTCACTCATGCAGATGGCTAAGACAAGTGCGGCTGTTAAGAAACATTCCAATGCCGGATTGTTATACATAACGGTGTTGACAGACCCGACAACGGGCGGTGTTTCAGCCAGCTTTGCTATGCTTGGGGATATCATACTTTCCGAGCCACGTACCCTTATCGGTTTTGCAGGTAGACGAGTTATAGAGGGTACAATAAAGCAGAAACTCCCCGATGATTTCCAGACAGCTGAGTTCCAGTTGGAGCATGGTTTTGTGGATAAGATTGTGGATAGAGAGAGGCTCCCACAGGTGATTGCCGAGCTGCTTAAGATGCACGAGAGGGAGGTTGAATACAATGGCTAAGGCTTTTGATAATGTAAAGATTGCAAGAAAGGTTTCAAGACCTACTTCTCTTGATTATATCAATCATATATTCACGGGTTTTATTGAGCTGCACGGTGACAGACAGTTTAGGGATGATAAGGCTGTAGTTGGTGGTATAGCGTGGCTTGATGATATGCCTGTTACCGTAATCGGTATACAAAAAGGCAAGACAATGGAAGAGAATATAGAGCGTAACTTCGGTAATGCGCATCCCGAGGGCTACAGGAAGGCGTTACGCCTTATGTATCAGGCGGAGAAGTTTGGCAGACCTATTATATGCTTCATCAACACAAGTGGTGCATACTGCGGTGTCGGTGCGGAGGAAAGAGGTCAGGGTGAGGCTATTGCCAGAAACCTTATGGAGATGGTTGACCTTAAGGTGCCTATTATTTCCATTATTATAGGTGAAGGCGGCAGTGGCGGTGCACTCGGTCTTGCTGTTGCAGATAGGGTTTGGATGCTTGAAAACTCTGTTTATGCCATTCTTAGTCCGGAGGGCTTTGCAAGTATACTTTGGAAGGATGCAAAGCGTGCTAAGGAAGCGGCTGATGTAATGAAGATTACGGCAGCTGACCTTTTGGAGCTTGGTGTGATTGAAAAGGTGATTAAGGAAGTGCCGGGTGGTGCTGATAAGGATTTTGCGTTCACAGCAAACCTCCTCAAGACAAAGCTTGAAATAGAAGTGCGTCTTTTAAAGGAAAAGGATACGGAAACTCTGCTTGAAGAAAGATATCAAAGATTTAGGAAGTTCGGCGAGTTTACCGAGTAAGATAATTTATGGCGAAGTGCTTTTGATGGGTGCTTCGCCTTTTTTTATAGCTATGTAAACCTTTGTGCAAAATGCATATATATGAACTAGGTTGAAAGTTGTTTCAGTGTTAATACTTGGAGGGTGCGAACTTGGTTCATACTTTGTATTTATTTAAAATCATTGTTGAAATTGTATAGGTGGGTTTAAAAATATAGGGCTATGCATATATGGTGAGTGTAAAATACACAAAAATAAGTCTTGTAAATAATGTGTATTGAAAAAAGGAGTGTGAAAAGATATAATGTAGGTGCATTAAGTCGATGGGGATTATCGACAATGCCTGAATTAGCCCCTGTTATTATTTATTTATTTATTTATAAATACCCCGAACAAACCATAGCGGATTTGTTCGGGGTATAATTTTTTTGTTGTTAATCCATAAATTGATGATAGTTTTACAATATAAACTCTTTTAATTATTGACAAATTACAGATAAAGTTGTATTCTAAATGTAGTTAAATATATATAATTTTGTTTATATTAAATTGTAAAAGGGGGATTTTTATGCTGCTTAAAAGGTTTATTGCAATGTTGTCTGCAATGGTACTTATGATTACGGGAAGTACGGGAGTTGTTTTTGCAAATGATATTGATGATGGTAATGTTGAGATTGAAGCAATGAGTAAGGCAAATGTCAATAAAGATGATACCAAAGTTGCAGTTGAGGGAGGATATATATATTTCAATAAGGAGAAAGGAGAAATTACAGGTGCGGATTCGGTTACAAAAGTTGTTATTCCGGAAACAATAGAAGGTGTAACCGTTATTAGTATAGGAGATTATGCCTTCAGAGATTGTATAAATTTGGAGAGCATATCTCTTCCAAATAATTTAAAAACAATCGGAAAAGAAGCTTTTTGGGATTGTTTTAGTATTGAGTATGTTACAATACCTAGTGGAGTAACATACGTAGGTAGTAAAGCTTTTGGTGAGTGTATAGCATTAAAAGGGATTATATTTCAAGGCAGTGTAAAAAGTATAGAAGATTATACGTTTTGGAAGTGTAGCTCATTGATTGAAGTAACTCTTTCGGATGATATAACCAATATAGGAAAGTATGCATTTGAGGATTGTAGCTCGTTGACAGAAATAATACTTCCAAATGGTATAACCAATATAGGAGATTATGCATTTGGTGGGTGTAAATCTTTAACGAAGGTGGAAATGCCTAACTCTGTGACAAGTATGGGAGCCTCTGTGTTTAGTACATGCGATAGTCTCAAAAATGTAAAATTGTCGGAAAATATTACTGGGATAGGTATGAATGCTTTTTTGGGTTGTGCACTGCAAGATATAACAATACCGGCTAGTGTAAAATCGATAGGTTCCGGAGCATTTGAATATTGTAGTAATCTATCCGAAGTAATAGTTCCAAGGGAGGTAACAAGCATCGGAAGTTATGCATTTCAATATTGTAGTAGCCTATCAAAAGTAATAGTTCCAAAAGAAGTGACGAGTATCGGAAAAAATGTATTTAAAAAGTGTTCCGAACTTACATTATATGTTGAACAGGATTCGTATGCACTTAAGTATGCAGTAAATAATAGTGTGAAATATAAAATAATAGATTCCCATTTATATCAAATAACAGATGGTGATGTATCTTTGGAAGAGGGTAGTGATAGTGTATTAATAGTTGCGTCTGATGGAAGCACACCACTTGATGTGAAATGGACGATTAGTGGTGACAGTGTTTCCGTAACCGACACAAAGGAAGAGGAGGAAAACGGTTCTTACAGATATTATGCATATATCAAGGGATTGAAAGGCGGAAATTCGGTTATCAGTGCAGAAGCGAATTCGGATGATAGGATTGAATTCAATGTAGAAGTCAGTGCTAACAATTTAAGAAGAATCTCAGATAAAGACAATGTATTAAATGTTGACGATACAACAACTCTCAGTGCCGCATCAAAGGATAGCACTCGCTTGGATGTCAGTTGGTCAAGCAGTGACAGCAGTGTTGTGAGTATCGAAACAACAGGAACCGCATTGACTACATATTATGCAAAAATAAAGGCTGTCGGAGTCGGTGATGCCGTTATTACGGCTAAAGCTGAAAAAGGCGGCAGTGTTACATACAATGTAACGGTTAATGATGAAAATTTGTATGCCGTTACCGAACAAGAAGTGAATATCGATGTCGGAGAAAAAATACAGCTTACAGCAGGTTCTAAAGCCGATAAAGCATTTTCCGTAAATTGGAAATGTGATAATTACGATGTATTGCAAACGAATAGTTTGAGTTCGGTTACGGGTGAAAAAAATGATTATTATTACAGTGGCACTTTTACGGGAATAAAGGCAGGTAAAGCTAAGGTAACAATAAAGGCGGAAAATGGCAGCAGTGTTGAATTTACCGTATCTGTGGGTACGCTTTATCCCATATCAAATGAAGGAATAAAAAATATTGATGACAGCCACGGTAAAAAATCATTATATACGATACAAGCAGGCTCAAACACAGAGGAAGCGCTTGACGTAAGGTGGTCAAGCAGTGATGAAAACATTGTTAAAATCAAGAATACTCACAGAGTTTCATCTGAAAATAAGCATATATATAAGGCTGATATTGAGGCTTTGAAGCATGGTAAGGCAGAAATATATGTGCAGGATGATAAGGGAAATAAAGTTACGTTTACCGTTGAAGTGGATTGTATAATACCTACATATATAGAGAAATACAATAATGCGGTGAATGACTTTGAAGCTGTTGCAATAGACCAACTTAATGAGGCAAAAAGTGAAGTTAGTGAAGAGGATGAAAAAACGAGAGAAGAAACTTTGCCTTTAATCAGAGAAAAAATGCTTTCATTGACTGCCAATAGTGATGAAACCGAAGCGGCGGTGAATGTTATTTATGACTTTATGTGTCAGAAAGTGGAAAAAAAGTTGGAATTTGAGAACATAAGTATAGGTGACAGTACGGCTGAAAATATTGTGCAAGAAATATATGATTGCCTTGAAAATGAAATTTTTAAAGACCAATATGGTGATTATGAAGTGTATATTGATACAACGGGCATTGGCGGGGCTTATATGGGCTCGATAATCGTTAAAAACACAAAAACCGGTGAAAAGAAATTCGGAGCCATCACTTCAAGTAATACATCCGAGATTATGCAGGAATTTGTAAAGCAGTTGCAAAAGCTCGAAAAAAAGGCAATCAATCAAAGCATAATATCTGCTGTTGACTTTTTCGGTGATTCATTGGGTATAAATAAGTATATTAAAAATTCATTGAAAAATAAGGCAAAGAAAGCAATTGGAAAGATAAAGCTTAATAACAAGGTGTTTGATTATTTGATAAGCTTCATCGAGGATACAAGTGCTATGTATACTCAGATAAGCAAAATAGATGTTACAAACATTAATGGAACATATAAATATGTAAATAAGCTTGCATCTATGGATATGCTTGCACCTAGTGACACAATTTCGGACTATGTTGCAAATAAGGCATACAACAAGGTTGTATTGATGAGAAATAATCTTATTAAAGCCGCAATAGCGGATGTTTACGGCACGGAATCTTCCGAGGATGAGAGTGCAGTTGAAAAGTTTTTTAAAAAATGGGGAATTATGTGCCCTGTTGATGTTGTCATAACAGATGCAAACGGAAATGAATTGGGTTCTGTAATAGGAAATGCAGTGACTTGTTCATCCGACGTAATTGATTTGGACAAGACAGGTGATATGAAAACAATATATCTTCTTAAAGATGAAGATATAAATATCAACCTTACGGCAACAGGCTACGGAAAGTTAAATGTCAGTGTAAGTGATTATACCGACGAAGATAACACCAGTCGTTCCAATTTCTATGATATTCCGCTTTCAACAAATGCCGAGTTTTCCGTAAATGCTCCGAAAAATATAGGAAACGGTGCATATATAAGCGGAGGGGATGAAGTGTATACGGTTGATGAATATTTTGAAGGTGACGAGGATTATAATGTTGATGTTACGGTTACGTCCGAAAACGGAAGCTTTTCAGGTGTTGGAACGTATTTGAAAGGCGATGCTGTATCAATTGTGGCAATGCCGGATAAAGGATATAAATTCTCCGGTTGGTATGACGAAAGCGGCGAACTGCTCAGCTATTCGGTGTTATACGGATTTACAATAAAAGAGGATACAAATTTGATTGCAAAGTTTGTGGTTGATGAGGATGCCGATGATTCGGAGGATTCGGATGACAATGATGTTGATACCGACGATGAAAAAACTTATCTTTACGGTGATGCAAGTGCCGATAGTAATATAATGGCTGATGATGCGGCTCTTGTGCTCCAAAAGTCACTTAATTACGATTTTGAAATACCTCTTGGAAAACTTACGGATAAATATTTGTTATACCTTGATGTGGATTGTGACGGCCTGATAACAGCGGGAGATGCCGCACTCATACTTCAAAAATCACTTGATAATGATTTTGAATTGGAAGTTGAGAAACAAAACAAATAATAATGAGAAACACCGTGATTGATTTGTGGCAAATTAATCACGGTGTTTTTATTTTAAATTACGTTTAATATTCTATATCGCCGAATATAACGGGGAGTTTCTGCTTGAACTCTTCAAGGAGTGCTATGCTTACTTCCCTTATCTGTGGGTGTGCTCTTTCGGCTGTCCTGAGCTTGAAGTAGTGTCTCCATTCCCTTAAATTCATAGTGGTTACTATTTCCGTTTTAAGACTGTTAGGCAGTATACTCCTTGCTTCCTCCGGCTTTGCACCAAGCTCTATCATTTTATTATACTGCTTTTCGATGTGTGACATTGTTTCAAGCCAAAGCTTATATGCCTCATCGTCCTCGTTCCAGAAACAAGGCTTAATGAAAGTCAGCTCGTTGCCGAACTTATCGTTTGTGTAGTTGCAGTAGCGTGTACTCTCCTGTGAATAGCTTGCTATTCTGTGGCGCACAAGCTCGTGTGTTACACCTCTGTCACACACAAAGCGCACTGTTATTTTCTCATGCTCCAAAACGGACTCGTGTCCACGCTTTATTATGCCCGCAATGAAACGCTCGGCTGTGCCATCGCCTATATTGCCCTCACTTTTATAACAGGTTCTACCTGCTCTTTCAAGTGTGAGCATTATTTTTTTTGCATCAATCTCTTCCTCGATTACAAAGTAGGGTTTAATTATGTTCATATAAATCCTCCTTTTTTATTACATTTGCTGTCTGCCCTCAAGTGCCCTTGAAAGTGTTACCTCATCTACATATTCAAGGTCGCTGCCGACGGGTACTCCATGGGCTATCCTTGTCACCTTTATGCCAAGCGGCTTTATAAGTCGGCTGAGATACATAGCCGTTGCCTCGCCCTCAACTGTGGGGTTGGTGGCGACTATCACCTCATTTACACTCTCATCAAGCCTTGACATAAGCTCTTTTAACTTAATATCCTCGGGACCTATATCCTTCATCGGCGAGATAGCGCCGTGAAGTATGTGATATACGCCCTTGTAGTCATTTGTTTTTTCATAAGCCGCCATATCCCTCGGGTTTTCCACCACCATTATTGTGCTGTGGTCACGTCGTGGATTGCCGCACACGGCACATGGGTCGGTATCCGTAAGGTTACAGCAGTGTGAGCAGTACTTTATCTGAGCTTTTGCGTTTAATATAGACTCGGCAAAAGCCTTGGCATTTTCCTCCGGCATATTTATAACGTGGAACGCAAGGCGCTGCGCCGTTTTGCCGCCTATGCCGGGCAGCTTGGAAAACTGCTCTATCAATCGTGAAACGGAGTCGCCGTAATAGTTCATAATACCGTACTATCAGAAAAGACCGTTAAGTCCGCCGGGTACACCGCTTATATTGCCCATAGCTGATGTAACGGCATCGTCAGCCTGTCTTATAGCCTCGTTTACGGCTGTGAGTATAAGGTCCTGTAATGTCTCGATATCATCAGGGTCAACTGCCTCGGGTGCAAGCTCTATGCTCTCTATCACTTTCTTACCTGTGATTACTACCTTGATAGCACCGCCGCCGCTTGTTACCTCAAACTTCTTTGTTTCAAGGTCGGCCTGCGCCTGCTCCATCTGCTTCTGCATCCTCTGCGCCTGCTTCATAAGTGCGTTCATATTCATTCCGCCGAAATTACCGGGGTTAAATCCTCTTGCCATTTTGTTGTGTCCTCCTTTAAGGTTATATAGTTTTATTTGTATTGGGTTTTGAAACCTTTTTTTCTATCGCAAAAAAAGGTTTCAAACTTCCAAAAAAATGCTCTTTGAGTAGCATGGGGACGTTGTCCCCATACCCCTACTAGCTTTTTGAAAAAAGCTAGGCAAAAACTTTTCTATCGGCTTCGCCGGGCGTTTAGATTAGTTAGGCGGTTAAGCCCCCGAAAAGCGTTAGCTTTTCGGAAGTAAAAGTTTTCGGTCAAGCCTTTTTCAAAAGGCTTGCGGTGGTTTGGAGGCGGAGCCTCCAAGGTCTTTACTCTGTTACTTGGATATCGTTGCCGAAGAAATCGATTAAATCGTTTAAATCGGCTTTTTTATTCAGCTCGGCATCCTCGGCTTGGTACAGCTCCTTATGCCGTCTTTGGTGCTGGGTCTTAGTCATTATCTGCACGGGGATATTCCTACCGAAGTGCTTTGAAAGGCGTTCTTGCAGTTTGTCTTTATACCCTGTTACCGTTGCAATGTACTCGTCCTCACAGACTATGTTTACAAACTCGTTCTCGAGGTATGCCGCTTTACAATGGCCTAAAAGTATTGTTTGCTCTACGCTTTGTTTATAGCGTGCTTTAAGGAAGTTTTGCCATTCGTTGACTACTTCCTGTACTTCCTCGGGGACTATTTTCTTCAGCATGGAAACGGGGATTTCCGTTTCCTCGGCTGTTGCTTGAGATTGAGTCGGTTGCTGTGCAACCGGTGGTTGAGCGGGTGCGGCGATTGGCATAGCCGCTATTTGTGTCGGCATTGCCTCTAGTTTTGCGTTTTGCTCGCTTATTATCTTCTCCATTGACTTAATACGCATTTCAAGTGAGGCGGTGTCGCTTTCCGTTGTTGGGTTACACGCCTTTATACAGCAGACCTCTAATAGTACTCTTGGGTTGGAGCTGTATTTCATTTGGGAGAGTAACTCGGAGAGCATAGAGATTAGCTTTATGGCATAACCGTAGCTTAAGCCCTCGCCTTGGGTGCGTAGTTTTGCGATGTACTCGGGGGAGTGGTCGAGTGCTTTGGACTCGCCGCTTAGTGAGAGAGAAAGCAGTATATTACGCACGTGTGCTATTAAGTCAAGCGTGAATTGCTGTATATCCCTACCCATAGCCGAAACTTCGTTTATTATTGAAAGTGCGGCTGTGCTGTCGTTTTGTGTTATTGCTTCTACTATGTTGAAGAAAGCGTCATTATCCGCCGAACCGGTGACTTCCCTGACCATATCGGCGGTTATTGTCTGACCGTAATAGAAGCTTATGCATTGGTCGAGTACGCTGAGTGCATCACGCATAGCACCGTCGGAAAGTGAGGTGATGTATTCAAGTGCATCGTCCTCAATATCCACGCCCTCGCTCTGCATATCCTTTTTCAGCACATCAAGCATATCTTGCTTGCCTATGCGGTGGAAGTCGAAACGCTGGCACCTTGAAAGCACGGTGACAGGCAGTTTTTGAGGGTCGGTTGTGGCGAGTATGAAAACCACGTACTCGGGGGGTTCTTCCAGTGTTTTCAAGAGTGCGTTAAAGGCACTGTTTGAGAACATGTGAACCTCGTCTATGATATAGACCTTGTAGTTGCCGACGGCAGGAGGGTATTTTATATCCTCTATTATATCCCTCACGTTGTCTACACCCGTGTAGCTTGCGGCATCTATTTCGATTACGTTTGCACTTCTGCCGCTTAGTATATCACGGCAAATTTCGCACTCGTTGCAGGGCTTTGTGCCCGCACTACTGCAATTGATTGCTCTTGCGAATATCTTTGCGGTTGTTGTTTTACCCGTGCCCCTTGTGCCGCAGAAGAGGTAGGCGTGGTTTATTCTGTTTTCGTTTATTTGGTTTGTTAATGCTTGTATTATATGGCGCTGACCTACAACGTCCTCAAAGCGCTGAGGGCGAAGTCGGCGGTATAAAGCCTGATAACCCATAGTGTGTCACTCCGTTTTATAATTCGGCTATTACTATGCCGTCCTCGGGGATGTTACCCTTTTTGCCGAAATCGGCGTTTCTGGCATTTTTAAGGCCTGTGTATATATAAAATACCATAAGTCCCGCATATATCAAAGACGGTAGTCTTAAACCGACTAAAAGAAGAACCGCACGCAACAGACTTGGGAATGTAAGGCTGTATATGCAAAGCTTGACTATGTGTGAAAACCTTACGCTTACGTGCATGATAAGGTTGTTCACAAGTGTGGTTAAAAGCATAAACCATAATGCGGTGAAGAACAGCATAAGCATACCCGTGAATACAAAGGTGAGTGCAAACGGCACAAGAAGTGTAAGTCTGTTTGAACGCACGCAAAGGTATTGCATTATGGAGTCTTTGCTTATATCACCGCTTATACCGTAAATATCGAATATTTTCTTATAGCTTTCGGTCACGGCGTTTGTGTTGTTCTTATAGTAAATCTCGGTTTTACCGGCAATTATCGCTTGGCTGTAGTTATCCGCAAGCGTTGTGTCAATCGGGTTTTCGGTGTCGATAACATAAAACATACCCACACCGTCCTCCGTTTTGGATGACGCTATATAATTGCAGCTTAGCTCATAGTTGTTGAACTTAAACTCGGGCAGGTATTCCTGTGCAATCGCAACAAGCCCGCCTTTTATATGATATGCTCTGTAAACGGGCACAAGCATGAGTGCACCGAATAAAAAAGCAAAAAGAATGAAATATATAAAAACTCTTAATCCATTTAGTTTTAAAAGCTTGGGATAATCACGGAAACGGTATATGGCTGTTAAAAATTGCGTGAATATTGACATACCGATTAACCTCCTTGTGTATTTGGATTGACTTGGTAACGTATTAATTTACTAATACATAAGCGTAAAATCCGACATATACTATTATATACTAAAACACCTCAAAAGTAAAGAAGAGATTGTTCTTTTTGCGGCAAAAAGAACCAAAAACCTCGGGGCGTTCCGATTCGCCCCGAACCCCTAACGGGCAGGGCGTTGGGTACGGTGGATTATCGTGCTACGGTGGCGGGTTGCCCTGCACCCACCCGTATGGGTGAGGTGGGGCAAACTGTCGCCGTGCTCCGCTGAGCCACCGTTGTAGGATAATATTAAGCGGCGAAGCCGCTTTTCTGCCTTCCCCTACGGGGAAGGTGGCATTTTTGCTTTAGCAAAAATGACGGATGAGGCGAAAAACTATGGGGAGTGATATACTTAAACTTTTAGAGGTATTTTTCTTAGAGGTAAATAAAAAGGAGTCCTTTTTGACAGAAAAAAAGAACTCCCAAAATAATTTTTTTATTGATTTGTGCTGTTAAAATCCTTGCGAATAACGTCTAATTTACCGTTTTCCTTACTGTAAAGTGCAACTATCACATATTTATTGAACTCCTCGGGGGTTATGCAGTAATAGTCATAGTCCGAGAGGTTAATTGATGTTTCGGATATATCAAAACGGTTTGAAATTTCGGTTTCATCAACCTTTTGCCACTTGGAGTTATTTGCGATATCGTTATCGATTAGTGCTATTTCCTCGTTTGTGAGGTTATAGCCGTAGTGTGAGGTTGAGAAAACATCCACATCTATTGTGTTGGCGTATCTTTGTGGCACGTAGGCACTCAGTTTCTCGGCGTTTTCGGAAAAGTTATAGAACAAATTTGCATCGGCAACGTACTTCATATCAAACACCATATCATTCACTTTGAGAGTGGTGTTATCAATCCAGTTTACGGTCAAAGGCTTTTGTTCGGCGAATATATCATCTATCTTAGATTCAAATATGGTGTGTGAAAACGGCACAAGGTAGCCTATGAAAATATTGACTTTCTTGCTTTCGGGCACTATTTCAACTCTGTAGTTTTCGGCAACGGCTGTGTAGTTGCCGCTTGGTGAGGTTACTGTGGTTGAAATGTTTGCAGCCTTGTTTTTTGCGAGTGCGTTGAAAAGGAGCATTGAAAATGCAAAGGGCAGCACAAGCACCACAAAATACACAACGCTGAGTATCAGTTTCATTTTTTTGGAGTCGCAGCAACGGTAAAAAATGAAAAGTGATGCCGCAAAGTATGTTATTGCGGAAACTATGGCATATATCACGTCCGTTTTTGCGTTGTAGGTATAGAATACCGTAAAAAGCATTGTTGCAAAGGGGAGTACGGCACATAAAAAGTTCTTTCCGGGAAACTTTTCGTCTGCGCCCTCGGATGACATATACACAAATATAAGTGAAATTACCGCAATAATCGCACAGAAAAGCTGTGAGCTTACGGGTACGAAATATCTTCCGCAAAGAAGAGTGAGTGAAAGTGCTCCCGCAAATATGATTGTGAGTATCAAAAACAAGCCGGGGGCTACCTTATTGAACGATTTCATATTGTGTTCCTCCTTCAATTATCATCATATATATTTACTATACAATAAAATTAAGAAAAGGTCAATAAATGAGTTGAAATTTCCCCAAATATGTGGTATCATTATATGGTTACAGTATTTTTGTAAACCGATACAATATTTACTTTGGAGGGAGAGTGTAGGTTTTGAATAAAAACGATAATTTTAAGACGATAGGCTTGTATTTTATTATTTTTATCGCTATACTTGCCATCATTGTTTCAAACAAAGGCAACGGACTTATGGGTTCGGCTCAGAGTGAAGATGGGGCACAGTATAATTACAGTCAATTTATTCAAGATATTGACGATAAGGATATAAGCGATATAAAGATACAGCGTGATTCGGAAGTGGCGGATGCGGGTATTGCCGAGGTCACTTCAAAGGACGGCAAAAAGGAGAATATTTATATTGCCAGCATATCACAGTTTATGAGTGAGATATCAAAGGCTGTTAAGGACGGTGATATCAATGTGGATGTTGCCGCACCGTCAAAGACAAGTTCATTCATTGCGCTTGCTTCATCTATTCTTGTGGTGATTGTGGTTATTACGGTTGCGATATTTATGTTCCAATCCTCACAGGGTATGGGCGGCAAGCTTATGAATTTCGGCAAGGCTAGGTTTAAGCTTAACTCCGATAAAAACAAGATGACATTCAAAAATGTTGCAGGCTTGGACGAGGAAAAAGCGGAGGTTGAAGAAGTTGTGGACTTCCTCAAAAATCCGGGTAAGTTCAATGATATAGGTGCGAGAATACCAAAGGGTATACTTATGGTAGGCCCTCCGGGTACGGGTAAAACTTTGCTTGCAAAGGCAATTGCAGGTGAGGCGGGCGTGCCGTTCTTTTCAATAAGCGGTTCTGACTTTGTGGAGATGTACGTCGGTGTCGGCGCATCCAGAGTGCGTGACCTTTTTGAACAGGCAAAGCACAGCACACCTTGTCTTGTGTTTATTGATGAAATTGATGCTGTCGGCAGAAAAAGAGGCGCAGGCCTTGGCGGCGGCCACGATGAAAGAGAGCAGACACTCAATCAGCTTTTGGTTGAAATGGATGGTTTCGGCGTGAATGAGGGTGTAATTGTTATTGCGGCAACAAACCGCCCCGATATACTTGACCCCGCACTTTTAAGACCGGGCAGATTTGACAGACAGATTGTTGTAGGTGCTCCCGATGTAAAGGGCAGAGAGGAAATCCTCAAAGTACACGCAAAGGGCAAGAAATTTGCCGATGATGTGGATTTGCACGATGTTGCACAGACAACACAGGGCTTCACAGGTGCGGATTTGGAAAACCTCCTCAATGAGGCGGCACTCCATGCGGCAAGGGAGAACAAAAAAGTAATCCATCAGGATGATATAAAGCAGTCATTCATAAGAGTGGCACTCGGTACGGAGAAAAAGAGCAAGGTTATGACGGAAAAGGAAAGAAAGATTGTAGCCTACCACGAGGCAGGCCACGCTATTCTTTTCGAAAAGCTGCCACAGCTCAACCCCGTGCATACGGTTTCTATCATACCTGTCGGCAGAGCAGGCGGCTATACAATGCCCGTGCCTAAAGAACCCGGCTTTACATTTAAAAAGGCTATGGAAGAAGATATAGTGGCAACATTCGGAGGAAGAGTTGCGGAAGAAATGATATTCGGCGATTACACACAGGGTGCAAGCGGTGATA
>CAZUXS010000038.1:0-16733 GCA_964624605.1 uncultured Lachnospiraceae bacterium | reverse complement strand
CCCTCCCAGCGGGATTCCACAGCAGGCCACTCCTCCAAATCATTTGAGAAAAGTATTTCTGCACCCGCTTCAAGATTAAGCTCCGTATTATCCACAAGGAAAATAGGGCCTGAGAGATACTTGCCCGCAGGCACGTAAATTGTGCCGCCGCCGTTTTTCTCGCACTGTGTTGCCGCTGCCTTAAAAGCGGCTGTACATGATACGCTGCCGTCCGCAACCGCACCGTAGTCCAAAATATTTATAATAGCCATAACTACCTCCGTTTATCCATTCACTTTTTTAAGCCAATCATAACAAGAGCCATACCACTTATGTGCTCCGTCATTTTCCTTAAATTCTATTTTATTGCCAAACACGGCAAAAGCCTTATTTGCCCTTTCAAGCATTTCATAAGTGCCCTCCATGCCACGTCTGCCATTGAGTTTATCTCTGTTGCCCGTTTCTATAAACAAAGCTCTGTCTGCCGCAAGTGAGGCAAGGTCACACAAATCTATGTAGTTCCAAAGGTTAGGTATATAATTGCAACCGCACCAGTTATTATAAAGTGCAATATCCCTGAAACTGTGGAAATAGCCGCTCACAACGGCAAAACCTATACGCTCATCAAAGGCATTGAGCCAAAGAGCGGTATGTCCTCCGCCCGAGAAACCGACACAGCCGATTTTTGAAAAATCAAACTCACGGCTTATGTAATCCGTAAGCTGCAACAGCTCAAAAACGGTTATTCCCTGCAATGACAATCCAATGCTTATGAGTGAATTGTTTACGTCACTGCAACTTGCCGTTTTACTGCCGTCACCGACACTTATGCACCTTTCACCCGCCTCGGGCAAATCCGGCACAAACACCGTATAACCCCTCTGTGCAAACTCAAGTGCATAATAATAATTGAATTTTTCTATTGAGGGAGATTCCCAACAAAGTGCAAGACCCTCCTTGCCGTTGCTGCCGTGCCCGTGTATTGCCACAACAGCCATATTGTTCTTCTCATTGGTATTCTCCAACACATAAAGCGGCATTTTCAAGTCGCCTTGCGTGCCGAGCACGTATCTTGTGCGTGTGAGAATTGTGCCGTTATATTCAAACGAAACGGATTCTCCTTCATCAACAACCGTTGCTTTACTTTTTTGCATATTATCAAAACCAAGCAGAGATTTAAGCTCCGCTACGGTTTCACTTCTCCAATTTTCAAAATCGGATTTTGTGCTTATTTCATCGGTAAATGAAAACAACGGCTTAACATTCCCATACTTACCATAAAAAAAATTGTATAAATTATATCCCCTGTTATCTGAAAAAGCAGCCATAAGTCACTCTCCGGTCTATTTTTATACGCTGTGGGATAGGTTTACCCGATTTTTTCGGGCAACCAATCACCGAAAATCTTCTCTAATGTGTAGTCCTCCTCTTCCTCGTCGCCCAGCACATAGCACCATTCGGCGATGTTTGAGGTGTCTGTATCTTTGCAATTACAAATCTCATAACAGCTTGTGGTATGCTTTGTGGTGTCATTCCACGTTCTGAATATTTCATCATTCAAAACGTCCGTCACAGTGCACCTTACAAAAGTTGCCTTTGCGTAATCACGCCAAGGTCTGCCGAGGTACACACTTTTTTTATCGGCATCACCGCAAATTCTGCAATCCAAAAACACAAAACCGAAAGGCGATGTTTTTGGTGTGCAACAAGCCGTCACATAACTGTTATTTTGATTTTCTCTTATTCGGCAGAATATTTCGCAGTTATCAAAAACCGCCGTTGCCCCACCGAATATGAAATCAACATTACCTTCTATATAACAATCCCTGAAATAATTTCTGTTATATTTATTTATATTATTGTCATAGTCCACATGATTAGGCGCACAAAGCAAAGTATCCTGATTACCTATGAAACGGCAATTTTCAAAAACAGCCTTATCACAGTCAACATACATTGCAAGTGCCTGTCCCACAAACTTTCCTATGCCTGCGGAATTTACAAAGCTTATGTTTTTGCACCTAAAGCCATCCGACCCCTCTTCTATATGAACCGTTGCGGTCTTATATGTGGAATTTTCCACTCCTACGAGGTTTTCGTCCTTTGCGGCGGAATTGTTTTCAATTACAGTCTTTTCCGCATCCTCACCAATCAAGGTGACATTAGGCTTTTTAAGGTGAAGTTTTTCAAAGTACCTGCCGTTTTTGACTATTATAGTCACAGGTTCTTCTTTAGGCAAACTTTCGGCATACTCAAAGGCATCGCCCACTGTCAAATAATCGCCGTCTCCGTCCTTACTGACATATATTCGCCTTTCATCGGTTGTAAACACACTCTTGCTTTCACCCTCCATATCAAACACAAGCTGCATATCCTCGCCTATCTTGCTGTTAAATATGTGGAGGTTATCGTCATCATCATGTTTATATTCCATTCCCATAATATCAACCCCAAATCAGATTAGTAATCTATATCCATAATTATAGGTAAAATCATAGGACTTCTCTTGGTCTTTTGCCACAAATAATCCCTTAATGTATCTTTTATCATAGTCTTGATGTAAGACCATTCGCTTATGCTGCGGCTTTCGCACTCATCAAGTGCCTCACGCACAACACTTCTCGCCTCGTCCATAAGTTCCTCGGACTCTCTGACGTATACAAAGCCTCTTGAAATGATATCCGGACCGCTCAAAATCTGTCCGCTGTTCTTGTCCATAGCAACAACAACTATCATAAGACCGTCCTGTGAAAGATGGCGTCTGTCCCTTAAAACTATGTTACCTACATCGCCGACACCCAGACCATCAACAAATACCTGACCGCTGGGCACACCGTTTGGTATTACCTTTGCAAACTTGTGATTGAATTCCAACACATCGCCGTTATTCATCACAAATATATTGTCCTTTTTCATACCCATTTCCATGGCAAGTTTTTCATGACATTTAAGCATCTTGAACTCTCCGTGCACGGGCATAAGGTATTTAGGCTTTACAAGTGCGTGCAAAAGCTTTATTTCTTCCTGTCTTGCATGACCGGAAACGTGCACGTCCATAAGACCCTCATATATAACTTCCGCACCTCTTTTAAGAAGTTCGTTTATTACACGCACAACGCTTTTTTCGTTGCCCGGAATAGGTGAAGCACTGATAATGATTTTATCACCGGGCTTAACCTCAATTTGCTTATGCTCGTTTGAAGCTATTCTTGAAAGAGCGGACATAGTCTCGCCCTGACTGCCGGTTGTGATGATAACAAGCTCGTTATCACTGTAGTTACGCATTTCCGTAACATCTATAAACGTCCTCTCGGGCATATCCAAATATCCGAGCTCGATAGCCGTTTTCACAACATTTGTCATACTTCTTCCAACAACACAGACTTTACGCTTGTGCTTTGAAGCCGAATTTACTATCTGCTGTATTCTGTCTATATTGGACGAGAATGTTGCAACCATTATCCTCTGATTTTCACTCTCTGCAAAAATCTTTTCAAATATTGCACCGACTGATTTTTCACTCATAGTGTAGCCGGGGCGTTCAACATTTGTGCTCTCGCACATAAATAAAAGCACACCTTTTTTGCCTATTTCGGCAAAACGCTGCAAATCTATCATCTGTCCCTGAATAGGCGTGTAGTCTATTTTAAAGTCACCCGAATGTACAATAACACCAACGGGTGTTGTTATCGCAAAAGCAACACTATCCGCAATGGAATGTGTTGTGTGTATAAATTCCACCTTGAAACTTTCGCCAAGCTTTATTTTTTCACCCGCATTAACGCTGAAACAGTTCACACTGTTTATAAGGTTATGCTCTCTGAGCTTTGTTTCCAAAAGACCGATGGTAAGTCTTGTTCCGTAAACCGGAACGGATAAATTTCTTAAAAGATAAGGCAGTGAACCTATGTGATCCTCGTGACCATGAGTGAGCACTATGCCCTTCACCTTATCTCTGTTGTTAAGAAGATACGTGAAATCGGGTATAACAAGGTCAATACCCAACATATCATCTTCCGGAAATGCAACACCGCAATCAATAACCATAATTTCGTTCTCGTACTCAATCGCAGTGATGTTTTTTCCGACTTCGTGCAATCCGCCCAAGGGAATTACCCTAAGCTTAGGCAGGTTGCCCGAACCATATCTGTTTCTTCTGCTAATCAAATTTGCACCCCCATACCGATATTTTTTACTCATTTCTTACTGTTACTTCATCAAAACTTCATTTCGTATCCCGTATCTTCATCCTGTAAGAGCAGTGCCACTTTATTGTATTCGTTGTCATCATCAACCATTACAAACACACAGTTTTCCGAATCATCGGACTCTATTTCCTTGTATATATACGCATCCGGTTCGTCCTTATCGTAATCAGATGTTTTAACAACAAGCAGATACCTCACACCGTCCAAATCGAGGGCATCGAGAACAAAAAACTTTTCAATTTCGCCGTTTTCGTCGCACATACTTACAACTTCAAAAACCTCGTCCTGCCCCTCAAAAAAATTAATATCATCGATATTAAGCTTATCATCCGAATTATTGTTTGACATAATTACATTACCTTTCATTATTTATAAATTTAACTTAGGCTTACTGTCCAAATAGCCTTGCAGTATGAAAACGGCAGCCATCTTGTCAATGACTTTCTTTCTTTTCGCCCTTGAAACATCCGCCTCCAGCAATATACGTTCCGCACCGACGGTGGAAAGTCTTTCGTCCCAAAGTTCAACGGGCAGTTTAAGTTCCTTTTCAAGTCTTTTCTTAAACTGCTTTGTTTTTTCCACACGTTCACCCTCGGTATTGTTCATATTTTTAGGATAACCCAAAACTATGCTTTCAACACCGTATTCCTTGCAAATTTCTTTAAGACGAACAATGCTTTTTTTGAGGTTATTTTCTTCCTCACGACGTATTATCTCAAGCCCCTGCGCCGTCCAACCGAAAGGGTCACTCACCGCAACGCCTATTGTTTTCATACCAAAATCCAAACCCAATATTCTCATATACACACCATCAAAGATTGTTTTTAAGATAGAAACTTATTATTTCTTCCAAAAGTTCATCTCTGTCCAACTTTGAAATATTTTTTCTGGCATCCTTGTATGATGTAATATAGGTTGGGTCGCCTGAAATTATATAGCCGACAAGCTGATTTACAGGGTTATAACCTTTTTCGAGCATAGCTGTGTAGGCATCTGCAAGCACATCCTGTATAGGATTTTTCTTACCCTTGCCAAGCTCACTGCTGCTTACAATTTCAACGTCCTTAAGCATCTCCTTAAGAGAGCCTATTTTTTGTGTTTCATTTAATCCATTCATAAATTTCACATCCCAATCTATGTTATTTTCGGAAATTAACCGACATAACAAAATTTATTATATTTTTTGTTTTGCCGAACCGACATTTACATAACGCCCATTATTCCACTTAATCATATCATAACACAATATCAATATTTATGCAAGCATATTTTATATATTTAACCATATTTTACCATCGATTAAACAAAACAAACTATTTTTCCAACGTACCGTACATCGTTTCTTCGCCTGCAATATCACAAAGTGTCACATTAACTATTTTGTTTTTAAGCTCCTCATCGGTTTTCACAAGCACCTTTATGTAGTTTGTGGTATGCCCTTCATAATAGCCGTTGCTATCCGTGGTTTCAAAAAGCACAGGCATGGTTCTGCCCTTGTATTTTTCCAAAAACTCCCTGTTAAGGCTGTCACTGACTTCTATCATGCGCTTGCTTCTCTCGTTTTTGACATCACCGCTGAGCTGTCCGCTCATCTTAGCCGCAGCCGTACCCGTTTTCGGAGAATACGGGAATACGTGTATTTTTGCAAGCTTAACCTTTTTTGCAAATTCCGCACTTTCAACGAAATCCTCTTCACTCTCCTGTGGGAAACCGACAATTATATCCGTTGTTATAGCCACGTCTGGGAAAGCTTTTCTGAGTCTTTCCGCAGCCTGTGCATACTGCTGTGCCGTATATCGTCTGTTCATTCTCTTAAGCGTTGTGTCACAACCGCTTTGAAGTGAGAGATGATAGTGGTCGCAAACCTTTGGGAGTGCTTTCATTCTTGCCACAAATTCATCGGTAACGGCAAGCGGCTCCATTGAGCTGAAACGTATTCTTTCAATGCCGTCTATATCATGCACACGCTCTATTATATCCGCAAGTGTTATATTGCCCAAATCCATACCGTAGCTTGCAACGTGAATACCTGCAAGCACCACTTCCTTAAAGCCGTTTTCGGCAAGCTTTTTAACCTCGGAAATAACGTCCTCGGGCTGTCTGCTCCTCACCTTTCCTCTTGCAAAAGGAATCATACAATATGTGCAATATCTGTTGCATCCCTCCTGTATTTTGAGGTACGCCCTTGTCCTGTTTGTGAGCTTGCTTATGGTAAGAGGTTCAAAAACATTTTCTTCCATAATGTTGCTGACTGTGTTGAGCACCTTTGTTTTATCCGTGTAGCCCTCCACAATTTCCACAACCTTATGCCTGTCCTTTGTACCCATAATTATATTTATGCCCTCGACATTTTCAATATCCTTTGGCGCAACCTGTGCATAACAGCCTGCCGCCACAACAATTGAATCGGGGTTTTGCCTCTTAGCTCGCCTTATCATTTGGCGTGATTTCTTATCACCCAAGTTTGTAACCGTACAAGTGTTTATTATGTAAACATCGGCAACATCATCAAAGTCAACCACCTGATACCCGTTCTCGGCAAAAAGCTCCTGCATAGCCTCCGTATCATATAAATTAACCTTGCAACCAAGTGTTGTAAATGCAATTTTCTTCATCATAAATCACCAATTCCTAAAAAATTTAAAATTTGCTATTTATATTTTACAACAAATGTGTTATATTTAAAAGAGGAAATTTCAAAAAATATTTTTTTATTTAAATTTAAGCAATCGTTTAACTTGTATATTACAGAAAGGATATGATTTATTATAAATACCAACTTTGCCAACAACCCTTGGGACAGCATTGAAGAAACAGAACCAGACGAATGGGATGAACAAATGCTTGCAGATATAGAATCTAATCCCGATTGTAAAGAATTTATATCCGAAGATGAATTGCAAAATTTGTTGAAACTTTAAAACCGATTGTAGTTTTAATCAAACAAAAAATAATGACAGGAGTAATTATATGGACAATTTCAATTTTGATGACAGTGCTATGGAACTGACAATATACAAACTGCGTGACACCTTGCTTACACTCATAAACGATGTGACCGAGGGGCACGATGACGAAGAGGATATTGAAATACCCTCCGAAGTGAACGAAATTAAAACAAAACTTTTCGCCCTTATAAAAGAGTTTGAAGATATTTTGGACGAACCTCTTGAAAAAAGACAGGATTTCATAAAGTCCGCACAGGCGCTTAAGCAAGATATACTCAAGCTTGCCGATGCCGCAAACACATATACCGTATGTGTTCAGCAAATGGGTGACTATGTGCTTGACAAAGTAAAGGAAAAAGATATATCTTCAATGCCCGAAAACCTTATGAACAGCAGTTTTGACATCACTGCGGAAATAGGTATGTTTTTGGACACTATAGACGATGAGGAAAGGCTTTCACAAGCAAAGTCACTTCTTATAAGTTCTGTGCCTATGAGAATGCCGAGGGCGAGCTACAACGACCTTGTAACAAGCAGCCTTGTGAGCAACTTTGACGGTCTTTCCCTCAACTTCATACAGCACAGCCTTACACAAATGAAAAGCTTTATGTGTGGCAGAAAAGCAGAAACATACGGCAATTATTTCAAAAGCATAACAGAGAGAATAAACGATGTTTACGCCCTCAACACGGATAAGCTCAACATAAACGATTTGAATGACTATTTGGACGATGCCGATTACTGCATAAGCGTGATGACAAACACATTCGCTATACTTTCCGTTTACTATTCCGATGTAAACTTCCTTTTGATACTCGCATCTTATGCCATTGACCACGAATTTCTTTTTGAGGACGATTTTGTGTTCAAGGATTTGTATTATGGTATGCTTGACTACATAGGCGATGAAAACGTTCCTGCCGAGGCTGTAAATGAGGGTTCCGTTTCAATGATAGAGGAGCTTTACGCAAAGTATAAGCCAAAGGAAGAACAGCTTAAGCACCACATCTCAAAACTTAGTGTGGAAGAAGTGGCAGCGCTTGACAGCTCACTGCAAACAGTTCTCAATACCTACCTTGTGATAGACAGACTTTATAAGGAAATGCTTGATTACGCACTCATGGGCAGCTACGACGACGTATCAAACGAACCTGCGACAGCGGAGGAGCTGAAAAAAGCTTGCACTTCCATAACGGAAAGCGTAACAAACCTCATAAGCGACCTCCCTATACGAGAGCAAAAATACCTCAAACAGCACTTCCTTTCAAGAATACCTTGCGTATACAAAAAAGAGGATTTGCTCAACTACATTTCATATAGTCTTGAGGGCATAACAGACGATAAAAACAAGTGGATAACCTACGGAAACATATTTGAAATTTTCGATAAATTCGGTTTTAAACCCGATGATAAGAAATAATCAATTTCAAAAATAATCAAATAACAAAATAATTAAGACCGTCGCAAAGTATACTTTGCGACGGTCTATAACTTCTCATTTATTTTAGTCAATTATAACATATCAAAACATCAAAATCAATATTTTTTAGTTAATTTTATATATTAAAAATAACCAAATTTCCATTTTCCAAATTAGTCATAAAGTATACATTGTGACTGATAGCACTATAGGAAGTGATGCTAAAATCTTAATCATAAAATTTAAAAATATAATTAACTTTAAAATTTAAGGAGGAGATGTAAATGAGTTTTTGCCCTAAATGCGGTACGCAATTAAATGACGAGACTTTTTGTCCGAGATGCGGAACACGTAATGTAAACGCTAATGTAAACCATAATGTAAACCCCAACATAAATCGTAATGTAAACATGACAAACATGAACAATAATTTTTCAACCAAGCGTGGTCGTTTGGACGAATGCAAAAAAGATTTTGAAAAAAAAGTAATTAAATAATAATATTATTATATTTGCAGATACAAAAAGGTTGCGGCACATTCGCCGCAACCTTTTGCATTTTTTCTTATCTTCCCTCTTTAACACCATCAGCCTTGAACACAGAGCCGACGGTTTTGAATATAATTTTCAAATCAAACAATACACTTCTTTTTTCTGTATACTCTCCGTCAAACCTTGCTTTGACATCAATCGGCAATTCATCTCTGCCGTTTATCTGCGCCCAGCCAGTAAGACCCACAGGCACATCATTTGCGCCGTACTTATCTCTTTCGGCTATCAAGTCATACTGATTATAGAGTGCGGGGCGAGGACCTACAATGCTCATATCCCCACGCAGTATATTGAAAAGTTGAGGCAGTTCGTCCAAGCTGGACTTACGCAAAAAACCACCAATCTTTGTTATATAAGCCTGCGGATTTGAAAGCAGGTGAGTTGGGGTATCTTTGGGAGTATCCGCACGCATTGTGCGGAATTTGTATATATAAAACTCATTTTTGCCCTTGCCCACTCGCCTTTGCTTAAAAAGCACAGCCCCTCCGTCCTCAAACTTCACAAGCAGTGAAATTATAATAAGCAACCAACTCAAAAGCACAATTGCAACCAAGCTGCATACCACATCAAATATTCTTTTTACAGCACTATACAACATAATCACCCTTGCCTTTATAGTTAGGTACAATTTCCTTTATAATTCCAACCACAGATGACGGACTTTTGTTTGCCGCATCAAAAAGCTTTTTCATCTTAAAATCAAACTTATCATAGTCTATATTAAGCGGCTTTGCCACAAATATTTTTTTGTGACAAGTCATTTGCATATCGTCCTTTTCCTCGTCCATTATAAGCTCTTCATAAAGCTTTTCACCGGGGCGCAAACCCGTATACACAATTTTTATGTCCTTATCGGGCACAAAGCCGGAAAGCTTAATGAGGTTTCTTGCAAGGTCATCTATTCTTACGGGATTGCCCATATCAAGCACATAAATCTGCCCCGTCTGTCCGAGCCCTGCCGCCTGCAACACAAGCCTGCTTGCCTCGGGTATTGTCATAAAAAACCTTGTTATATCGGGGTCTGTAACCGTTACGGGGCCGCCCGCCCTTATTTGACGTTTGAAAAGCGGTATTACACTTCCGTTGCTGCCAAGCACGTTGCCGAAACGCACCGCACAAAACTTCGTACTGCTGTTTGCCGCAAACTCCTGTATTATCATTTCGGTTATTCTCTTTGTTGCACCCATAATGCTTGTTGGGTTTACAGCCTTGTCTGTGGAAAGAAGCACAAATCTGTCACAGTGATACTCGTCTGCAAACCTAGCCACATTGTATGTGCCGAATACATTGTTTTTCACAGCCTCCTCGGGCACATATTCCATGAGTGGTACGTGTTTGTGTGCGGCAGCGTGGAACACAACATCGGGATGATAGTCCTCAAAAACCATCTTCACACAATCGGGTTCTCTTATAGTGCCTATCCTTACCATTATATTCAGCTTATCACCGTATTTATTCTTCAACTCGCTGTAAAGCTCGTAAGCATTGTTTTCATATATATCGAAAATGACAAGCAAACTCGGTTCAAACCTTGCAATCTGTCTGCAAAGCTCAGAACCGATTGAACCGCCGCCACCCGTAACAAGCACGGTTTTATCCTTAAGATAACCCGATATGCTTTTTACGTCAATCTTCACTTCTTCCCTGAAAAGGAGGTCGGTTATGTTCACATCTCGAAGCTGGTGATATTTTCCACCGCTGATATCACTCATAGGCGGTATCATTTTGAGCACACAATCCGTTTTGGTGCACTGCTCCATTATCCTCTTCACCTGTATATTGGAGGCTGATGGCACAGCAACGATTATTTCCTCAATTTCATATTCTCTCGCAAGGCGTTCTATGTTGTCGCAGTTATATGTTACCCTAACGCCCATAAGATTTGTATTATTTTTTCCGGGGTCATCATCTACAATTATAACTGCCGTTCTGTTTTCATAGCCCTTTTCGCCCGTTGCTATGCTGCGCACAACATTACTGCCCGCATAGCCCGCACCGACTATCATAACTCGTCTTTCGCCTGCTTTTCTACTTATTATATGTTCAATTGATATAAAAAACTTTTTCACAAGTCTGTAACCCGAACGTGAAAATATGAAAAGCATAATATCCACAGCCCAAGCAACAAGCAACATTCTTTTAGGCAACACAAACATTACCCATCTGCTTATGAAAGCCGAATCCACGATATAGAGAACCGCAAATACCACCGTATCGGCAATAATTATTTTGTATACATCGTCTATGGTCGCATACTTCCATAGATTGGAATAGAACTTACAAAGAGCGTACACTATAAGGCACACGGGGGTCAGCCACATAACCGCATAGCCGTACCAATTCCACACCTCGGCAGGTATCACAACACCCCTGCCGCCGGGTATACCCGGTATAGTTCCTCCGAACCAAAGACAAATTGCAATAATCAATGAAAAGTTGATAAAAACAACGTCCAAAAAAACGTAGGTCACTACCTTGCTTATTTTTTCCTTATTCATAAATGCGGAATCATTTTTATCATTCATATCATTCCTCCGCACCTGTCTTGCCTATCGCATTAAGTCCGTAGCCTGTGCCGAGCATTACCCAGAACACCGGTGCCACGGAAACAACGCTGTCGGTTGTTACACCCCCAACCATATATGCAACGCAACCGCCGAGTACACCGAGCCTTACAGCTGAGAGCACTTTATCCTCACTCTTTATAATTCCGACTATGCTCTGCCAAATAAAGAACACAAAAATTGCAATCATAATCACAAGTGATACCACACCCGTGTTTATACCTGTCTGCAAATACATATTATGAGGCTTATCCACAATAACATAAGGGTTGTTCAAAAACTTAAGCTTTGCTCTTACATCATCCTGTGGAAAATCGAATGCAAAGCAATCGGAACCCTGACCTATGATTATGTTTTTCTTAAGCAGAGGAATACTTCTGGACCATATATAACCTCTGTTTGAACCCAATCTTTCAATACCCTCAAAACCTATGCTTTCGGCAGGCTCCTGTGTAACCGCTTCACCGAACTTGCTTGCAAGTGAAAGATTGCCGTCACTTAAAGCAAATATGAATGATAAATTATTTCCAAGCTTGTCCTCGGCTTCCAAATCAATTGCATTATCATAAGGATAGAGAGTCCACACAACATCGCTTGCAAATTCATATACACTGTAACCGTCACCCTCAGATGTTGGCTTAACCGATTCATCATTAAACAACAATACCGGCTGCTCACCGGATATATCTATGCAAACTTTTCCGTCCGCCGTTTCAACATATCCCTTGTTATCCTCAACATAAAAATCCTTGTAATAGCTTGCACTTTCCATGCTTGCACCCGATTTAAGCGTGCTTGTGATAATATCAACCTTTCTGGCAATCATATTATCTGTGCAAAGCAACACAGCCACAGCCGCTACAAAAACCACAAGTGCCGCAACGGCTACACCTATACCCTTTTTACCGTATTTTTTAATCATCATTCCCGTTGCCGCAACACCCGATACAACAATACCGCACACAGCACCCAAGAAACCGCCGACGCTGTCACTGCCTATAAGACAAATCAACGTGATAACGGCAAGTACGGCAAAAACATACTTAAGTTTATTCTTTATCGGTATAAGCAAGGCAGGCAAAGCCGCGAATGTGAACATCATACCGAAAAACATACCTGCACAGTTCGGATTATACAACGTTGCATAAACAGAATCAAACTTTATTGCCAATTGCTTTTCGGCATCACCGTAAACGAGCATTGAGCCGAAACTTGTAGCAAATATATCAAAGCCGAAAAACTGTGTCAAGCCGATGAGTCCCACAAAAAGAGCGGAAAGGCACAGCGCACCTATAAGCAAGGAAGATCTTTCCTTGTTTGCGGCAAAACCCGTTGCCACAACAAAAAACACTGCATAGCAAAGCCAAACCCAAAGACCTTCATATCTTTCGGACATACCTCCGAAAGCAACTTCTTTATACTGTGAAAAAGCCGCAGAAATAATTGCAAGCAAAGCAAATGCGAGCATCATAATAACAGCAGGCGACTTAAAATTTATTTTAAATCCGTCTTCCCCAATGACCTGAAAAATCATGAAAACAGCCGTAAACACACCCATAAGCTTTATAAAAAAAGACTTATTATATGAAAAGAAATCGTTCACAACTTCACTAGCCCTGAGCGTTTGATATTCCGCACCCGTGACGGCAACCTCCGCATATCGTGAAATAAGCGGTATCAAAGCCACCACAACAACAAAAAATATCCCCAGCACAATATCCGATGAGGTTATTTTTTTCTCTTTCAGCCACGTTCTTATATACGACATAATATACACCTCGTTTAATCAATATTTCCTATAGTATAGCACAACAAATTATCTTTTACAACAATTAATGCTGTTTTTTAATTTTAGATTGTTTAAAGTGAAATGAAAAAGAAATGTAAATGTAAATAAATAATCGCAAAAAAATAATCGCCGCTAACTTTGACGAGCTCGACGATTATTTCGTTTGGCGATTATTCTCTAAAGAGTAAGAGCCTAAAGCTTTACAGGGACAACCGCAAGGGAGTCCCTCTTGTTGTTTGCATGATATCACATTTTCCTCAAAATGTCAATAATATTTCACTCCGATTCATACACTTCAATATACGGCATCAATTTAATCACATAATCCCCATATTTTATACTGCACCCGTATTTCTGTCTGTAATACTCCACAGCCTCAATCAGAAAATCCTCTGTCACTTCCAAACAATCGGCAATTTCGCTTACGCTTTTGCAATCCTGTTTCCACGCCCCGATTATAGCCTCCATACTTACCAATGTTTCAAAAGCGTACACTCGTGCAATGCGTTCCTGTTTTCTTTCGTCCACGGTTTCGCAGTTTGAAATATCGCCCACAGTGTAAAGATAGTGCCCCAGTTCCTCTGCCAGTATGCAATTTTTCTCTTTTATGCTGTCTATTGCGCTGTTAAGCACTATACATTTTCCTATGCAAAGTCCCTTTGCCTTTGAATCAAAATCCATCTCCACAAGCTCTGCCTTATTTTCATATACCTTCTCTAAAAGTTCGTCATATACCAAAAGCTCCACCTCACATTTTGTCACCGAAAAGACGCTTAGCCTTTTCAATATCCGCTTGCAACTCATCATTCGGCACTCCGTCACCGTGTGCCGCAACGGGCATAAGCTCATCGCCGTATTCCTCCGTATACAGTGATGAATATGTCATCTCCCTCACCCGTCTTTGAGCCTCTTTTCTTCCGTACTCATTCAACATACCAAAGGAAACAAGCAACTCACTTTCTTCCTTCGTCAACTCATTTTCCATAGGTGACCACCCAAGCAAATATGCTGGTGTCACGCCGAAATGCTCCGCCAAAATTTCAACTGAAGCTTTTTTTATATTTTCTATATTACCGCTTTCATACTTTGCCACCGCCGATTTTTTGATACCGATAAGCGCACCAAGCTCATCCTGCGTCATACCCGCATTTTTTCGCAACTGTCTTATCCTGTTTGTCATATAATCACCTCTAACAGCATAATAGCACAAATTTTCGACAAAGTCAATATAAAACGCAAAATTGTTTCTTTTTAATAAACTTTTCATTGACAAACACAAACATTTGTTCTATAATATCATTAAAGGGGGATTGAAATAGTGACAGAAAAACAAAAGACGGAAATGAAAAACAAATTACACACTTGGGCAAACACAAAAAAATTACTTAAGATGGAGGCAGAAGAACTCGCCGAACTGACTCAACTTTGCAAGGATTTAAACGAAAACTTACAATACTTACCCGATGGCGGTAGCACACAGGTTGCAAAACGTAACATTGAAATATGTAAAAACAGGATAAATATCCTTGATAATATAATGCAAAAAAACAACATTGAAAAGGAAAAAATAGACAGTGTTTTAGATAAATTGGATCCTATGGAGCAGATTTTGATAAAACAAAGATATCTCCACAATACAGGCTGGGACTGCATAAGTGCCCACCTGCCAATAGCAATGAGTATACGCCAAATTTATCGCTTACATAATGATGTGTTGAGTAAATTGTGGGAAATGTTGGATTGAAAATAGAAATTTGCGACAAGATAAGGGGCAGAAAACCGCCCCTTATTTTGTTATTAAATGCGAGCTTATCTTACATTTAACCATAGTGTTATTTATTATACTTATACTCACGCAAAAATAACCGCCCGGTCTGCAAAACTAACGGTTATTTTTAACTGTATTCTAATTTTTCAGAGGGAAAACCAACCGTAATTAGCTGTCTTTCCTCTTGTGCAGTTAATTGTAAACTTTTTTCTTCCTGTTGTCAATATATATTCCAAGAATTTCTCACAAAAAGATAGCCGCCCTCCTGCAAAGATAGCGGCCATCTTCTATAGTCGACATTTTCAGAGGGAAACCAACCGTAATTAGTTGTCTTTCCTCTTGTGTAATTAATTATAAACTTTTTTCCTTCCATTGTCAATATATATTCCCGAAAATCCATTGCAAAAAACGACAAAATATGCTACACTATTTTTGCACAAGAGGAAATTCAATGAAAGCGGTTTGGTTTTACCCTCTGCATTTCTTATTGAAAGGAGTGTTGCCTATGGCTTGATGCACATGGAGCAGGATTCTTAATATAGGAAGGGGGTACATATTTTGAGTGAGGATATATTGTTATATATGACATTATATTTGACTATGGTTTTATTTATAATCATAGCAATCACAAAAAAATAACCGCCCTCGGCAAAGGAAGCGGTTATTTTTAATTAACGCTTAAGCAGAGGGAAACCAACCGTAATTAGTTGTCTTTCCTCTTGTGTAATTAATTATAAACTTTTTTCTTTCCATTGTCAATATGTATTACCGAAAATCCATTGCAAAAAACGACAAAATATGCTACACTATTTTTGCACAAGAGGAAATTCAATGAAAGCGGTTTGGTTTTACCCTCTGCATTTCTTATTGAAAGGAGTGTTGCCTATGGCTTGATGCACATGGAGCAGGATTCTTAACATAGGAAGGGGGTACATATTTTGAGTGAGGATATATTGTTATATATGACACTATATTTGACTATGGTTTTATTTGTAATCATAGCAATCACAAAAAAATAACCGCCCGATCTGCAAAACGTAGCGGTCATTTTTATATACCAAATGTTTAAAGCAGAGGGTGGAAACAACCGTAACTAGTTGTCTTTCCTCTTGTGTAATTAATTATAAACTTTTTTCCTTCCATTGTCAATATATATTCCCGAAAATCCATTGCAAAAAACGACAAAATATGCTACACTATTTTTGCACAAGAGGAAATTCAATGAAAGCGGTTTGGTTTTACCCTCTGCATTTCTTATTGAAAGGAGTGTTGCCTATGACTTAATGTACATAGTGCGGTATTCTCAATATAAGAAAGGGGGTATGTATTTTGTATGAGATCATATTATACCTAACAATTGTGTTATTTATAATTATTTTACTTAGACAAAAATAACCGCCCTCCTGCAAAGATAGCGGTTATTTTTTAATCACTGTTAGTAGAGGGGGAAACAACCGTAATTAGTTGTCTTTCCTCTTGTGTAATTAATTATAAACTTTTTTCCTT
>CAZUXS010000037.1:0-16745 GCA_964624605.1 uncultured Lachnospiraceae bacterium | reverse complement strand
ATATCATAGTGGTAAACTTATTATATACTTAAACATTGCCGATTTAAATAAATCGGTTGATGAATAATAACGGGTGGTGGGCGGTACACTGCCAAAATTTAACAGGAGGTAAATATCATGGAAAAAGTATTGGAATTTTTGAAGAAGTGCGGGACTTATTATCTTGCAACGGTTGAGGGCGATCAGCCTAGGGTAAGACCTTTCGGAACAGTTAATGTGTTTGATGGCAAGCTTTACATCCAGACGGGCAAGGTTAAGGATGTTTCAAAGCAGATGAAGGCAAATCCAAAGGTTGAAATCAGCGGCATGGACGGCGGCGAATGGATAAGAGTTACGGGTGAGGCTGTGCTTGATGAGAACATCGAGGCACAGAAGAGTATGCTTGATGCCTATCCGTCTTTGCAGGACAGATATCAGCCTGGTGACGGAAACACAGAGGTTTTCTATCTCAAAAATGCAACTGCAACGATATATTCATTTACAAAAGACCCGAAAGTTATAAAATTATAATATCAGGATAAAAAAACAAGGGGGGTGTCGCTTAGCGGCATCCCCTTAAAATTTACTGTCAAATTAGTTGTTGTTTACACGACCGAGGTATTCACCTGTTCTTGTATCAATCTTAACGATTTCACCTTCGTTGATGAAAAGCGGAACGTTAATCTGAGCACCTGTTTCAACTATAGCAGGCTTTGTTGCGCCTGTAGCTGTGTTACCCTTGAAACCCGGTTCTGTTTCTGTGATTGCAAGTTCTGCAAACATAGGTGGTTCAACACTGAATACGTTACCGTTGTAGCTAAGGAGAGTAACAGCCTCATTATCCTTAACAAACTTAAGTGTATCGCCGATATCCTCAGCAGTAAGTGTTGTCTGATCGTATGTTTCATTGTCCATGAAGTAGAAAAGCTCGCCATCGTTGTAGAGATAGTTCATGCTCTTACGATCAATGTGTGCCTTTGGCATTTTCTCGGTTGGTCTGAAAGTTTTTTCAACAACTGCACCTGATACAAGGTTCTTAAGCTTTGTTCTTACGAAAGCTGCACCCTTACCCGGCTTAACGTGCTGGAATTCAAGAATAACATAAATGTTGCCCTCATATTCCATTGTAACACCGTTTCTAAATTCACCAGCAGAAATCATTTGTTTGTCCTCCTTAAAAATCACTGAATTATCATTCTTGTCAACACAAAAATTTCACGCATAAGTACATTTTACCCTATTTTTGTGTTTTTTTCAAGGACTTTTTTAATTTTAAGCAAAAATTATAAAAAATTTACAAAATTAAGTTAATAAGTCTTTCAAATTTATATGTGAGCCTTAAGATATTCAAGTATTGTAAATATAAATTCGCTGTTTGTCGGTCTTTTTTCTTTATCAAAGGCAACAAAGCCGAGCCTTTGATAATATTCGTTTTTGCCGCAGCGTTTCCATGATGTTTCTATGGCGTGTCTTATTGCACGCTCAACTCTTGCTGTGGTTGTGTGATTGAGCCTTGCTATCTCTGGATAAACCACCTTTGTTATGCCGCCTTGCATTTCTTCTTGCTTGTAGGATATCATCAGGGCTGCCTTTATGTAGTGATAGCCTTTCAGGTTTGGCATTATCCCCGTACTGTTTAATATGGCGGTGATTTGCCTTTCCACGTATGTATCACTTGCCACGGTTGAGGGCAGTGATTCATCGGTCATGCTGAAACAGGTCATATCCTTTATTCTTTTTTTGAGTGTTGAAATATCGTAGGGTTTCATAAGTATGTAGTCCACACCGGCAAGCAATGCACGGTCTACAATGGATTCAGTTTTGATAGCTGTTATAAGTATTATTTTTGTTTTTACGGTACATTTTTTGACTTGCTCCAAAAGTGTAATACCGTTTAGTCCATCCAAAAGCATATCCGTAACAAGCACATCGGGGTCTTTTTCCCTGCATATATCAAGTGCTTCTATACCATTTGAACAGCTGCCTACAATTTTTGTTTTGTTGTCAAAATGAAAGCTGTATTCAAGCATACGTCTTTCATCCAAATCCGACAATGCAATCATTAGTTCCATATAGCCACCTTCTTCCGATAATGTAAAAATGCTTTTTGTTACTGAAAATATAATAACATATCGTATGAGGTATTGCAAGTGGTTTTGACAAAAAAATACAACTTATTACTGTTTTTTTAGTAACAAGTCGTATTTTGTCGATTTTGATATTATTTTTTAAGTTCTTCTTCTGTTATAAATTTGGCATCGCCCCAGTTTCTTTCAATGTTGTAGAACTGTCTTGATTCCTTGCCGAAAAGGTGAACAACAATGTCGCCGAAGTCCAGAAGAACCCATACCTTTGACTGGCTGCCCTCGGAATGATTGAGCTTGTAGCCTGCCTTGTAAAGTGCTTCTTCAACTTCTTCCGCCATAGCCTTAAGCTGTGCGGGGCTTTCGCCGCTTGCGATTATGAAATAATCGGCAATGACGGATATATTGCCTATATCAAGCACCTGAATATCAAGTGCCATTTTATCATCAAGTGCCGCATACGCAGCTTTTACAGCGGAAAAGAGCTTTGCCTTTTCAGTTTCACTTTTAATTGCCATCAAATTTTTCCTCCATTTATTGCTTATATTGAGGGTGTTTTAATCTTCAACGCCCTGTTCAAAATATTCAAGCGCTTCAAGGCTGAGTGGGTGAATAAGCCTTTTCTTGCTTATGTTGAAATCCACTGTGTGCCTCAGCGAATATTTCATTGCTTTATCTATATTATTGTATGCAAGCTGTTTTGTTTCCTCCAAACCGTCAAAAAATGCTCTGTTTGGTTCAATAACATCTGCAATATACACTATTTTTTCCAAAAGTGACATATTTTTTCTGCCTGTGGTGTGGTACTTTATGGCATTTAATATGTCTTCATCGTTTACACCGAAATCACTTTTTGCCAGTTCCGCACCCAAAAAGCTGTGAGTGAGGTCGGGCTGATTCACAAGTATTTCATCAAGCTCCATACCGAGTTTGTCACACAAATCAAGCTTTTCTTTTGCACCGAAACACTTTGCGTTGTCGTGCAACAGGCCTGCAAGATATGCCTTGTCCGGGTCTGTGCCGTAATGCCTTGCAAGTTTTGCGGCTTCGCCTGCAACACCTTGTGTGTGTATAAATCTCTTAGGGGTGAGGAGATAGTGGAGCTTTTGATTTATCAAATCAATGCTCATTCCGTCACTCAAAAGGGAATTTATGTTTTCGGCATTTATATATGAATTTACGGCTTGCTTGTAAAGTCCGCATTTTTCAATATAGTTTTCAACCTCGGTGGGAACGAGATATTTTATTGTTTTGCCTGAAAGCACTCTGTTTCTTATATCCGTTGAGGATATTGAAAGGGCAGGCACTTCCAAAAAGTGAAGTTTGCCGTTGTGATTTTTTATCAAATCGCCTATGCTGTCCAAAAGTGCTTGCTTTTTGTAGCCCGGTCTTGTGACCGCAACAAACTCGCACATTGAAAGCAGTTTTTCGGGTTCATGCCATGTCATAATTTCCTCTATGGCATCCGCACCCGTTATGAAATATATACGGCACCCGTCTTTGCAGTTTCTCTTCAGTTCTTTTATGGTATCTATGGTGTAGGTTTTGCCGGGGCGGTCAATCTCCATTCTGGAAACGTGGAAATGTGGGTTTGTAGCCGCAGCAAGCACCGTCATAAGATAGCGGTGTTCATTGTAGAGTGAATTACTCTCTTTATGCGGTGGTCTGCCCGATGGTATGAAAAGCACCATATCCACACCCAGCTCTTGCCTTACAGCCTCGGCGGCAACAAGATGCCCATAGTGTATGGGATTGAAAGTGCCGCCCATTATTGCTATTGAATCGCAATTTTTATAATCGGTAATCATAATCAAGCCTCATCATAAATTTTTTGGAGGAAAGCACAATCACTGTGATATCTGTCCTCTCTTGAATTTTCAACCAACATTGTTATATAAGGCTTTTTCTCCTTAAGATGTTTGAAAAGATGAGCATAGTTGAACATACCTTCGCCGACTTGTTCAAAAACAACATCGCCTTTTTCATCAAGCTTGAAGTCCTTTATGTGCATTACGCTTATCTTGTCGCCGTAATATTTGAAAACCTTATCTATAATCTTTTCCTGCTCTGTATAGTTATTTCTGTCAAGTAAATTGATAGGGTCAAATATAACTTCCAAATTGGGACTGTCTATATCCTGTATAAATCTAAGCATCATTTCGGGGCTGTAGAGTGTTCTTGTTGCAACACCCTCCATACCTACTATAACACCGAGTTTTTCGGCAGCCGCAACAATCTCTCTCATACTCTTTAACAAAAGCTGATAGCAGCCCTCTGTGTATGTGCCCGGAACGTCCTTGTCGTTTTCGTCAAGTCTGCCGGGTTCAAGACCAACCATATCAGCACCTATTGCTCTTGCATACTTAAGATGCTCTATAAACTTTGCAACGTTAGCTTTTCTCTTTTCCTCAACGGGGTTGGTAGGGTTCATATAGCAACCCAATACGGCAACGTGGATATCATTTTCCTTAAGCTTGCTACCTATATAATGACCGAGACCCGGATTGTAGTGTCCTGTTGTGAAGTCTATATCGGTGATTGATTTTGCAAATGCAAGCTGAACGTAGTGAATATCGTTAGCCTTTACCTTTGCCAAAAATTCGTCAAACTTCTGTTTGCCGCCCAAATCGTGTCCTCTCATACCAAAGCTCATAGTTACACACTCCTTTTGTGTTTTTTGTTTTATAATAACTAATTATATCATATAAATCGGCACAAGACAAATAAAAAATTTATAAATATTGCAATGCCAAGTTTACGTGTTCTCTTTTGAGGCGTATTTTAGTATCAAAAGTTCCACGCCAAGTTTATCGCTTATTAAGCCTTTTTTAATGTCGCTGTCCGTTTTTGCGCAATCCTTTATTGCATCCATAAGTGTTTTCAATGTGAAGTTTTTGCTCTGCGCCATACATTCACGCACCATAAATTCTCTAAGTCCGAGCTCATTGGCTATTTGCAGATTGTTATATTTTTTCTTTACGGCAACATATTTGCATTGAAGTATAAGTCTGAACTGCCTTGCTATCATTTTGTTTATGCCGAAAGGACTTTCCTTTGCAAGCAGCATATTGTTGTATATGTCAAGTGCCTTATCGGCATTTTTACTTCCTATGGCACCAACCATATCGAATATCCTTGTTTCAAGTGATTTTGTGCAAGCCGTATCTATATCGGCTGTGGTTATTTTTTTGCTGCCCGTATAGCTGAAAAGCTTGTCCATTTCCTTGGTGAGCACGTCCATGCTGTTGCCCACCGTTTTGATGAGGTAATCACTAAGTGAAGGAGTAAGTCTGCCGTCGGAGTGTTGAACAACCCAACCTGTCAAATCCCTGTCTTTGAGTTTGTTTATTTCGCAAACGTAGCCATGTTTTTTTACGGCTTTATAAAGTGCCGTTTTTTTATCCACTTTTTCGTGAGTGAAAAGAAAAACGGAACTCGGGGGAGATGTGGCAAGGTATTTTGAAAGCTCGTCGGTATCGTCCTTTCTGCCGGGGGCGAAAAGACCGCTGTCTTTTACGTCAAGCAGACGGTAATTTCCACCGAAAGGCACAGTTTCCGCTGCTTCTTTGAGTTTTACAATATCCGCTTTTGTATCAAATACGGAGCTGTTCATCATTGCAAAACCGCCGTCAAGTGCCGCTGTCCTTATTTTGTCCGCATATTCCTTTGTTAAATAGCTTTCCTCACCGAAAATAAGATATGCTTTTTTCAGTTTTCCGCTTTTTATGTCGTCATCAATTTGTTTCATTTTGTTCACCTGTGATGTAGTTAAACATAGTGTTTTCGTCAATTTCATCGTAATTGTCATCATTTAAATATACGATTTCAATTTTATATTTTTTTGCAAGCTCAATCAGCTCGTAATAGTAGCGGTTGTGCTCCGCACTGCTCGGAATATATATCCTGTCAATTTTTATTTTATCCATAATTTGAAGTATACCGCCGATATTCATTTCCCTTGTATCGGATAGAAAAACACCGTCTATGCGGTTGTAGCCCTTATAGTAGAGATACGGCAACAGTGTTTTTGTGCCGTTGTTTTTATATATTGTACTTCCTCCGTTTAAAACATAGCATCTGTTTTCGTAGGTCAAAACACAGCTTTCGCTGCGCCCCATATCAAGGAAATACACATCGGGATTTATTTCAATTTTGTTCTTTATGCTTGAACAGAGAAGAGAGGCGATAATAACGGGTAGTGCCAGTGTGTAACCATCGTCTTTTTCATCTCTCATAATTATATTATAAACACAAATCATCAATATGTAAATAAAAATTATGCCGCCGAAGCTGCAATTTCCCACAGCTATATTTTCAAATTTTAAGCCAGCAAACATTTTGCTTATGAAAAGAATATATTTTAAAAGTGCGTATGCGGCTGAAACAATGAACTTGCCTGCCGTGATATTGATTAAACCTATAATGCCGCCGACAAGACCCGATATGAATATTATTGTGATAAGCCCCGTTATGAGCAGGTTTGCGAATATATCAACAAGGCTTATTTTGTAGCTGTGCAATATACCTATGGGTTTGCCGGATAGTCCTGCCGCCACAGAAATACCTATTGTTTGAAGAATAGAATTGTTTACATTGTATTTCCTGAAAAAATCATACATCAAGCCTATGCCCACAACGGTGCAAAACGAATATTGAAAGCCCATATCGTAGATATAAAACGGTGAAATCAAAAGTATGATTACGGCAGTGGTGCAAGCCGATGAAACTATGTCATAATCCTTGTGCAGGAGTTTGCCAAGCATAAGCACAGCCATCATCAAAAGTGCTCTTTCGGAGGATATGCCGAACCCCGTGAGCACAAAATAAAATGAAAGCACGGCAAGCGTTATTGCAAATGAAATTACTCTGTTGAGCCGTTTTGTGAAAAAGGCTATCAAGGAGGCGAATATGCCTATA
This sequence comes from uncultured Lachnospiraceae bacterium, assembly GCA_964624605.1. GTDB lineage: Bacteria > Bacillota > Clostridia > Lachnospirales > CAG-274 > CAZUXS01. Next base: position 9,765 of record CAZUXS010000037.1, on the reverse strand, counting down.
TGAAGTCCCGAAACGGCAACTATATGAACTATGCCCGCATTGGCAAGATTGGTGTATATTTCATCGTCTATTTGGGAGCTGTCACCCAGTATTATTGCCTGCATGAGGCTTGATTCTTCCTCCGGCAGTATTTTTGTGTATACATCGGCAAGTTTGTTTTTGATTTTAAATGCGTAATAGCCTATGTCCTTGTCAAGCTCGAGGTTTGTTGTTTTCACAATATCCATACCGTATCTTATTTTTCTTGCACCGTAATATATGCTTATATCATTGTCGGAAATGTTTTTCTTGCCGTTTATGGCATAAAGCTTGCCCATCAACACAACATTCTGCCCCACATCGGGCGTGTTTTGAGTGTAGGCGTGAATTTTGAAGTTTACATCCTCGGTTATGTTGTCATCAAAAATTTTGCGGCATTTCACAATTATATGGCTATTGTTGTCGTATCCTCCGCTTACGGCACAAACTTTCCCCTCGACAAATACAACGCTGTTGTTATTTATGAAATCGGTAATGTTGGGATTGGGTGAGGGTAGGGCACAAACCATAGCCACAAACCCAAGCATTGAAGCACAAGGCAACAAAATGCAACCAAAAAGTTTGTGGTAAAGGGCAATAATAATTGCAAGGAAAAGAGTTGAAAAACCAAAAAGGGCAATACCTTCCCTTTGAGGAAAATACTGCCCGAACATTATTCCTATGAACACAAATGCAAAAACATAAACCATAGGTCTTTTCATATCTTTGTCCTTTTCTTTAGTGTGAGTTATAATAACAACTAATTGAAACTTAATAACCAAATCAATTCTTAACTATAAGTATATCGTATTATTGCAATAATGTCAATAATGCTTACTCCAATATTTGTTGGTTTCTGTCGAAAGGTTTGCTGAAATCGAAATTGCTGCGAAGTCCCTCGACCTTTTCACCCTCTATCAAAAATTGAACCCTGTTTACGTTTTCAAGCTCCGTAAGAGAGTTTACTATGGAGTATACCATAAGAGCTGTTGCGTGTTCGTCTCCCGTATTTTTGTTTATAAATTCACCGGAAAGGTTTACATAGCAAATACCATCCTCGGTTTTGATATCCTTTATCTTTGTTTCGGCAGGTATTATTGCTTTAAAAGATGAATCCTCCGGACCTGCAAGGAGCTGGTCAACAATTTGATATTCAAGTGTAAGACTCTGTTTAACTTCTATGCTGCGTTCCTCGGCTACCAGCTTTTTGCCGCTTGCATCTGCAAAATAGAGTGTGACCATCTGCCAATTTTTCTTTTCGGGGTCAATTGACGGATTAAGGCGTACACTTTCTCTGTTGAAATCGGATCTTGGGGCAATGTTGCTGCCGTCTACGGTGATTGTGACATCTGTCACAAATTCAGGTTCTGTAAATGTGTAGACAAGGACGGCAAGACTCATTATCTTTTTATCCTGTGTTAAATCGTTGAATGACTTTGAAAGGTCAATCGTGAGTGTGCTTCCATCAAGGTTCATATTTTGTATTTGTACCTCCGACGGTATTTCAAGTGTCTGGTTGGCTGATTTGGAGCCTTGCAGCAGCTCTTGCGAAATTATGGTGAGCTGCCTGTTTTTATCCTCGGATTTGGCAATGCTGCGCAACTCATAATCAACAGTGTGTGTGTTGTTGTTTATATAGTAGAGTTTTGTTCTTATATTTTCCGCTCCCAGTTTGTTTTCGTTTACAATAACCGCAACAACTATGGAAACGCAGGTGAGAACAACCAGAATTATAACCGCAATCAGTATAATTTTTAAACTGCGTGGCATAACCTCGTTTTTCTCTTCCACCTGTTTGCTGTTTTTGTTATTTTTGTTCTTGATCATATATTTGGGTCACCTCATCTGCGGGAAATCAGTCCTCGGGATGTTTAATCGGCAAGCGGACTATAAAGGTTGTGCCCTCGCCCTCACTGCTTATTACCTTTATGGAGCCGCTATGCATCATAATTGTAGAGTGTGTTATTGCAAGACCGAGACCGGTACCGCCCGTCTCTCTGTCTCTTGTTTTATCAACTCTGTAGAAACGGTCAAAAATTTTGCTCTGTTCAGCCTCACTTATGCCTATGCCCGTATCCTGTACGGTGATGAAGCAGTTTTGATGGTCGGCATCTATCACAACTCGCACACGTCCGTCACTTTTGGTATATTTTATGCCGTTTTCAACAAGGTTTGAAATGGCAAGGCTGAGCTTCATTTCATCAGCCTCTATTGTGACATCCTTGTTTGCCTCATACTCAAGCTCAATATTCTTATTGCCCGCAAGGGGATTGAGCCTTTTCACAATTTCACGGAGCATTTTATTCACATCCGTATCCTTTATGTTGAGTGAGGCTCCGTTGTGAGCATCAAGCTTGACGAGTGAAAGAAGGTCGTTTATTATATTTGTCATTCTGTCAACTTCGTTGTTTATATCCTGCAAAAACTCCTTGTATACTTCCGTTGGCATATTATCCTGCAAAAGTATGGATTCACTGAGTACCTTTATGGAGCTTAAAGGCGTTTTAAGCTCATGGGACACATTTGAAACAAATTCCTGTCTGGAGGTTTCAACCTGTTCAAGTTTATCCGTCATAAGGTTTATTGCTTCGCCCAGCTGAGAAAATTCGTCATAACCGTTCACTTCAACTCGGTTGTGAAGTTGTCCGTTTGAAATTTTCTTTATTGTGTCAAGCACATTTTTCATAGGTGCGAAAATAAGCTGTGAAATAAAGAAAACACTCACGGCAACAACTATGGCAAGTGCTATTGTCAAAAGTATGAGTTTTTGGTTTATGTCATCGACGAGGTTAAATATGTTACTGAATGAGGATATTACAAGAACCGCACCTATTATTTGAGAATTTTTGTCCTCAACATAGGCAGAGGCGTATATGGTTTCATCCTCTTTGCGGAGGTTTGCCTCATCCCTGCCGCCGAGTGCCACAATTATTTCGGGCACAACATAAAGCTTGTCAATTGCCGTTTTGTTTGTGTCTGCAACAATATAGCCGTTGTTGTCGGAAACAAGTATTCTTATATTTTCCTCATTTCCCTTTTCGTCTATTTCATTCCAAAATTGTTGTTTTTTGGTTGGGTCGTTGAGGTAGTCACCCTTTTGAATAGAACCCGCAATTTTGTTTGCTTGATAAAGCGCCTCTTTTTCGTTTGTGTCTGCAAAGTAGTTTTGTATTGTGCCGCTTATGTTGTAGGCAAAAAACAAAAGCGGGGCAACACTTATCAAAAAATAAAGTATGAACAGCTTCCATCTCAAGTTGTGGTACCACTTGAAATGGAAAGGACTGCTCATCTTTTTCAAATCTATTTTGGTAAACTTACTGGAAATAATAACCCACTCCCCACTTGGTATGAATATACTTAGGATCACTTGGGATTTCCTCTATTTTTTCCCTTAATCTTCGTACGTGTACGTCAACCGCTCTTGCACCGCCGGGATAGCCGTAGCCCCAGATTTTGTTGAGCAAATCCTCACGGCTGTATACCTTGCCGGGGTTTTTCATCAAAAGCTCCAAAAGGTCAAATTCTCTTGCTGTCAAATTGACCTCCATATCGCTGATATAGCAACGCTGGCAATCCATATCTATCTTCAAATCTCTTACAACGATTACGTTTGACTTAGGCTCTTCATGCACAACGGTTCTTACGCTTCGCCTTAATATAGCCTTTATTCTTGCTTTAAGTTCCAGTATGTTGAACGGTTTTGTGATATAGTCATCGGCACCGTATTCAAGTCCCATTATTTTATCCAAGTCCTCACCTTTTGCAGTGACCATAATTATGGGAACATTTGAAAATTCCCTGACCATTTGGCAGACTTCCAGACCATTGAACTTGGGCAACATAACATCGAGCAATATAAGAGAAAAGTCGTTTTCCCTTATCAGTCTGAGTGCTTCTTCACCGTCATAAGCTGCCATAACCTCCATATTTTCCTGTTCAAGACTGAATTTAATGCCTTTTACAATCAGTTTTTCGTCATCAACCACCAAAATTTTCTGTGCCATTTCTCCACCTCATATATATTAAGAAAATGTATTTACTTATGTAAAAAATGCTCAATTTACGGTAATATAGTCCTTTATACCGTCGTATAACTTTTCGCCTATGCCCTTCACATTCATAATTTCCTCGGCAGAGGTAAAACCGCCGCTTTCATCTCTGTATGATATAATGGCTTCAGCCTTTTTCTCGCCTATACCGGGTAGAGAAGAAATCTCTTCGGCATCGGCTGTGTTTATGTTAATTCTATACTTATTATTTTGTTCCGAATTTTGTATTTTGTCAACAGTTTTATTTGTATTTTTTTCAAAATTTTCATCGGAGGTTGCGTACTCCGTTTCCGAGGTGTTGTTTTCGGTTGAGGAAACACTGTTCAGGCTGTCATAATTATGTGTGTACCAAAGAGCGAAAATCAAATATGATATTGCAAGTATAAAAATATAAAGCTGCTTTCTCATCATAGACACCTCCGAAATATCAAATAAAATATTAAATTTCAAAAATACGCTTGAATAAAAGTCCGTTTTAGTATATACTGTATAGGGTGTGATTATAACACACAATATACATTTGACAAAACCAAAGAGAGGACAATTTATGAAGCTAAAAAATACACTGATATATTTTACCATATTTTCTATGGTAATTACAACCTTTTTTACAAATATTTTTGCGGAAACGGCAACTCAATCCGATACACAGACGGAAACAACAACCGCCGCAAATTGGATAAATCATGCAGAAGATGGAAATGAGCTTGATATAAAGGCGGAAGCGTGTATTCTTGTGGATGCGAAAACGGGTGATGTGATATATGAAAAAAATGCCGATGATAAAAAATATCCGGCAAGTATAACAAAGATAATGACAACTTACCTTGCTTGTGAGTACGGGCATTTTTCCGATAATATCACCTTCAGCAATGTTATAACCCAAATCGGTTACGGCAGCAGCAATATGGGTGGCAGAGTAGGCGAAACAATGAATTTTTTGGATGCTCTTTACGGTGTTATGCTTAAATCCGCAAATGAAACCTGTATGGCTGTGGCGGAAACGGTTTCCGGTTCGGTTGATACCTTTGTTGCAAAAATGAATGAAACAGCGGCACAGGCAGGTTGTACCGGTACGCATTTTGCAAACCCTCACGGTTTCCACGATCCAAACCATTACACAACGGCAAGGGATATGTCAAAGATAGCAAGGCTTGCAATAACAAATGAGACTTTCAAGACTATATGGGGCACGGAGGATTACGTTATCGAAGCGACAAATATGAGTGCCACAAGGCATATGTACAACAGCAATCAGCTTATAAATCCATCATCCGAGTATTACTATCCTTATTGCAAGGGCGGTAAAACGGGTTTCCACGATGATGCCGGCAACACACTTGTTACATACAGTGTAAAGGACGGTACCGAGCTTATATGCGTTGTGCTTAAGGATAACGGCAAGCAGCTTGCATACGAGGATTCCAAAAAGCTTTTTGAATACGGCTTTGCACAGTTTGAGGATAAGACAATATTTACTGCGGACAGTTTTACTTCCGAAATACCGGTTTCACAAAATTACAGCGGTCACACATTTGACCTCGGTAAAGTTGGAGTAAAAGCCGAAAATGACCTTACAACAAAATTCCCGAAGTTCGGTGATATGTCACAGATAACATGGCAGGCGGAAAATATGACGGAAGCACTTGAAGCACCGGTAGAATCGGGTATGGAAGTCGGCACGATAGGCGTATATTATAAAGGCGAAAAAATAGGTGATGTAAAGGCTGTGACGGCATCTTCCGTAGAGGAACGCAGCACAGAAGATATGGATAGGGAAATAAGAATGGAAAAATTCAAGTCCATAGCTGTCAGCTCCGCAAAATATGTGGCTGCCGGTGTGCTCTTGGTGCTCATAATTTTCCTTATCGCAAAACTCATAGGCGGTATGAGCAAGAAGAGAAAAAACAAAAAGCTCTATGAGGGCAAAAAGCGTAAAAAGAAAACAAAATTTAAAATAGAGTTTTAAAAAATACATACCCTGCAGTGTTAAAATATGACATTGCAGGGCGTTTTTTTGTCTTGGTAACATATTTGAAATGATAATAAAATATCTTTGTAAAATAAGTTTGCATATTTTGAAACTTTTTATTGATTTTTAACAAAAAATATTGTATCATATAAGTATATATAAGTGAAATGTCGTAGTATGCCCCTGTGTACCTCGGCATTAGCTAAATAATCTAAATGGAGGGATTATTCCAATGGAAACTTTAAACAGATCTTTATTAACAAACGGTTTTAAGTTCAACGAGGACTTAACTATCGGTAACACAAAGCCACTTCCCGAAAAAGCAGTTCAGTTTGGTGAGGGTAACTTCTTACGTGCATTCGTAGATATGATGTTCGATAAATTAAACGAAGCAGGTAAGTTCAACGGTGGTATCACACTTTTCACACCTATAGCTTTCGGACCTATCACAAAATTCATCAACGATCAGGAAGGTCTTTACACTCTTCTTGCAAGAGGTATGGAAAACGGCGTTGAGACCTGTGACAAGCGTCTTATCACATCAGTAAACAGATGTATCAATCCTTATGAGCAGTTTGATGAATATTGCAAGTGTGCAAAGAATCCTGAGCTCAGATTTGTTATTTCAAACACAACAGAGGCAGGTATCAGCTACGCTAAGGAAGACAGAGTAACAGATAAGCCACAGGAAAAATTCCCTGCAAAGGTTACAAACTTCCTTTACACAAGATATCAGGAATTTAACGGTGCAGCAGATAAGGGTCTTGTTTTCCTTGCTTGTGAGCTTATCGATGACAACGGTCAGTTCCTTAAGAAGTATGTTCTTCAGTATGCTGAGGATTGGGGTCTTGAGCAGGGCTTCATCGATTGGGTAAACAACACTTGTCTTTTCTGTTCAACACTTGTAGACCGTATCGTTACAGGTTATCCTCGTGCAAATGCAGCTGAGCTTTGCGAAGAGTTCGGTTACACAGATAACATCATCGTTACATCAGAAATCTTCCACACATGGGTTATCGAAGGACCACAGGAGCTTGCTAAGGAGCTTCCTTTTGCGGAAATCGGTCTTAAGGTTATCTATACAGACGATGTTCACCCATACAAGAAGAGAAAGGTTAGAATACTTAACGGTGCTCATACATGTTCAGTTCTTGCCGCTTATCTTGACGGTAAGGATCTTGTTGGCGAGCTTATGGCTGACCCACTTTTCTACAGATATCTTGAAAAGGCACTTAACACAGAAATTATCCCTACAATCGAGGGTGACGAGCTTACTTATGACTCACTTAAGTCATTTGCCGATGCTGTATTCGACAGATTCAAGAACCCATTCATCAAGCATAAGCTTCTTGATATCTCTCTTAACTCAACAGCTAAGTTCAGAGCAAGAGTTCTTGCAACAATCACAGAGGCATATAAGGAAACAGGCAAGCTTCTTCCTATCCTTACATACTCATTTGCAGCTCTTCTTGCATTCTACAGAGGTACAGAAATCAGAGTTGACGAAAAGTCAAATTCAGTTAGCCTTATCGGTCACAGAGGTGACGATGAATACCTCATCAGAGATGACAAGGAAGTTCTTGAATACTTCAGCGGTCTTTGGACAAAGACAGACGTAACAAGCAAGGAATCTGTTGCCGCACTTGTTAAGGATGTATGTGCAAACGAAACTATGTGGGGCGAAGACCTCAACAAGTTGGGCGATTTTGCAGCTGTTGTAACAGATCACCTTTACGGTATCCTTGCAGACGGTGCAGCAGCAGAAATCAAGAAGTGCTTCAACCTTATCTGATAAAAACAATTTAAGCAATACAATGGGGGACAATATGGAATCACTCAAATTTATAAAGATAAATGACAATGACAACGTAGTTGTTGCCCTCCAAGACATCAAGGCAGGTGACACCATCTTAGGTGTTACCGCTGCCGAGGATGTTTTAAGAGGTCACAAAATGGCTCTTACGGAGATTGCCGAGGGTCAGGATATTATAAAGTACGGCTATCCAATCGGTCACGCTAAGACAACAATCAAGGCAGGCGAATGGGTGCATACTCACAATGTAAAGACCAACCTTGACTCAACTCTTGAATACACATATAATCCAAAGCTTAAGGATATCCCCGTGACAAGAAAGGATACCTTCCTTGGCTACGTGCGTAAAAACGGCGAAGTCGGTATACGTAACGAAATTTGGATTGTGAACACAGTTGGTTGTGTAAACGGTGTTTCAAACGAGATTGTGCGTCTTGCAAACGAAAAATACGGCGACAGAATAAAGATATATAACTTCCCTCATCCTTACGGCTGTTCACAGCTTGGTGAGGATCACGAAAACACACAGAAACTCCTTGCAGGTATGGTAAATCATCCAAATGCCGCAGGTGTTCTTGTGCTCAGCCTCGGTTGTGAAAACAATAACCTTAACGAGTTCAAAAAGGTTCTCGGCGAGGTAGACGAGGAGAGAGTAAAGTTCCTTATCTGTCAGGAACATGAGGACGAAGTAAGTGATGCACTTGACTTAATCGGTGAGCTTGTTGAATATGCAGAGCAGTTCAAGCAGGAAGAAGTACCTGCAAGCAAGCTTGTTATCGGTCTTAAGTGCGGTGGTTCAGACGGTCTTTCAGGCATCACAGCTAACCCTCTTATTGGTAGAATTTCCGATATTATGGTTGCTAACGGCGGTAAGACTATTCTTTCAGAAGTACCCGAGATGTTCGGTGCCGAAACTATGCTTATGGACAGATGTGTAAACGAAGATTTGTTCAAGCAGACTGTTTCACTTGTAAATAACTTCAAGGAATACTTCATCAGCCATGGTCAGCCAATAGGCGAGAACCCATCACCGGGTAACAAAAAGGGCGGTATCACAACTCTTGAGGATAAGTCACTCGGCTGTACTCAAAAGGGCGGTACATCAAATGTACAGGGTGTTCTTCTTTATGGCGAAAAGGTTAAAAATCCGGGCCTTAACCTTCTTCAAGGACCTGGTAATGACCTTGTTGCAATCACGGGTCTTATGGCAAGCGGTTGCCACGTAATCCTCTTCTCAACAGGTAGAGGTACACCCGCAGGTTCACCTGTGCCTACAATCAAGATTGCCACAAATTCCGACCTCGCTAAGAGAAAGGCAAACTGGATTGACTGGAACGCAGGCAGACTTGTTGAGGATAAGCAGCTTGACGGCTACGCTGAGGAGTTCTTCAGCTATATCCTTGATGTAGCTTCCGAAAAGGAATTTGCTAAGAATGAAACTAATAATTACAGAGAAATCGCTATTTTCAAGAATGGTGTAACCGAGTAATTACGGGATTATTTATATATAATTTAGTTTAATGGAGTGTTTTAGTTTCGAAACCTTTTTTTCTATCGCAAAAAAAGGTTTCGAGCTTCCAAAAAAATGCTCTTGTACGGAATATTGGGGCGTTGCCCCAACCCCCAACCGCTTTTTGAAAAAAGCGGTGCAAAAACTTTTATGGGCGGCTACGCCGCAGGGTGAGCCGTAAATTGTGGTTTACGCCCCGAAAAGCGTTAGCTTTTAGGTTATAAAAGTTTAGGACAAGCCTCGCACCGACAAAAAAGGTCGGCAAGCCGTAAGGCTTGCTTTTGCCGAAGGCAAAAGTGCTTTTACTTTTTAAAGGCTTGTGGGGTGGTGGGGCAAAGCCCCACGGTCTTTATTATTTTAGGAGGAATAAAACAATGGGTTTTATTGATGAAAACTTTTTATT
>CAZUXS010000036.1:0-16871 GCA_964624605.1 uncultured Lachnospiraceae bacterium | reverse complement strand
TTACACCTTGTGATGACCCTAAGCACGCTTGGGTTAAGGCTGTTGAAAAAATGGTATAAATAATTGCCGAAAATGCGTGCATTCTCGAGAGAAAACAATTCTTATAAAACGAGCAACCTATAATGTTAAAAAACGTTATAGGTTGCTTTTTTTATTGTGATTTTGTTTAAAAAAATATAAAATTATGTAAAATATTGGTGCAATTATTTAAAAACTATGTTATAATAATATAAATAAATATATCGTTATTATGAGGGTATGAAACAAATGAAGAAAGTGAGGGATTGCTATGAAACGTTTGGCTGTTATTGCGGTGGTCATAATGGCTTTGGTGCTTATTGGTATTATTGTAATAAATACAAGGAAAACGGACACTGATATCACAAAAAAGCAGACTAAGGTCGGGCTTGTGCTCAATGGCAATATAGATGATGAAAATTGGGTGCAGAGTCACTATGATGGTTTGGAACAGAGTGCTAAAACACTTAATCTTTTAATCGAATACAAAGAAAATGTGCCACAGGATGAGAGGTGCAAGGATGTAATGGAGGAGTTGATAAAATCGGGTTGTGAAATAATAATATGCAATTCCTATGATTACGGAACGTATGTCATGGAAGAGGCGAGGCAGCATCCGGAGTTGCATTTTTTCCACACGGCAGGTGTAAACAGAGAAAGCAATATGTCAACATATTTTGGCAGAATGTATCAGATAAGGTACTTGTGCGGTATTGTGGCGGGGTTGCAAACCGAAACAAATGAGATAGGCTATGTTGCGGCATACGATATGTCAGAGGTGAATCGTGGAATAAATGCTTTCACGCTGGGGGTACGTAAGGTTAATCCCGAAGCAACTGTATATGTCAGGTATTCGCAATCATGGAATGATTATGATATGACAAAAGAAGCCGCACAAAAGCTTTTTGACGGTAAAAACATTGATGTTATGACCTGTCATTCCGATTCTTCCGCACCTTATGATGAGGCTGCAAAACGCAATATATACATGATAGGCTATAATCGTGACAACAGTGATAAGTACGGAAAAATGTATCTTACTTCTGCCGTTTGGAAATGGGAGAATTTCTATACACCGAGGATAAAAGAAGTGTTGCAGGATAAGTTTGTCAGCCGTAATTACTGGGAGGGTGTTGAAAGCGGTATTGTGGATATGTCACGTTTTTCGGATAAAGTAAAGGACGGCACGGAAGAAATCGTAAAGGAAGAAAAAAAGAAGCTTGAGGATGGTAAATATGATGTGTTTTACGGACCTATTTATGACAATAAGGGTAAAATAAGAGTAGGCGAGGGCGAAAGTATGACGGATGAGGCTATGCTTAATCTTTTTGATTGGTATGTTGAGGGGGTAGTTATAGATGAAGAATAATAAACTGGGTGTAACTTTTACGTGTTTGGCTGTGGCTGTTGTGATTGCAATTGTGGCAACCATTGCTTTCTTTAATCCGGAAAAGAAAAATGATACTGTGACGGTGGGCGTTGTGCTGCCGGGTGCAAGGGGTGAATACGGTTGGAACGGTGTGCATGCACAAGCAATTGAGAAAGCCTGCACAGAACTCGGGGCTGAGGTTAAAATTTACGAAAATATAGCAGAATATTCGGGAAAATGTGCACAGGCGGTTGAGGAAATGTCCGAAGAGGGTATAGGCATTGTTATTCTCGAAAGCTATAATTATCCCGATGAAATAGAGGATATAATGAGGGCACATCCCGAGATGTCATTCTATTGCTGTTCCACAAAGAGGGCAATACCGAATTATGCGGCATATTTTGCAAGAATGTATCAAGCAAGGTATCTTTCGGGTATAGTTGCGGGAATGACGACAAACACAAACAAAATAGGATATGTTGCGGCAATGAGCAACAACGAGGTAAACCGTGGCATAAATGCCTTTGCACTGGGTGTAAGGCGTGTAAATCCGCAGGCGGAGATACTGGTGAAGTTTACAGGCACGTGGGATGATGAGGAAAAGGAAAAACAGGCTGCACACACACTAAAGGAAAAGGGTGGTGCGGATATACTTACATATCATCAAAATCGTCCGTTTGTGGTTGATGCGGCAGAGGAAATGGGCATTGATGTGATAGGCTACAACATGGATCGAGGAGATTATTCCTCACATCTTCTAACTTGTGTCGTATCCGATTGGAGTAAGATTTATCGAGAAATAATAGGGGATTATATGCGTAAAAAGCAGGTGAGTGTGCCTAATTATTGGATAGGTATTGAAAACGATGCGGTTAGGTTGGATTTCTATTCGGACAGGGTATCGGATGCTGTCAAGGATGAAGTGGATAAGGCAAAAGATGAAATGGAAGCGGGTTACGAAGTTTTTTCGGGTGTTATATATGACAACAACGGAGAACAGAGGTGCAACGAGGGCGAAGTTATAAGTGATGATGTACTTCTGCAGCAAATGGATTGGTTTGCAGAGGGGGTAGAAATTTATGAAGAAAATCAGTGAAAAATTCAGCAGAAAAATGTTGGGTGGCTTTTTGATTTTTGCATTTATAATGTTGCTTGTCGGTTTTTTGCTCAGTCGCAAACTTAATACACTGTTGAGGGAACATATCACACATCTGGTATCTGCCGAGGCGCAGCAGTGGGCAGAGCTGACGGATACAATGCTTAATGATGAGCTTGATACACTTAAGGGAATTTCAAAGGAAATTGAAAATAATGAAGAAGATTATAAAAATATAGTTGATATATATTCCACAGTGTCAAAGGGCAGAGATTGTTCATACGGACTTCTCAGGTTGGATGGCACGGCAATTTACGGTGAGCCGTTGCAAAGTAGTGATTTCAGCGGAATAAGAGAATCATTCCGTGGAAATCCGTCGATAAGCTACGGCAAGGGAAAGGGACTCCTTTTCACGATGCCGGTTTGTCACAACAATAATGTGAAATATGTTTTATATAAAAAGTATGCCACAGATATGATAGCTAAAAATTTTGCTATTTTCTGCTTTGGCGGTGACGGGTATGTGAGTGTGCAAGATACCGACGGATTGATAGCCATTGAGCCTAAAGGTTCTGTGCTTGCAAGGAGTGAAATATGGAAAAGTTCGGAATATAATTATGTGAAGTCGGAACTTAACGACAAACTGAATGTTTCTTCCTCTGCAAGCGTATACTGCACAATAGCGGGTGAAAGCTATTATTTTTTTAAATCGGATTTAACATGGACGGGAATGAGCCTTGTGGGTGTTGTGCCCGCAAAGGTTGCCGAAAATGATTTGGAAAACATAACACTGCTTGTTATATGGGTATTCAGCTTGCTTTTTATGCTTTTCACAATCGTAGGTGTGTATCTTCTTATATCGGAACAAAAAATACAGGAAAGCAGTGACAAGATACGAGATTTGTCAAATCAAATCATGATTACGCTTGCAAACACAATAGATGCAAAGGATAAGTATACAAAGGGTCATTCTGTGCGTGTTGCAACCTATTCCCGTGAAATTGCAATCAGGATGGGCAAAAGCGAGGAGGAAGCCAACAGAATACGTTATATCGGTTTGTTGCACGACATAGGAAAAATAGGTATACCTGTTGAAATAATAAACAAAAAGGGCAGGCTTACCGATGAAGAATATAGTGTTATGAAAACGCATCCCGTTATTGGTGCGGATATACTAAAAGATATGACGGAACTTCCCGAGGCTGTTGTGGGTGCACACTGGCACCACGAAAGATATGATGGCAAGGGATATCCAAATGGATTGCATGGTGAAGAAATACCCGAAACGGCACGTATCATAGGTGTTGCAGATGCCTATGATGCGATGACCTCAAACAGAAGCTACAGAAATGTGTTACCTCAAGAGGTTGTGCGTGGCGAAATAGAAAAGGGTAAGGGTACACAGTTTGACCCTAAAATTGCCGATGTTATGCTTGAAATCATAGACGAGGACAAGTATTACAGCAAACGTGAAAGATGATACGGAATAAAATTGAGCTTAATTAAATAAAAAAACTGCTTGTCATGCATTACAGTGACAAGCAGTTTTTGTTTTAGCTTTCGGAATTTTCTTCGCTTTCGGTTGGTTCCTGTTTTTCTTTGTTTTTCATTCTGTCATAATCGGATGTAAGACCGAACTGATGATCTCTCGCTCTTGCCATTCTGGATTTTTCCATTATGGCGGCATCAATTGTGGCTTGCTCCTCAATCAACTGTTTTATGTTGTCCTCATCTTCCTTTGTCTGCATAAGCTCGGCAAGGTTTGATTGAGTTTTGTTGATTATGGAAAGTGCACCGTCGGAGTTCATAGCATCGTTTCTCTTAGCTGCCGTTATTGCAGCTGCGGCACGCCTTGCATCATCAACCGAATGTGCATTTTCAAGAAGTTGTCTGTCCTCTTCAAGCTGAACATTTGCAAGTTGAACAGCGGCAACCGCTCTCTCGGCTGCATTCTGCTGATTGAATGAACCGTCGCCGATTACGGAATTTTCAACGGGAGCTTCCTCTTTTTCGGCAATGGCGGAATTGTTGAAACCGCCGTTACGCTTCATATATTTAAGGAAAGCCTCATAGTTGATTGCGGGGCTGTAAAGATAACCCTGATATATTTTACATCCCATTGAAAGGAGTTTGTTTTTCTGTTGTTCCGTTTCAACATACTCGGCAATGACTTCAAAACCGAGTTTTTGTGAAAGCTCACAAACCGTTTCAACGATATCGCAGGAACGTTCATTTGAAAGTATCTGCTTTACAAGAGAACCGTCTATTTTTACGTAGCTGAATCTGTTATCCTGTAAATAGGACATGGAACTGTGTCCCATACCGAAGTCATCCATTATTATTTCAATACCCATTTTTCTCAGGCGTTCAATACTCTTTTCAATGAAAGGTGTTGCCGTGAGGGCAAGTCTTTCAGTTATTTCAAAGGCAAGAATACAGTCGCCGAAGTTGTATACCGAAATTATATTTTCAACCGTTTCACAAAATTCCTTGTTTTCAAGTTCCAGTGTTGAGATGTTGACTGACATCTTGAAGTGGTGTGCACCACGCTTAACAAGGTCATCAAGTGCCTTTGCGGACTCATCGATAAGTTTCATTGTGAGATAGTAAAGGCAGTGATCTTCATAGGCAAGGTGAATTACAAGCGGTGGATATATATATCCGCAAGACGGATGTTTCCACCTCATAAGTCCCTCTGCACCTATGATTTGATTTTGGTCATTTATCTGTGGTTGATAACAAAGGTGTATTTCGTTGTTATCCATAGCACTGTACATATCCACAAGCAGCTTTTGAGCCGCTATGTTCACATTTGAACTTCCGCTCAAAAGGTCGGAATTGATACCCATGCTTTCACATTCGTTTACTATACCTATGATATTGCTCATATATTTATTTACCATATCCATTTGAGGCTCGTCCATTTTTTTGACGAAAGGCATATATATGAGTATGCCCGCCGCAAGATTAACAAGCTGTAATATCGAACCCGTTATCGAACCTGTGGCAATATAACCGCTTATTAAGATAGGTGTTGTCCAGCTGACTGTAGTGTCGGCTATGGGCACAAACCCAAGTGCAAACGCAATTGTTGTTATTATTGAAACAACTATAGGCACAAGCACAAAAGGTATAAGCAATACCGGATTGAAAATTATAGGTAAGCCGAATACTACCGGCTCACTTATATTGAATATTGCGGGAACTATGCTTGAAAAAGCCAATCGCCTGTTGTTTTTGTTGTGTGAGCATATTATAATCGCAATTACAAGTGCCAACACCATACCGGAGCCGCCTATGGTGACAAAGGTATCATAAAAAGAGGCACTGAATATATCGGATGAGGCACGTCTTGCCGCATCCTCGGCTATGTGCGTATTTTGGAAAAGGTAGCTACTCACATCAGCCATTGCGTTAGAACCGTGTATACCGAAGAACCAAAGTATATGCACAATAAATGAATACACTATGACTCCGAAAAAGTTTCTGCCGATATGCTCAAATATTGCTGTGAATAAGAATGAACATAAATTTTCTATACCGTTGCGGGGGGCAACATAACCAAGTATTGCACCTGCCAAGGCAAACACAACTATAACGGCAAAAATTTTGAGCAGCATTGAAAATGAATTTACATACTGCATATCATAGTGAAATGATTCAAACGTGGTCTTATCCTTTTTTCTGGTAAGCTTCAACACAAATTTCAAATATAAGCAAGAGAGAAGCGTAACCAGCACAGCCGTAAGCGTGTAACTCGGTTCAAAAAGCTCAAAACTTATTTTTCTGTTTGCACTGCCTACAAAAATGCAGTATGAACTGAAAGCAACTATAAGATACAACGGTATACGCCTTGAATCGTATTTTTTTGCGAATGAATAGCTTATTGAAGCAACAAGCATGAGTGAAACTGTATTTGCCGTGTATTTGTAAAGCAAATTGAAAATGTTATAGAACAACCCATTTGCAAAGGTTTGTATGAAGTTTTGGTATATTTCCAAAGGAAACGATGCCAGAAGTAAGCAAAATGAACCTATAATAATGAAAGGAACTATGGCAAGGAAGCCACGCCGCAGTATTACTACTATGCTGTTCTTCTCCAGTTTCTCCAAAAATACTGATAATTTTTCCATAAATGTCACCTGTATATGTATAGCGTAATAAAATCTTAAGAAATTCTGTATCCATTATACGCTAAATTATAATATAAGTCAAATATATTTTTTATTTATTATAAAACAGGAATTGTAAACGCGAAACTAAAATATGGTTGACAATTGCTTGCCGATTTGATATACTCATTATCGAGGTGATATAAATGAACAGCAAAACAAAAAGTATGATTACAATTGCCGTTATGACGGCGGTAACCTGTATTCTCGGACCTTTGTCCATAAACATAGGTATTGTCCCGATTTCATTTACAAATTTGGCAATTTACTTTTCATTGTACTTGCTGGGTACAAAAAAGGGTCTTGTGAGCTACATATTGTATATGCTTATAGGTCTTGTGGGTGTGCCTGTGTTTTCGGGCTTTACAGGCGGTTTGCCAAAATTGGTCGGTCCTACGGGAGGTTATATAGTCGGCTTTATCTTCCTTGCACTGATATCGGGTGTTTTCATAGAAAAATTTGAGAACAAAAAGATTCTTTGCATTGTAGGTATGATACTCGGCACGGCGGTTTGCTACCTTTTCGGTACGGTTTGGTTTATTCTTTCAACCAAAACTCCTCTTGCCGAATCAATGGCATTGTGCGTATTTCCGTTCTTACCGGGAGATTTTATAAAAATACTTATTGCCGCATTTGTTGGTAGTAAAATAAGAACACAGCTTAAAAAGAGTGGGTTGTTGTAAATTCTTTTTTACAAAAAAAGAATCAAAAATGATGGGTGGTTCGCATTTTGCGAAGCAAAACTGCGAATCCCTACGGGATTTCAAAATTACTTTGTAATTTTGAAACTAGATTCGCCCCATACCCCTAACGGGCAGGGGCGTGGAGTACGTTGGCTTAGCGTAGTTTGGTGGCGGGTTGCCCCTGCACCCACCCGTATGGGTATGGTTGGGGCATCCTGCCAAAACCGTACTTGGGTTTTACCACTAAAGGTTTTTAAGAGGTAAAACCACTATTGTGGGATAAATCTATAATGCTTTTTAGGCGGCGAAGCCGCTTTTAGCCTTCCCCTACGGGGAAGGTGTCATTTTTGCTTGCAAAAATGACGGATGAGGCGAAAAACTAGGGGAATAGGATACTTATTTTGTTGTTTTATAGTATAACAGGGTGTGGTTAGATATGCACCCTGATTTTTATTGTATTAGTCGAATTTTATAATTGTATTTATATTGGTATCGGCATAGTTATATTTCCAATCACGGCATACGTTGTTTGGAGATTTTGTTTCGTTTGAGAGTCTGCAAAGTTCGTTATAGAATACGCAATTTTTGCAATAGGCTTGAATTTTATTTGAATAATTTTTTGTTTCGTAGTTTTCGTCCATAGTATACCTCCTATATCACAATAAATTTTACTACATATTGTAGTAAAAGTCAATACTTCAAATTGTTCTGTGATAATCTTTCAACGGGGTGATTTTTTTGCTGTACAGAAGAATCAGAGATTTGAGAGAGGACAATGATTTAACTCAGGAATATATTGGGCGTATACTTAATGTTGACCAGAGGACATATTCAAATTATGAAAATGACAGGCGACAGATACCTATTGAGGTTTTGGGTAAGTTAGCGGATTTTTATAACACTAGTGTGGACTATTTGATTGGGAGAACGGACGAGAGGAAGCCTTATCCGTCGGTGAAAAAGTAAATAAAAAAACAGCCGCCTTTGTTTTGCAAACTTTGGCGGCTGTTTCAGCTGATATATTTTATATGGATGTTAGGCGTTTACCGAAAATAAGTTTCATTAAATGAGTTTCGGTTACGCTTTTTTTATTGCACAGATTTTTTCGTAAATTTCGGGGGCAATTTTTTGGAGCTTTACGGGTTTGAAGTTCATATCCACAAAGCAGTGTTTGCTTTTGCCCTCTGTGCAGATTTTGCCGCTTTCTTTTTCTCTTATTGTGTAGGAGAAAGAAAGTGTAATGCCGTTGCAGTCTGTGATTTCGGTTTCAACCACAACAATTTGTCCGTAGGTTGCGCCTGTCTTGTATTTGCAGTCAACCTCTATGACGGGGAGCATCAATCCCTTTTCTTCCATTTTGGCATAGTTTATGCCGTTTATATCCATAAAATAGGTGCGTGCTTCCTCAAAATATCTAATGTAGTTTGAGTGGTGCACAATACCCATTTTATCCGTTTCATAATATTGAACCGCTCTTTGATAATCAGCCATTTTTATTCCTCAATCGGAGGAAGCTCGTGGTCGTGGATATCGTTTACGGGTTCTTCAAGTCCTTCAATTACAATGCCGTTTTTCTGTGCATAGTCCCAAAGTGCAGCGTGGAGTGCTTCTTCTGCAAGACATGAGCAGTGTACCTTAACAGGTGGAAGTCCGTCGAGTGCTTCCATAACAGCCTTGTTTGTAATCTGCATAGCTTCTGAAATAGACTTGCCTTTTATCATTTCTGTTGCCATTGAGCTTGTTGCAACAGCTGCACCGCAACCGAAAGTTTTGAACTTTGCATCTTCAACAATGCCGTCATCGGATATTTTGAGGTATACTTTCATGATATCGCCGCACTTTGCGTTACCAACAGTGCCGACACCGCTTGCGTCCTCAATTTCACCCACGTTTCTTGGGTTCATAAAATGGTCCATTACCTTTTCGCTGTAATCCATCGTGTAAATTCTCCTTTATTATCAATCTTTATTATTCTTTAAATATTCTTCATATAACGGTGACATTGACCTCATTCTTTCAATGATTGGAGGTAACTCGTTAATGAGATAGTCAACTTGTTCCTCTGTGTTGAAGTGACCTATTGAAATTCTTACTGAACCATGAGCCTTTTCGTGTGGAAGTCCTATCGCAAGGAGTACGTGTGACGGATCAAGACTTCCGCTTGTACAGGCGCTGCCGCTGCTTGCACATATACCCTTGTAGTCCAAAAGAAGAAGTATGGATTCACCTTCAACAAACTCGAAGCTGATATTTGCGTTGCCGGGAAGTCTTGTTGTCGGATGTCCGTTAAGTCTTGAATGAGGTACTTTTTCAAGTATAGCCTTTATAACCTTGTCACGAAGATATTCAAGTCTTTTGATTTCCTCGGGCATTTCCTTTGCCGCAAGTTCAGCCGCAAGACCCATACCAACTATACCGGGTACGTTTTCTGTGCCTGCACGTCTGTTTCTTTCCTGCTGACCGCCGTGGATAAGAGGCTTGATTTTGATACCCTTTCTGAGGTACATAGCACCTATGCCCTTTGGACCGTAGAATTTGTGACCGCTCAATGAAAGTATATCGATATTCATTGCTTTTACGTCGATAGGTACGTGGCAGAAAGCCTGAACCGCATCTGTGTGGAAAACAATGCCTTTTTCTCTTGCAAATGCACCGATTTCGGCAATAGGCTGAATTGAACCTATTTCATTGTTTGCAAACATAACGGAAATGAGGATGGTATCCGGACGGACAGCCGCCTTTAAGTCCTCCATTCTGATTATGCCGTATTCGTCAACGGGGAGGTATGTTACCTCGTAACCCTTTGCTTCAAGATATTCACAAGTATGCAAAATAGCATGGTGCTCAATGCTTGTTGTGATGATGTGCTTGCCCTTGCTTTCATAGCTTTCGGCAATACCCTTAAGTGCCCAGTTGTCACTCTCTGAACCGCCTGCTGTGAAGTAGATTTCATCCACATTTGCGTTTATAACGCTTGCAACCTGTTCTCTTGCTTTGTCAACGGCTTTCTTGTTCTTCTGTGCAAGCTTATATATGCTTGATGGGTTGCCGTAGCTCTCAGTAAAATATTTTGTCATTTCCTCAACAACTTCGGGTCTTGTTTGAGTTGTTGCGGCGTTATCAAAATAACATTCCATTTATATTCACTCCTTGTGTAAGTTTATTTATTTTATAAGTTCCGAAAGGGATATGCTGTCAGCCGCTTCATTTACGCTTTCGCTAAGCTTGTGCCACACGCTTTTTGTTGTGCAACACTCGCAATTTCCGCTGCCGCAAGCATCGGTGTTGGAAAGGCATTCTACCAAATCCATAGGGCCTTCAACCGCCCTTAATATATCTCCGACGGATATGTCTTTCGCATCTTTGCCGAGGATGTAACCGCCTTGTGCACCCCTTATGCTTTTTACAAGCCCTGCACGTTTGAGCGGAGCAATAAGCTGTTCCAAATAGTTATCGCTTATGTTTGTTCTTTCGGCAATACTTTTAAGGCACACACAGGTATTGTTTCCCGAGTTTGCCGCAATATCCACCATAGCTTTCAGACCGTAACGGCCTCTTGTAGATATTTTCATAGTCATTTAACCCCTCTTCTAATTCCGACTTATTTTGTCGGCTTTAAATATAATAGCACTAACAAGAGTTAATGTCAAGTATTTTAGTCGGAATTATTTTAATAAATTCTCAACCGTCACAAATTCAATGCCCATGCCCTCAATTTCGTCCTTTAATTCATTTATTGCGGCGGCTGTCACAACGCCGCCCTCCGCACCTACGTGACCTATCGCAACGGCAGAACCGTTTTCAAGTGCAATCTTCGCCGCCTGCCTTAGATTTGATTTTATTTTTTCCTTATCCTGTGTGCTGTCCAAAAACACATCTCTTTTAATGTAGGGTACGTTATATTTTTCTGCGGATTTTTGGGCAACGGATTTCGGTGTTGTTACGCTGTCAACGAAGAACATATTATTTTTGGCGGCAACCTCCATGAGGGCATTCATTTTCGCCTCGTCCTCTGTGATTGCCGAACCCATGTGGTTGTTAAAACCTTTGGGATAATTGAGTTGTTCTATGTTTTGCTCCAGTATTTCGGCTGCCTTTTCGGGACTTTGTGAGGATAGAATGGGATTTTCGCCAAGCCAGCTGAGCTGTCCCGTGTGTGCCTGCATGGGCTGATGAAGTATCACGGCTTTGCCGTTTTCGAGCAGTTTATTTTCCTCCTCGGTGCTGTAGGGCATATTGGGCATAACCGCACCCGTGAAAACTATGGGGAGTGCCAGCATCTCCGCAGTGCCCTTGGAGTTGTTGCCGAAATCATCTATAATGATGGCGAGTTTTGCAACGGTGTCCGAATCGGCTGAAGTTGACGTCACTTCAAAATGCTTGAGTATCAGCAAAAAAAGTATGAAAGCGAGTATGATTTCTGTTATAATCGTTAAATTTTGTTTTAATTTATTCATATTAACTCCTTAATTGGAAAAAAACACTTTAAAAAATATTGATTTGATGATATAATGGCATTATACGTTGAATTTGGAGGATATTTATATGAAACTTATGTTTGCATCCGATATACACGGGTCAATTTTTTACTGCAACAAGATGTTGGAGGCTTATGAAAGAGAAAATGCCGAAAAGCTTATACTTTTGGGAGATCTTCTCTATCACGGTCCCAGAAATGACTTGCCTAAGGATTATAATCCAAAGGCTGTTATTGCCGCCCTTAACAATATTAAGAGTGAAATACTTGCGGTAAGAGGTAATTGCGAGGCTGAGGTGGATCAAATGGTGCTTGATTTTCCGGTTATGGCTGAGTATATGATTATGTACATTGAGGACAAAATGGTTTTTGTAACTCACGGTCACAATTTTAACACAAGTAAGCCGCCTATGGTTAAGCAGGGGGATATTTTAATCCACGGTCATACACATATACCCGTTATTGAAAAGGCTGAAAGGGAGGGTGAAAAATACACCTACATAAATCCGGGTTCCGTTTCAATACCTAAAAACGGCAGTGCAAACAGCTATATGGTATATGAAGAGGGCGTGTTTACAATAAAGAGCCTTGACGGTGATGAAATAAATCACATAAACATAGGTTTGTGTTAATTAAATAATCAGCGGTTCCATAGGTCAATGCCTGCCGATGATGCCGCCTATGCCTCCGCTTGCAAGGCAGGATATAAGCCTTGTTATTTGATGCGATGCAAAAGAGGGGTTTTCCGTGCAGAAATAGGATATCAAAAACATTATTGCACAGAGAAAAGCACCCGAGGACATACCCCACAGAAGTCCGTTTTTGCCTGCCGTTCGTGCAGTGCCGAAACCTAAGATAAGACAGCAGAGGGACAGCGTCAAAAGTGAGACGACATTTACAAAACCGTCACTTAAATCGCAGGCAGTGATGAGTGTGGCATAAACGGCTATCACACCTATATTTATAAGCAGTGAAAAAACTGTGAGCTTAAGCATAGCAGACAGAGGATTGCCGACTTTGGTTTTATTCATTTTTTTCATTGTTTTACTCCGTGTTGGTTTGTATATGATTTAGTATATTATATTTTGTGTTATAGATAATTATTACAGGAGAGGGTAACAGATATGAAATCGGAAAAATTTATTGATTTGCACACACATACAACATTTTCGGATGGCACGATGACACCTACCGAGCTTGTAAAATATGCAGCGGTAAAGGGGTTATCCGCTGTTGCCGTAACAGACCACGATTGTATGGACGGTCTGGAGGAAGCGGAAGCTTGCGGAAAACAAGTCGGCGTTGAGGTTGTGTCGGGTATTGAGGTTTCCGCAGAGTACGAAAACGACGAGGTACACATAGTAGGTCTTTTTGTGGACAGAAACAATGAGGAACTCAGAAAAATACTGAAAGATACAAGGGAAAAAAGAATACGCAGGAATAAACTTGTGGTTGAAAAATTCAATGCATTGGGTATTCCGCTGACTTATGAAGAGGTTGAAAAAGCGGCTGACGGTGGCATAATCACAAGGGCACATTTTGCAAGGGCACTTTTGAAGAACGGCTATGTCAGCTCCATAAAGGAAGCCTTTGACAGATACATAGGAGATAATAAACCCGCATATATTCGCCGTGAGCTGCCGGGTTGGAACAAGGCTGTGCGTTTTATAAAAAATGCGGGTGGTGCCGCAGTGCTTGCACATCCTATGATTTACAGAATGGGGCAGAAAAGACTGGAAAAAATAATATCGGATTTGACTTTGGCGGGTTTATACGGCATAGAGGCGTATTATCCCACACACAGCCCGTCCGATGTGAAGTATATTAAAATGATAGCTCAAAAATATCGCCTTAAGCTTTCGGGCGGCAGTGATTATCACGGCGATAACAAGCCTATGCTTGATTTGGGTACGGGTTACGGAAATTTGCGTGTGCCATACGAACTCTTGGAAGAATTGCGTAAACGCTGAATGAAAGGAGTGTTTAAATATGGCTAAGGATGCCATAAAAATAATATCTCAAAATAAAAAAGCATATCATGATTATTTTATAGAAGAAACGTTTCAGGCGGGTATATCCCTGACGGGTACGGAGGTAAAGTCAATAAGGGCGGGCAGATGCAACCTTAAGGACAGTTATATATCAATCGAAAACGGTGAGGCTATACTTAAAAATATGCATATAAGCCCTTATGAACAGGGAAATATATTCAATCATGAACCACTTGCGGACAGAAGACTGTTGCTGCACAAATATGAGATAAACAAACTTACCGGTGCGGTGGCAACGGCCGGCATGACAATAGTGCCGCTTAAAATTTATTTTAAGGGCAGTCTTGTTAAAGTGGATATAGGTATAGCTAAGGGTAAAAAACTTTATGACAAGCGTCACGACATTGCAAAGAAGGATGCACAGCGTGAAGCCGAAAGAGATTTCAGAGCGAGTATAAAGGTTTAAGAGGTGCTTAGAGATGAAGGATATTTTAAAAAAACAAAAGGAAAAATTGAGTGAGTTTTATCAAAAACATAAGGTTACGCTTTTTTTCTATATGTTGGTGTGTACGTCTTTTTTGATTGTAAATCAGCTTTTTTTGGCAAGTGTTAAAATTAACATAGGCGCAAAGAATATATTTGAATTTACATTGCTTTGGTGTTTTATAACCGGTACATTTGTAATGCTCTTTTCCAATAGGGTGGCAAGGGTGTTGTACTGTATTTTTTATTATATTTTGCTTATATATTGCTTTGCACAGTATTGTTATTATTGTGTATTCGGAAATCTTTTTCCGTACACAATGCTGGGAGTTGCCGGTGAGGGCATGAAGTTTGCTCTGCCTGCCATGGCAAAAACAGAGCCGATAATTGATGTTGCTTTTTTGTTACTTGTATTTGTCGGTATAGCTGTTCAGTATTTTTACGGCAAGTTTAAAATAAGAATTAAATTATATGTTACTATGCCGCTGCTTTGTGCTATGGTTGCAATATTGACAGCTTGTGCCATATACATACCTAAAGGATTTTTTGACGGACATTTTCCCGGTTATGAAGAAGAATTCATAATTGAAAATGATGCCGATGTGTATAAAAAATGTGTAAATGTGTACGGTGTTATTCGTTTGGTTGGTGTGAATCAGTTTACGGCAAAGTATATTTCCGTAGCTTTAAGCACAGACCGTGCGGCAGAAAAAGAAAAGGTTGTTGAATTTTTCAATAACAAGGCGGAACATAACAATAATGAACATACCGGAGAATTTGAGGGTAAAAACGTTATTGTTGTGCTTATGGAAAGCATTGACGATTGGTTGATTACACCCGAAACAATGCCTACTTTAAGCAGTATGAAGAGCAACAGCTATTGGTTTGATAATTTTTACAATTCAGGTTTCGGTGCACTTACTTTTAATTCGGAATATGCCGTTAATACGGGAAATTATAACCCTGCAAGCGGTGAAAGTGCTTGCTTGTTTGTGAATAACACTTACAGCAATGCTATGGCAAGGCTTTTTGAAAAACAGGGTTATTCTGCGGAAAGTTTTCATGCAAATAAGGCTTCATATTACAGCAGAGGAAGAATACACAGGTCTTGGGGATATGAGAATATGAACAGTTACAGCGATTCATATAAGGACGGTATACCCAATGGTGTTGATATAAATGATGACAGAGTATTGTACTTGAATGAGGATATTTACCAAAGATTTGCGCACAGAAGCGACAAGTTTATGAACTTCTTGATTACAATTTCCGGTCATTTCCCTTATGTGGATAATGCGGCTACGGAGGCGGCATACGAATTGCACCCCGAATACAGAAACAAGACCGACGATGAAAAGATAAACGGACTTATGGCACAGGCAAGGCAGACGGATGATATGTTTGCGGGCTTGCTTGAAAGACTTAAGGAGGACGGACAGCTTGAAAATACGATTATTATAGGTTTTACGGATCACTATGCTTATGATTTATCCAATGAGGAGCTTTCAAAGGTATGTGACCTCAGAACCTACGATAAGAATATGTTTCAAAAGAACTGTCTTTTTATATATAATCCCGAACTTAAGGAAACACACGTTGAAAAGGTGTGCAACACAAGTGATGTATTGCCTACTATTGTAAATATGTTCAACTTAAGTGACGAATATCCTTACATTGGCAACGATATATTTGATGACGGCTATGAGGGTATAGCATATTTTGCAGATAAGAGTTGGGTAACAAATAAGGGATATTACAACGGTGGTATTGTATTTGCCGACGAAGATATAAGTGTTGATGAAATAAATAAGAATAACGAATACGTAGTAAATGTTTTGGACGTGAATGAGGCTATGGTCAGATATGACATTACGCCCGGAAAGGAAGATGATAAATGAAAAATTACGGAAAAAGAACAGGCAAGCCAAGAAATGAAAGAGGCGAGCGTGGAAGAAGACCTCAAGGTGAAAGACGTGAGGGCAGAGGAGAAAGACGTTTTGAAAAGAACTTTGAAAATAAGTTCAGCAAATATGAGGATAACTCCGCTTATGATGAGGGATTGCAGCTTGAGGGCAGAAATGCAGTGCTTGAAGCCATAAATCACGATAAGCCTATCGACAAGATATTTGTAAAAAAAGGCGAAATTGAGGGCACACTTAAGGTCATTGTTGCAAAGGCAAAAGAAAAGGGCATAATTGTGCAGGAAATTGACAAGGTGAAGATGGAACAGCTCACAAAGAGCAACAATTCACAGGGCGTAATAGCTATGTGCCCCGCACATGAATATTGTGAGGTGGAAGATATCATAGCTGCGGCAAGAGCAAAGGGAGAAGACCCTTTCATCGTTGTGCTTGATGAAATAACCGACCCTCATAATCTGGGAGCAGTTATAAGAACAGCCGATGCTTGCGGTGCACACGGTGTAATCATACCTAAAAGAAGAGCTGTGGGACTTTCCGCAATAGTCAGCAAAACCTCCGCAGGTGCTGTTGAGTTTGTGCCCGTTGCAAGAGTGACAAACATAGCAAGAACCATAGAGGATTTGAAAAAGGAAAATATTTGGGTTGCCTGTGCCGATATGG